>JBPYFM010000218.1:0-15509 GCA_051986435.1 Solirubrobacterales bacterium | reverse complement strand
GGGACGACCAAGGGACGCGGCCCTCTCGGCCACGGCCCGGGCAGGCTGTGGCCGTGGCCGAGAGGGCCGGGTGTGCGGGGGGAGGCAGCCGGGACGGAGGCGTCACGGGAGTGCGGGGGGAGTGGGACCGGAGGCACACGGGAGGCTCACGGGAGGCTCACGGGAGGCTCACGGAACCGTCACCGAACTCAGGGGTCGTCACGAAGAGCGTGGGAACTCCACGCTTCCTCCCGTCTTCCTCATGGCTTCCCACCACCAGGCCTCTGCCGTGGCGCCTAACTCGCTCTATACGCGAGTAAGGCGCCACAGGCGCCACAGGCGCCCGTGGAGCCTTTCTGTCGTATAGCGACAGAAAGGCTCCACGGGCATGACCTCGCGGCGGGGGACCGATCCTTGAGAGACCGCGACGAGTCCACGTAGTTCGTGACGGACCCGTGGACATCGTGACGAACGCTCGCCGCCTCCCCCACGAACGCCTCACGTCCTGGGCGCCTCATGGGGGTCACAGCCTGCCAGGACCCCCATGAGGCGCCCAGGACAGCCGCCGGCAACCCGAAGTGGTGTGGACGGGCCCGAGCGTGGTGGTGTGGCCAGCCCGCGGAAGTGGCGCGGGCGCCCGCCTCCACCCCACTCCCCTAGTACGCCCGAGCGACGATCGCCTGGAGGTCGGGCTCGTCCTCGGAGGCCGGGACCGTGCCGTCGGTCCGCTGGATGCACCGCACGCTGACCCCCTCGTCCAGCAGCCGGCGCTCCCCCTCGGGCCCGAGGCGTGCCCACTCGATGCGGCCGACGCCCTCGCGACCGGCCTCGAGCGCCTCCTCGACGGAGGCGACGTCGGTGGTCGCGGACTCGCGGAAGTCCGTCGCCTCGCCGAGCATCCGCGCCTGGATGTCGCTCAGGAGCGGTTCGATGCGGCCGGGGACGTCGCCGAGCGGGATCGCGAGCTTGTCGCCGGTGTCGCGGCGGACGACCGTCGCCTGGCCCTCGGCGAGGTCGCGCGGGCCGAGGTCGATGCGCAGCGGCACGCCCTTCAGCTCCCAGTCGGTGGCGCGGCGGCCGAAGCCGGTGTGGGTATCGGCGTCCACCTCGACGCGGGCGCCGGTGGCGGCGATGGTCTCGCCGAGGTCACGGGCCGCGTCGACCGCCCCGTCCTCGTCGCGGACGACCACGATCGCCACCTGGGTCGGGGCGATCCGTGGCGGCAGGCGCAGGCCGCGCTCGTCGCCGTGACCCATGATCAGGCCGCCGACGAGGCGGGTCGAGGCGCCCCAGGAGGTGGTCCAGGCGGTCTGGACCTCGCCGCCCTCGTCGGTGTAGCTGATGTCGAAGGCGCGGGCGAAGTTCTGGCCGAGCTCGTGGCTCGTCGCCAGCTGCAGCGCTTTGCGGTCGCGGGTGATGCCCTCGCAGGTCATCGTGTTGATCGCGCCGGCGAATCGCTCCTCGGCGGTCTTGCGGCCGAGCAGCACCGGCAACGCCAGCGTGTCGACGAGGAAGTCGCGGTACACGTCGTGGTGGATGCGCAGCGCGTAGGCGGCGGCGTCCTCGGCGCTCGCGTGGACGGTGTGGCCCTCCTGCCAGAGGAACTCCGAGGTGCGCAGGAAGAGGCGCGGGCGCATCTCCCAGCGGACGACGTTCGCCCACTGGTTCAGCAGCAGCGGCAGGTCGCGGTAACTGTTGACCCATTTCGCCATCTGCTCGCCGAAGACGGTCTCCGAGGTCGGCCGCACGACCACCGGCTCGGTCAGGTCTTTGCCGCCCGCGTGGGTCACCACCGCGAGCTCCGGGCTGAAGCCCTCGACGTGCTCGGCCTCACGCTGCAGGTAGCTCTCCGGGATGAAGAGCGGGAAGTAGACGTTGTCGGCGCCGGCCGCCTTGATGCGGCGGTCGATGTCGGCCTGGATGCGCTCCCAGATCGCGTAGCCGTAGGGACGGATCACCATCGTCCCGCGCACCGGGCCGTTCTCGGCCAGGCCCGCTTTGGCGATCACGTCCTGGTACCAGCGGGGATAGTCCTCTTTCGGGTCGGCGATCGGCGATTTCGGCATGGCGGGCATCCTAGGCATGCCGCTAGCCTCGACGCTTCGTGAAAGGCGTGGAGATAGTCGCGGCCGGACCGGAGCGCCTCGACGACGTGCGGGCGCTCTGGCTCTCGCTCTCCGCTCACCACGGCGAGCTGACGCCGGCGGAGCTGCCGGTGCGGTCGCCGGAGGAGGGTTGGCCGGGGCGACGGGAGCGCTACCGGGAGGCGCTGGGCGACGGTGCGGTCCTGTTCCTCGCCGACGGGCCTGGGGGCGCCCTCGGCTACGCGTTCGCACGGCCGCGGTCGGCGCCGGAGTCGCTCGCCATCGACAGCCTGTTGGAGATCGAGACGGTCGCGGTGCTGCCGGAGGCGCGCGGCGCCGGGATCGGCACGGCGCTGATGGACGCGGCCGAGGAGTGGGCGCGAGAACGGGGCATCGAGCACCTGTCGGTCTCCGTCCGCACCGCCAACGAGGGCGCCCGTCGGCTCTACGAACGCCGGGGGTTCCGCTCCCTCTACGAGACGATGTACTCGGCCCTGGCGCCGCGCGGCCGGTCGAGCTGAACATCCCCTCCCTCTCGCCAGTACCAATTTATACCACACACGGGGCTTGAAACAAGCCCTTTCCATACCCCATACTCGCCCGCCGCGAAGGCGGATTTGTGTGTTTTTTCAAGTGAGGATTCGAGGCGAGGAGTGTGTGTATGAGTGCGACGACCGAGCACGCCGTGGTGATCGTGGGCGGTGGCCCGACCGGGATGATGCTGGGAGCGGAGCTGGCGCTGGCCGGGGTCGATGCGTTGATCCTCGAGCGGCGCCCGAACCAGGAGCTGGACGGGTCGCGGGCGGGCGGCCTGCACTCGCGGGCGATCGAGCTGCTCGACCAGCGCGGCGCCGCCGGCCCCTTCCTCGCCGCGGGCTACACGGCCCAGATCATCTCCTTCGGCGAGACCAAAATCGACATCGGCGACTTCCCCACCCGTCACCCCTACGGGCTGGCGCTGTGGCAGAAGCACATCGAGCGGATCATGGCCGAGTGGATCTGGGACCTCGGCGTCGCCGTCCGTTATGGCCACGAGGTCGTCGGCTTCGCCCAGGACGAGGACGGGGTCGACGTCAGGTTGGCCGACGGCACCACCCTCCGCGCGGGCTATCTGGTCGGCTGCGACGGCGGGCGCAGCGCCATCCGCAAAGGGGCGGGCATCGACTTCCCGGGCGCCGAGGCCACCAAGAGCACCATCGTCGCCGAGGCCCAGATGACCGACAGATCCGGCTTCGGCCTCCACCGCGGGCCCCTCGGCGTCGGCGGCATCGGCCCGATGGAAGGCGGGGACCACCTCCGCATCGTCGTCCCCGAGGCCCGCCTCGAGACCGGCGACGACCCGACCCTGGACGAGCTCCGCGACGCCCTCTTCACCGTCTACGGCACCGACTACGGCGTCCGCAGCCCCACCTGGATCTCCCGCTTCACCGACGCGACCCGCCAGGCGGCCTCCTATCGTGAGGGCCGCGTCCTCCTCGCCGGCGACGCCACCCACATCCACTCCCCGATGGGCGGCCAGGGGATCCCACTTGGCATGGCCGACGCGGTGAACCTCGGCTGGAAGCTGGCCCAGGTGGTCAAGGGCATCTCCCCCGACAGCCTCCTCGACACCTACCAGGAGGAGCGTCAACCGACCATCGCCCGATCGTTGAAGTACACGATGGCCCTGAACGCCCTCATGCGCGTGGACCCGCGCACCGAAGCACTGTCCGAGACGATCGCCGAGGTGACCGTGATGGACGAGCCCCGCAAGCACCTCGGCGCCCTGGCCTCCGGCCTCGGCGTCCGCTACGACCTCGGAGAGGGCCATCCGCTGCTCGGCCGACGGGTCCCCGACCTTGACATCGTCACGGCCGAGGGCCCGACCACCGTCTTCGCCTTGATGCACCAGGCTCGCCCGGTACTGCTGAACCTCGGCGGAGCGGGCGCCTTCGACCTCGCGGGCTGGGCCGATCGAATCGACCTCGTCGACGCGAGGTGCGACGCCCCCTGGGGGCTCCCCGCGATCGGCGAGGTCGACTCCCCCACCGCCCTCCTGATCCGCCCGGACGGCCACGTCGCCTGGGTAGGCGATCGCGACGACGACGCTCTCATCGATGCCCTGACCACCTGGTTCGGCCCGGCGCGAAGAGGGAGCGCGTGCACGCCTGAGTGGTCGGCGACGGTGAGGAGGTGAACCCGAACCAAATTTCCGGCGGCTCTTACCTGGACGTACTCCGATGCCCGGTCATGCCGTTCCCCACCTATCCCCACGGCGAAGGCGCCTACCGGAATCGAACCGGTGTAAACGGCTTTGCAGGCCGCTGCGTAGCCACTCCGCCAAGGCGCCGCGGACGGGACATTATGCCGGGGGGCGCGGGGCCGGGGGTTGCCGTTGCCGCGTGCGATGAGATTTGGGGGCTGGGCGGGTCTCTGTTTGGACGGATGAGTCGCTGGAAGGAGATGGCGCGATGGACAGGATCGAGTTGGCGAAGGGGATGTATCGGGCGTTCGCGGCGGGGGACCGGGAGGCGGTCGAGGGGTTGCTCGGGGAGCCGTTTGAATTTCACTCGCCCGCCGATGAGGCGGGGCTCGATCGGGACGGGTGGTTCGAGCGGTGCTGGCCGGGAGCCGGGTCGCTGACCGAGTATGAGTTCGTGCGGCTGGTCGAGGAGGGCGACGAGGTGGTCGTCACCTATGAGGCGACGCGGAAGGACGGGTCGCGGTTTCGGAACACCGAGGTGCTCGGGTTCGACGGGGATCAGGTGGTTCGGGCCGAGGTGTATTTCGGCTGGAACCTGTGAGGCCTATTCGGGGGCGTCGCCCTCGGTGTCGTCGTAGGGGGTGACGGTGCCGTAGTCCTCGACGGTGCCGCCGTCGCGCATGCTCGCCTGGTCGGGATCGTCGCCGGCTTCGCGGAGGGAGCGGCGCTGGCGGAGGTAGTCCCAGGTCTTGTCGAGCTGCAGTTTGATCTCTTCGAGGCGGGCGTGCTCGTCCTCGTTCAGGCCCTCGCCCTCGTGGCGGTGAAGAAGGTCCTCCTCCTCCTTGACGAGCTCGTCGATGCGGTCAAGTACGCGCTGGTCGTCCATTGGCCAAGGTTATCCGGCCCGGCGCTTCGCCAGGTGGCGGAGGTGGTCGCGGAAGCCGCGGCCGAAGGCGGTCGGAGTGCCGTCGTAGGCCTTGATCAGGGACGGGCCGGAGCGGCAGGTCCAGCCGCCGTGGGTGTCCCAGGCCCAGGCGAGGTAGGAGATGCCGTGGCGGTCGGCCCAGCTCATGTAGGGGTCGATGTAGTCGTCGCGACAGTCGCCCTCCCCCAGCTCGCCGGTCACGACGGGGTGGGATCTGGCGACCTCGGCGAGGGCGGCGCGGCAGCGGTGGCCGCAGGCAGCGAAGTTGTAGGTGTGGTTGGAGGCGACCTCGGCGTCGGCGGGATCGGGCGGCAGGTGGGCGAGCCAGCCTTCGTCATCGCGCGCCCAGTCGGTGCCGCCGAGCATGACCGGCTGCCGCGCGCCGGCGGAGCGGACCGCTTCGACGAGTTCGGCCATCCCCGCGGCGCGATAGTCGCCGACGCGCTTGTCGTGGATCACGCAGCCGTGCTCCCAGCACTCCCACCCCAGGTCGTGCGGCTCGTTGTAGAGGTCGAAGAGGACCGCGTGGTCGTCCTTGTATTCGCCGGCGACGGAGTGCCAGAAGGCCGGCGCGTGGTCGGCGTCGGCCATCGGGATGATCCCGGTCGCCTGACGGGAGCCCGGCGCGGCCCAGTGGAGATCGAGGATGACGTAGAGGCCGGCGTCCTCGAGGCGCCCGACCCAGGCACGGATCGCCTTGCGGTACGCCTCGCCGCCGTACCGCGGCCCGATGCCGTCGATGCCGAGCCGGCAGGTCTCGTTGAGCGGCACCCGCACGGCGTTGATGTGCCACGACTTCATCGCGCGGATCGAACGCTTGTCGCTCGGGCCGTCGAAGAACCCGTATCCCTGCTGACAGGCGTACTCGGTGCCGGAGCGGCTCACGCCGAGGAGGCGCACGTGGCGGCCCTCCTTGTCGACGAGGTGGGCGCCGCGGACGCCGATCCACGGCCTGGCCGACGCCGGGGGCGCGGCTGCGAGCAGCGCGGCCGCGACGGCGGCGAGCAACGCGAGGCCGGAACGCCGCCCGGCCGCGCGCAGCGGACGCGGCCTCCCGGAAAGCCTGCTCAGGCGGGAACCTTCTCCGCCGCCCGCACCCGCCGCGAGAACGTCATCGCGCCGTCCTCGAGCGACCCGTAACGGAGCGTCCGCAGGTCCACCGCGTAGTTCTGGCGCAGCTTCCACGGCTCCTTCGATCCTTGCTTCGGCAGCTGGTCGATCGCCCGCCGGACGTACCCGGAGCTGAAGTCCATGATCGGCTCCTCGGTCACGCTCGGGTCGCTCAGGCGCGGCATGCAGACGTCGTAGCCGTTGGCGTCCATGTGGTTCAGCAGCCGGCAGGCGAATTCGGCGACGAGATCGGCCTTCAGCGTCCACGAGGCGTTGGTGTAGCCGATCGTGAAGGCTAGGTTCGGGATGTCGCCGAGCATCATCCCCCGGTAGATCATGAGCTTGCCCTGCTCGGGCTCCTCGCCGTCGACCTCCAGCTTCGCCCCGCCGAGGAACTGCAGGTTGAGCCCGGTCGCGGTGACGATGACGTCGGCCTCGAGCTTCCGCCCCGACTTCAGTTCGATCCCGTTCGCGGTGAAGCGGTCGATGTGGTCGGTGACGATCTCGGCGCTGCCGTCGTGGATGGCCTTGAAGAGGTCGCCGTCGGGGACGACGCAGAGGCGCTGGTCCCACGGGTTGTAGTTCGGCTTGAAATGCGTGTCGATGTCGTAACCCGCGGGGAGCGCTTTCTCCAGCCCTTTCCGCAGGACGCGCTTGACCAGGCCCGGGCGGTTGCGCGCGAGGCGGAAGGTGACGCTCTGAATCGCGACGTTCTTCCAGCGGACGATCGGATAGACGGCGCGATGCGGGAGCAGCTTGCGCAGGAACTCGGCGACCGGGTCTTCGCCCGGGACCGAGACGACGTAGGTGGGCGAGCGCTGCAGCATCGTCACGTGAGCGGCGTCCTCGGCCATCGCCGGGACGAGCGTCACGGCGGTCGCGCCGCTGCCGATCACGACCACCCGCTTGCCCTCGTATTCGGCCTCCTCGGGCCAGTGCTGGGGGTGGATGACGCGCCCTTCGAAGTCCTCGATCCCCTCGAACTCCGGTGTGTAGCCCTGGTCGTAGCGGTAGTAACCGCCGCACATCATCAGGAAGGCGCAGCTGAAGGTGGCCTCGCCGCCGTCGCCGCGCTCGGCGGTCACGGTCCAGCGGGCCTCCTCGCTCGACCACGAAGCCTTCACGACACGGTGACCGAACCGCACCATCTTGTCGATGCCGCCGTCGCGGGCGGTGTCGCGCACGTATTCGAGGATCGACTCGCCGTCGGCGATCGACTTCGCCGCCGTCCAGGGACGGAAGCGGTAGCCGAGCGTGTGCATGTCGGAGTCGGAGCGGATGCCGGGGTAGCGGAAGAGGTCCCAGGTGCCGCCGATCCCCTCGCGCGCCTCGAGGATCGCGTACGTCTTGCCCGGGCAGCGTTCCTGCAGGTGGTGGGCGGCGCCGATCCCGGAGATGCCGGCGCCGACGATGAGGACGTCGAGGCGCTCCGGCTCGGTCGGATCGGATCCGTCGCCGGGGGTCTTGGTGAGGGTCTCTGCGGCCATGTTGCGTCTCCTCCGTCTCGCGGCGCCGGCGGCCGGGCGCCGCTCAGCTGCCCTCCAACACGCGGAACGCTATCCCGCCGTTTTGCAGCCTTGTGAGAAGCTTGTCACCCATCGATGCAACGGTAGTGAGCTGGCCGGATCGCTCCGGGAGGTCGTCGAAGGCGAGGCAGAGCCCCGACTCGGCGAGCATCTTCGCCGTCTCCGTGTACCCCGGGTCGCCGCCGGAGACCTCGGTGGCGACGCGCTTCCCGCCGCCGTCGCCGACGAAGCGGACCTTGAACCAGCTCTTGGCGCGGGTCGCCTCGCTGGGGCCCTCGCCGGGCGATTTCGCCTTCAACATGAGCTTGCGGGCGGGCGGGATCGGGGCGAGGACGGCGACGGTTCCAACCGCCGCGGCCATGCCGCCGATCGTCGCGAGGTGCCGGGCGATCAGGTTGTGCCCGTAGGTGAAGTCGGGGCCGTAGCGGTCGACCGCGGCGGCGGAGCGGCGGACGATCGTGCCGTCGATCGTCGGCAGCGGCGCGCTCCAGCCGCCGAGCTCGGGGACGCGACGGATCCGTGCGGGAGCCGAGTGGATCTTGCGACCCGCGGGGCGCGGCTCGGCGGCGCGGCGCTGCTTCGCCGCGGCCAGCGTCTGCCGTCCCCGGGCGAAGCCGTTGACCGCCGAGTGGTAGGTGCCGCCGGAGAACTGGGCGTTGGTGCGCACGTATCCGTCGACGGCGAGCGGTACGCCCTCGGGCAGTTGCTTGACCGTGAAATACGCACCGAGGTCGTGCGGAATCGAGTCGAAACCGCAACAGTGGACGATCCTCGCGCCGGTCCGCTCCGCCGTCGCGTGATGGTCGAGCCACATGCGGTCGACGAACTCGGGCTCCCCCGTCAGATCTACATAATCGGTGCCGGCGGCGGCGCATGCCGCAACCAGCGGCGCGCCGTAGAGCGCGTAGGGGCCGACGGTGGTGATGACGACGCGGGTCGAGCCGGCGACCTCGAGGAGCGCCTTCGGATCGGCGGCGTCGGCGACGAGCAGGTCGGGCACCGGCGCCTCGGGATTGGCGGCGGCGAGGCGCGCGGCCGCTGCCTCGAGCTTCCCGCGATTGCGGCCGACCAGCGCCCAGCGCATGTCGGCGGGGGCGCTGGCGGCGAGGTAGTCCGCGGTCAGCCCGCCGGTGAACCCCGTCGCGCCGAACAACGCGAGATCGTGCTCCCTCTCCCCGACCATGCCGGGCATTGTGCCGGCTGTCCAGCCAAGTTGGGGGCGCTCGCGTCGCGCTGCATGAGTTGACCGTGCCAGGGCACGGCGAATTCACTCAGCGCGGGCGGCCTACTCGGCGACCCAGACCTTGGCCGCGCCGAGCTCGCCAGGCTCGAAGACCCGGACCTCCCCCGGCGTCATGAAGCCGAAGGCGTTGATCGCCTTGCGGATCCAGTCGACGTCGGTGACCACGGCCGTGCGCTTCCACGCTTTCATGTGGCCGATGCCGAGCTTCAGCCCCGTTTTCGCGTCCTCGATCACAGCGCCGGCGTCCATGCCGATGCCGGCGTCGATCTCGAACAGGAGGCGCACCTCCCCCGCCTCGGCGGCCTCACGCAGCGCCGGCTCGATCCGCTCCCGGTAGTCGTCCCCGGTCAGCTCCTCGACGACCTTGAACCCGACCGTCCCCGCCGGCATCTCCTCGATCCGCTCGACCATGACCGCCACCCTACCCAGGCCGCCCACCGGTCAAGCTTCGAAATCGTGAACTTCGAGCTGCGCACCGAGCGCCTGATCCTGCGGCCGGTGACCGAGAGCGACGGCGACGCCCTGGTCGAGGTCCACGGCGGGGCGCGAACGGGCCGAGCGCGGCCGGGTCAGGCGGCCAGGGCGCCGTAGGCCTCGCCGGCCTCGGCGCGGGCGGCCGGGTGGAGGCGGACGGACTCGGGCCAGAAGCGAGAGCCGAGGCGGAGCTGCAGGAGGGTCGAGCGCAGGAGGGTCTCGCGGGCGGGGTCCCAGGAGTAGCCGAGGAGCGAGCGGATCGGCGACGGGAGCAGGCCGACCGAGATCAGCTTGACGGTCTCCTGGATGGGGGCGACGGCGACCCGCAGGACGCCGCTGAACGGCGGTGAGAAGACCATCTGCTTTGCCGCGTCTCGGCGCTTCTCGTCGATCCAGAGGCTGCCGTCGGCGAGGCGTCCGTCGATGTAGTCGCGCAGGTCGGCGAGGGTCGGCGGCATCGCATCGGGCGGCAGTCCGAGGAGCTCGCCGACGCGGCGGTATTCGGTCCAGTAGCGCTCGCGATCCTCGCGGTCGAGGCCGCCGAGGACGCGCTCGTAGTAGAGGAGCGCCGAGTCGGCGAGGCTGGCCAGGACCCAGAGGCCGAGCCGCGGGTCGGAGGCGTCGTAGGGCGTGCCGGCCCGGACGGGGCCGTAGTCCTCCGCGGTCACGCCGCGCACGCGGCGGTGCATCGCGCGCACGGTCCGGCCGGTCTTTTCCGCCTGCTCGGCGGTGCCGAAGTAGATGTGCGACATCCGCTCGTCGGTGCGCAGGAGGCGCGTGCGGGGGTCGTCGAAGATGATCGAGTGGCGCTCGAAGCCGACCACGCCGAGCGGTTCGCACGCCTGCATGAGGAGAGCGCGCAGGCCGGAGAACGCGACGACGCGCTCGCGGTGCAGCCGGCGCACCATCGAGTCGGCCGGGAAGAATCCGTCGACGTCCTCGGCGCGCGGGAGCGTGGTGTCGGGGGTTGCCTCGTCGCCCATATATATGAGGGTATTGAGGTACCTGCGCCGGCCCGGAGGCCGTTCTGCCCCAAGATCCCGGCGATGACCGAGAAGCGCGCCTTTCCACCGCTGCACGAGGGCGACCTCTCCCCCGACCCGTTCGAGCAGTTCGCCCGCTGGTACGAGACGGCCGCGGCGGAGCTCCCGTTGGCCGACGCGATGACGCTGGCGACGGTGGGGGAGGACGGCGCGCCCGACGCGCGGGGGCTTCTTCACCAACTACGAGAGCGCCAAGGCGGGGCAGATCGCCGCCGACCCGCGTGGCGGCGCTGATCCTCTACCGGCGCGAGCACGACCGCCAGGTGCGGGCACGCGGGCCGATCGAGTGGCTCCCGGCCGCCGACTCCGCCGGGGCGGGCGCGGGAGAGCTGGCGCGGCGCCTGGGCCTCGCCGCAGAGCAGGCCGCTGGCCGACCGGGCGGAGCTTGACGCGCGCCTGGCACCGTGATGTTGATGGGCCGAAAAACCACGTTATACGTGGTTTTTCGGCCCATCAACATCGCTGGACGGTGACCAGGGCAGGCGGACGAAGGCGGCGCGCAGTTCGGGACTCGGGGACCGGGTGCGGGCCCTCGGTCTCCGGGGCGCCGGGGCGGAAGCCGAGGACGAAGAGGGTCGCGCCGGACCGGGTCACGGCGGCGAGGCTCGCGCCGTAGGCGCGCCGCTCGTCCCCGTCGAAGGTATGGAAGAGGCCGCAGTCGAGGACCGTGTCGAAGGTGCGGTCGAGTCGCTCGAGGTGGAGGGCGTCGGCGACCTCGAACTCGGCCTCGAGGCCACGCGCCGCGGCCTTCTCGCGCGCCACCGCGATCGCGGTCTCGGCGACGTCGACGCCGAGGGCCGGAAGCCCTGGCGCGGCGGCACGAAGTGCGTGCTCGCCGCTTCCGCAGCCCGAGTCGAGCACGGGGCCGCTCCACCGCCCCTCGCTCGCCAGCCGCTCGAACGCCGCCTGCGGCCGGCCGATGTCCCAGGGCGCGCTGCCGTCGCGGTAGGAGTCGTCCCACCACCGCCCCGCCCGCCGCTCGTGGCTGGTCGGCTCCCGCTCGGGCACCGGCGATCACAACTCGAGCATAAATCGTGGGTTTCCCCCTGATAGAAGCCGCGGCGGCACGTTGGAGGAAAGAGCAGATTCAGACCGGCCCCGAGCGGGGCCGACCACAAGGAGAGTCGATGAACCTCAAGTCCAAGATCGCCGCCCTCCTCGCCGCGTCGGCGTTGCTGGCGGCACCGGCGGCGGCCCTCGCGGAAGGCCCGACCTACGCGCCCGCGCCCGTCCACCCGACGCACCCTGTCCATCCCACGCCCGGACCGAAGGCCTCGATGGCGGAAAAGATCGCCGCTTATGGCGTCAAGTGCCGCGGCGAGTCCAAGAAGCACGAAAAGGGCAAGAAGGGCACGCCGTTCAGCCGATGCGTGAACGCGATGGCGAAGGCGGCAAACGGCCAGTCGGCGAAGGTCGCCTGCAAGGAATTCTCGAAGAAGCACGTCAAGGGCCAGAAAGGCACCCCCTTCAGCCAGTGCGTCGCGAAAGCGAACCAGGTGCGAAAGGAAGCGGCGGCGAGCTGAACTCGCCCACGCCCCGGATCGAATTCGCGATCCGGGGCGCGATCCGGGTAAAAGGAGGGTGTGTGGAATGACCGACGACTCGCCCGGCGGGCGGCGCGGGGCGACCGCGATGCCTTCGCGGCCATCTTCGAGCGCTACCAGCAGGATCTCTATCGCTACTGCGTCGCGGTCCTCGGCGACGAGCAGGACGCCCAGGACGCGCTCCAGAACACGATGGTCAAGGCGCTGGGGGCGCTGCCCGGCGAGCGCCGCACGATCGAGCTGAAGCCATGGCTCTACCGCGTCGCCCACAACGAGTCGATCGAGCTGCGCCGGCGGGCGCGGCCGACGGCGCCGCTGGCCGACGAGCTGCCGGTGCTCGCCGCGGGCCCGGAGCAGCGCGCCGCCGACCGCGACCGCCTGCGCGACCTCCTCGCCGACATCGCCGAGCTGCCGGAGCGTCACCGCGGCGCCCTGGTGATGCGCGAGCTCGCGGGCCTCGACTTCGAGGAGATCGCCGCGGCGCTCGGCACCTCGACCGGCGCCGCCCGGCAGGTTCTCTACGAGGCGCGGCGGAGCCTGCAGCAGATGACCGACGGACGTGAGATGGAGTGCGACGCCGTCACCGCCCTGCTCTCCGAGCGGGACGGCCGGGTGGCGCGCCGGCGGGACCTCCGCGCCCACCTGCGCGACTGTCCCGAATGCAGGCGCTTCGCCGATGGGATCGGCAGCCGCAGCGAGACCCTTGCCGGCATCGCGCCGCTGCCGGCGGTGGCCGTGGCGGCCATGGCCAAGGGGGCTTTGACGGGGACGGCCGCCGGCGGCGGCGCGCAGGCGGCGGGATCCGGCGCGGTTGCCGGCGGTGGCGCCTCGACCGTGGGGTCCGGCGCGGTTGCGGGCGGCTCGACGGGAGGTGCCGGCGTCGCCGCGGGCGCGGTGGCGAAAGTCGCCTCGACCGGGGCGATCCTGAAGTCGACGGCGGCGATCGTCGCCGTCCTCGGCGTGAGCGCCGTGGCGGTCGATCACGGCAGCCTTCTCCACAGCGGCGGTTCGTCGGCGAACGGAGGTGACGGCCGACCGGCGGTCGTTCGCGGCAACTCCGACAGCCACGGTGGCGCCGCGCCGCGGGTCGGCGACGCCCGCCACGTCGCGGTCGCGGGGGTGTCACGCCGCTTCTTCCACCGTGCCGGAACCGTGGAGGTCGGCCTCAGCGCCCCGACGCACGGCCGGGCGGCGACCGCCGGGCCTACCGCGACGGGCGGCTCCGAAGCCCACGCCCACAGCCGTTCGCTGCACGCGGACACCCACGGTCGGGGTGGGTCGACCCGGAACGGCGCGGCCGCCCAGCAGCCGACGCAGGCCGCGCATCCTGAGCATCCCGAGCATCCGGCGCATCCGACCCACCCCACGCAGACGGCGCACGCATCTCACCCGGCGCATCCCGTCCAGACGAACGCTCGGCCCGCCGCGCACCCGAACCACCCAGCCCACCCCCAGAAGGCCGGCGGAACGTCAGAATCAGCGCAGGCACAGCATTCGCCGACCACCTCGTCAAGCGCCACCACCGCGGCGGCCGAGCACCCCGAACACCCCTCGCACCAGGCCACCACGGAAGCCGCTTCGACGCCGACGGAAGTCGTGACGACGACCGAAGCCGCCGCCGCCGCGGCGGAATCCGCGGAAGCCGTGAGCGGCTCGGAAGAAGAAGCGCCGCACGGCCGGGGACGGAAGTAAACGTCCGTGAGGTAGCCGAGGAACCGTGACGGTCCTCCAACCTCGTCACGAAGACCGTGGGATCTCCACACTTCCTTCCGTCTTCCTCATGCCTTCCCACCACTCAGGACCTTGCTGTGGCGCGAAATTCGGTCTATGACCGAGTAAGTCGCCACGGGCGCCCCCCGTGGAGCCTTACCGTCCCAATGAGGCGGTAAAGCTCCACGGGCACCCCGTCGCGGCCGTCCCCAGGTGCCGATCCATGAGAGACCGTGACGGAAGCGTGGAGTTCGTGACGAACCCCCGCCGCCTTCCCCACGGAACCCTCCCGTCCTGGGCGCCTCATGGCGGTCTCAGCCAGCCAGGACCGCCATGAGGCGCCCAGGACCTCCCTCGGACGGCCGCCACGCGACCGCGCCGGCGAGCCGGCGCGCTACCCCACCCGCTCGAGCAGCGCGACCTGCCAACCTGGGAGGCGGACCTGGTCGAAGAGGACCTGGGGACCGAGGGTGAGGGTGCGGCCGCCTTCGGGACCGGAGCCGGCGAGGACGTCGCGCCACTCTCCGGCGGCGCCCTCGGGGAGGCGGAAGGTGGCGTCGGCGGTGTCGTCGCGGACGGCGGCGACGGCGACGATCTCGCTCTCCCCGCGAGCGAAGGCGCAGAGCGGGGCGTCGGCGCGGAGGGGGCGGTAGGCGCCGGCGAAGGGCTCGGGGCGGCGCCCCCGCAGGGACAGGGCGCGGCGGATCAGGTGCATCTTCACGTTGGCGCGGTCGACCGGGGCACCTGAGTCGAGGGCGGCGATGGTGTCGCGACGGAGGTCCCAGTCGACCGGGCGGCGGTTGTCGGGGTCGACCATCGAGAGGGCCCAGAGCTCGTCGCCCTGGTAGACGTCGGGGACGCCCGGCGTCGTCAGCTTGAGCAGGAGCTGGCCGACCGCGGCGCGCTCGCCGCGCGGCATGTGGCGGGTCGCGAAGTCGGCGATCGCGTCGTGCAGCTCGCCCGGCCCGTAGAGGCGGCGGCAGAACTCCAGCACCGCCCCCTCCCACTCCTCGTCCGGCTCGACCCAGTTGGTGTTGCGCTTGGCCTCGCGCAGGGCCTTGCGGACGTACTCTTCGACCCGCCCCGAGGAGGCGGGCCAGACGCCCACCAGGGTCTGGTAGATCAGGTACTCCTCGGTCGGGTCGGGGGCGGTGCGGCCGCCGACCTCGGTGCGGAGCGGCGCCGCCAGCTCGAACCAGCACTCGACCTCCTCGCGCCACTCGGCGGCGATCCCGGCCAGGGCGCCGATGCGGGCGCGCGAGTCGCCGCTGCGCTTGGTGTCGTGGGTCTGCGTGATCAGGAGGTTCTGGGGGAAGCGGCGGGCGCGCTCGGCACAGCGGGCGTGGAAGTCGGCGACCGAGAGGCTGAACCGCCCCGGGTCGCCGCCGACCTCGTTCAGCGCCAGCAGGCGCACGTCGCGGTAGAAGGCCGTGTCCTCGACGCCCTTGGCGGTGATCGCGGGGGTGGTCTGCTGGAAGCGGGTGACGAACTCCGGCGGCGCGTCGGCTTCGAGCAGGAGGCGGTCCGCGACCGCATCCGGCATGCCGCGGCGGCGGGCGGCGTCGATGGCGGCCCGGTCGGCCGGAGCGACGGCGCCGGGCGCCTCGGCCGCGGCAGGGTCGGGGTCCTCGAGCGGGCGGTCAGCGGCGAGGGGCGCGCCGGCCGGGCCGTCGAGAGTGCGGCCGGCGC
>JBPYFM010000217.1:0-4324 GCA_051986435.1 Solirubrobacterales bacterium | reverse complement strand
GGGAACGTCACACGCCCGGGCGCCTTCCGTCCCTTTCCGGGCCCGGATCGAGGGTCCCCCGGGGTGCGGTCGTCCTAACCGACCTATAGCGCCGGTTAGGACGACCGCACCCCCGTGCGTGTCGTGCGACACGGGAGGAAGCGTGGAGATCCCACGCTCTCCGTGACGACGTCCCACCTCCGTCACCGATCGGTGACGGATCCGTCGCTCTCACGGATCGGTGACGGATCCGTCCCTCTCCCGTCACCCTCCCGCGAGGATCCCTCCACACTCCCTGAGACCCGGCCCTCTCGGCCACGGCCACAGCCTGCCCGGGCCGTGGCCGAGAGGGCCGGGTCCCTTTCCTCGTCCCTCGGCCGTCCCTTGCCCCCGGGCGCCAGCTCGAAGCGGCCCGCGTCCCTCGTCCGCCGGGCGCCAGCTTGCGAGGGCCGCGTCCCTCGTCCCCGCCCCTTCCCCCCCGCCCGGCCGCTACGCGGCAGCGTCGGTACCGTCGGCTGCCTCGCCGTCGGCCTCGTCCGCCACGGACACCTCGCCTGCAAGGATCGCGCGGAGGCCGTCTTCGTCGAGGATCGTCGTGCCCAGGTCCTGGGCTTTCGTCAGCTTCGAGCCGGGGCTCTCGCCCGCCACGACGAAATCGGTTTTCTTGGAGACCGAGTTGACGACTTTGCCGCCGGCCCCTTTCACCAGCGAAGCGGCCTCCTCGCGGGTGAGGTCGGGCAGGGTGCCGGTGAGGACCACGGTCTTGCCTTCCAGCGGGCCGCCGGCGACGCGCTGTTCGGAAGGGTCGGCTTCGAGGCGCAGGCCCTTTTCGCGCAGCTTCTCGATCAACGCCCAGGTGGCGTCGTCGGTGAGGTTCTCGGCGATCTGCTCGGCCATGATCGGCCCGACGCCCTCGACCTCCTCGATCTGCTCGGGATCGGCCTCGCGGAGCTTGTCGATCGAGCCGAAGTGATCGGCCAGCGCCTCCGCGGTGACGAAGCCCACACCGGGCAGCCCGAGGGCGTAGAGGACCCGTTTGAAGGGCCGCGCGCGGGAGGCGTCGATCGCGGCGACGAGGTTGCGCGCCGAGGTCTCGCCGAAGCGCTCGACCTCGACCAGCCGCTCCTCGGTCAGGTCGTAGATGTCCGCGACGTCGGTGATCAGGCCCTGGTCGAGGAAGACCGCCGCCTGTTTTTCGCCCAGGCCCTCGATGTCCATTGCGCCTTTGGAGACGAAGTGTTTGACGTGCTGCCACGCCTGGCCCGGGCAGCCGGTGCGGTTCGGGCAGATCGTCCAGACCCCGTCCTGCTTGACCGTCGGCGTGCCGCAACTGGGACATTTCTTCGGCGGTTTGGGCTTACGCGCCCGCGGGTTCTTCCGCGGCAGTTTCGGCGAGACGACCTGCGGGATCACGTCCCCCGCCCGCATCACGACGACTTCGTCGCCGTCGCGGACGTCCTTGCGCGCGAGGTCCTCCTCGTTGTGGAGGGTCGCGGTCGAGACCGTGACGCCGCCGACGTGCACCGGCTCCAGCATCGCGAACGGCACCAGGTGCCCCGTCCGCCCCACGTTCCAGACGACCTGCTTCATCGTCGTCGTCGCCGTGGTCGGCGGGAACTTCCAGGCGATCGCCCAGCGCGGCTCGCGGCCCACGACGCCAAGCTCGCGCCAGAGCGCCTTCTCGTCGACCTTGACGACGACCCCGTCGATCTCGTAGTCGAGGTCCTCGCGCCGGTCCTCCCACCAGTGGCAGCGCTTCACCACTTCCTCGACGCCGCGGTGGTGGGCGGTGTCCGGGTTGACCTTGAAGCCCTGCTTCTCCAACCATTCGACCTCGTCCGTGTGGGTCGGCAGGTCGAGCCCTCGGACCGCGCCGACCCCGTAGATCCAGGTGGAGAGCGGCCGTTCGGCGGCCAGCTTCGGGTCGAGCTGGCGGATCGAGCCGGCCGCCGAGTTGCGCGGGTTGGCGAAGGTCGGTTCCTCGTTTTCGGCGCGCCGCTCGTTCAGCGCTTTGAAGGCGGCGATCGGCAGGTAGGCCTCGCCGCGCACTTCGATCAGCTCCGGACCGTCGGGGATCCGCAGCGGAACCGAGCCGATCGTGCGCAGGTTCTGCGTCACGTCCTCCCCGATCCGCCCGTCGCCGCGGGTCGCGCCCCGGACCAGCACGCCGTTCTCGTAGGTGAGCGTGACCGCCAGCCCGTCGATCTTCGGCTCGGTCGTGTAGCTGAATTGCGACGCGGTGATGTCGAGACGTTTGAGGTAGTTGGCGAGGCGGGTCTCCCAGGCGCGCAGCTCCTCCTCGTTGCGGGCGTTGGCGAGCGAGAGCATCTGCTCGTGGTGGGTGACCGGCTCGAAGCGCTCGAGCGGCGGCGCCCCGACCCGCTGCGTCGGCGAGTCCGGGGTCCGGAGCGACGGGAACTCGCGCTCGAGGTCGCGCAGCTCGTCCAGCAGCTCGTCGTAGACGTCGTCGCCGACCTCCGGTTCGTCGAGGACGTAGTAGAGGCGGTTGTGGCGGTCGAGCTCGGTGCGCAGCTCGGCCGCGCGCGCCGCGACGTCGTCCGGGACCTCGGCGCTCATACGGCGGGCGCCGACGTGTCGAGCATCTCCTCGAGGCCCCAGCCGCGCAGGCGCTCCAGCTCCCCGTGCTCGGTGAGGTCGAAGTGGATCGGCGTCACCGCCACCCGCCCGGCCGCGACGGCGGAGAGGTCGGTTCCCTCGGCCTCCTCGTAGCCGGGCTTCCAGCCGTAGATCTCATAACGCTTGCGGCCGGTCTCGTCGGCCTCGTCGAGCAGCCTCAGCTCGTCGTTGTAGATCCGTTTGCCGAGCTTCGTCACCTCCACCCCGGTCACCTCGACGCCGGGGAAGTTGACGTTGATCAGCGTCGCCTCCGGCATCGCCTCGCTGCGCAGCCGCTCGACCAGGCGGGCGGCGAAGGCGGCGGAGTACTCGAAGTCGAAACGGGCGCCGCCGTAGGCCATGCCGTTGCCGGTCGCCTGCTGGGAGAAGGCGAAGGCGGGGATGCCGAGGATGATCCCCTCGAGCGCCGCCGCGACCGTGCCCGAGTAGGTGATGTCGTCGCCGAGGTTGGCGCCGTGGTTGATGCCGGAGACGATCAGGTCGGGGCGCGGCCCGGCGAGGCCGAGCTCGGCGAAGCGGACGCAGTCGACGGGCGTGCCGTCGGTCGCGTAGCCGACGTTGCCGTCTTCGAAGGTGACCTCCTCGACCGAGAGTGGCGAGCGGGTGGTGATGCTGCGTGCCGTCGCGCTGCGGTTGGAGTCCGGCGCGATCGTGACGACCTCGAGCCCGCCCATCGCGACCAGCGCGCGGCGCAGGCTCTGCAGCCCGGGGGCGGCGATCCCGTCGTCGTTGGTGAGGAGGATGCGCATGACCTCGATTCTAGGTGTCGGGCCGACGGCGCCCGGCGCGGCCCTGGTGTCAGCGATACTGCCGCCGATGACGACCGTCCGGCTCGACATCGAATACGACGGCGCGGGCTTCCGCGGCTGGGCGCGCCAACCGGGGCTGCGTACCGTGCAAGGTGTGCTGGAGGCGGCGCTGGCACAGGTGCTCCGCGAGGAGGTCCAGCTGACCGTGGCGGGCCGCACCGACACCGGCGTCCATGCCGTGGGACAGGTGGCGAGCTTCGAGACCGACGTGGCGCTGCCGCCCGACCTCGCCCGCAACCTGAACGGCGTGACGCCGGAAGACGTCGCCGTTCGCCGCGCCGAGACGGTCGCCGACGGCTTCGATGCCCGCCGCCACGCCCGGTCGCGCTCCTACCTCTACCGCGTGGCGACTACCCGGGCGCCGAGCCCGTTCGAGCGCGGCCGCGCCCTCTGGTGGCCGCACCGGGTCGACCGCGACGCGCTCGACGCCTGCGCCGCCGCCCTCCTCGGCACCCACGACTTCACCGCCTTCACCCCGACCCAGACCGACCACGTCCGCTTCGAGCGCGACGTCTTCTCCGCGAGCTGGGCCGACGAACCGAGTCCCTGGGGCGCCGGAGAGCTCCTGGCGTTCCGCATCACCGCCGACGCCTTCATGCGAAACATGGTCCGGGCGCTGGTGGGCACGATGCTCGAAGTCGCGAGCTCGCGCCGCACCGTCGAGGCGTTCGAGTCCCTCCTGACGGGCGCGCACCGCAGCGAGGGCGGCGACACCGCACCACCCCACGCCCTCTACCTGGAGAGCGTGGGCTACTAGGCCGAGGGCGGTGGCGGGCGTCCTGGGCGCCTCATGGGGGTCCTGGCAGGCTGTGACCCCCATGAGGCGCCCAGGACGTGAGGCTTTCGTGGGGGAGGCGGCGAGGGTTCGTCACGATGTCCACGGGTCCGCCACGAACTAC
>JBPYFM010000216.1:0-10889 GCA_051986435.1 Solirubrobacterales bacterium | reverse complement strand
TGCTGCTCGACGAGCCCTGCTCGGCGCTCGACCCGAAATCGACCGCCGTGATCGAGGACCTGATCGTCAAGCTGCGCGACGACGTCGCCGTCGTCATCGTCACCCACAACCTGCAGCAGGCCTACCGGATCGCCGACCACGTCGCCTTCATGTACCTCGGCGACCTGGTCGAGTACAACAGCGCCACGCGCCTCTTCAACACGCCGGCGCAGGAGCGCACGCGGGAGTACGTCAGCGGTGCGTTCGGCTAGCGCCAGAGCGATGCGGCCGCTGGCGGCACTCACCAGCCTGTGCCTGCTCGGCGCGGGCGCGGCGGGCTGCTCGACGACCCAGGAAAAGGCTGCCGCCCAACAGGCAAAGGCCGAACACATCCTGAGAGCGCGGGCGGAACGCCAGCACGCGAAGAAGCGCGAGCGGGGCAAGCAAGATCACGGCAAGCAGAAGGGGAAGGCGAAGTGAGCGAGGAGACGCTGCCCAGAGCGCACGGGATCGAGCCCTGCGAGGAGTGCGGCGCGCCGATGGACCCGCAGCAGCGCTACTGCGTCGAATGCGCGGCGCGGCGCGGCAACGGGTCCAACCCGGCCTCGCGGTACTTCGCCGCGATGAGCAAAAAATCGCGGCGGCCGCCGACCAAAGGCCAGGCGAAGGCGCCGGGGGGCGGCAGCCGCGCCGCCGCGGTCGGGTTCTTCGCGCTGCTGCCGATCGCGGTGGCGCTCGGGGTCGTCGTCGGGCGCAGCGGATCGGGAGACTCGAACGAAGAGGCGCTGCTGAAAGCGCTCCACCAGGCGGAAAGGCAACAGGTCGCCGCGGCGCCGGTCGAAGCAGAAACGGCGACGACGACGCCGACCGCGAGCACGGCCAAAGGGTCGAAATCGACGGCGAAAGGCAAGAAGTCGATGGCCAAGGGACCGGCGAAGAAGGCCGAACCTCAGGGCAAGGTGCTGTCGAAGACCAAGAACGGCACGGTCCACCAGGTGACGGGCTACAAACCGACCAAGGCGACCGAAGAAGCCGACACGAAGCTGGTCGAAGAAAACCCCGAACAGACGGGCGAAAACTACATCAAGGCCCAGCAGAACCTGCCCGACGTGGTGGTGGTCGGCGGCGAAGGCAGCGGCGCCGAAGAAGCGTCGACGCCGGGGGTCGAACCTTGAGCGACGAGCAGCGGCAGACGGTGAAGCCGGCGCCGGTGCCCCCGCCGCCGCTGCCCGGGTCGGCGCCCGGGTCGGGGTCCGCGCCCGCGTCCCCTCCCCCGCCCGCGCCTGGATCCGCGGCCGCGCCGCCTCCGCCGTCGGCGTCCCCTTCCCCCTCCCCGTCCGACGGCGCGGCGGCGAAGCTCCCGGTCGCGCCGCCGGTCGGTCCGCCCCGCTTCCCGTTCCCCGGCAGGCGCAAGGACGACGCGGCGCCGCCGGCGAAGCCGAAGACCGCAGAGGAGGCCGCCAGGGAGGCCGAGCTGAAGGAAGAGGAGAGCGCCGAGCTGATCGCCCAGCGCGACCGGCTGCTGGAGAAGTTCACGGTGATGCAGGCCGACCTCGGCGGCGCCTTCTACGAGATGGCGATCCGCGACCACGTGCGGCTCGACGTGCTGACCCGCAAGGCGGCGGAGCTGCAGCGGGTCGACGCCGAACTGCTGGCGGTCGAGCGGGTGCTGGAACTCGAGCGCGCCGACGCGGCCGGGCTCTGCCCCGGGTGCGGCGCGCCCTACGGGCACGCGGTGCGCTTCTGCGCCCAGTGCGGGACGCCGCTGGTGCCGACCGAGGCGGGCCCGTGAGCGGCCGGCTGCGGACCCCGCTGCGCGCGGCGATCGCCGCGGCGGCGACGCTGACCGGCAAACGGTTCGGCCTCCTGGTGGCCTCCTCGCTGGTGGCGACGTCGGCGATCGTCGCCGCGGCGGCGACCAACCAGCCGGAAGCGAGCCCGCTGGCCTCGCTGCTCGGCCACAGCCTCGCCGCCGACCGCACCCCGGCGCCGGGCCCGGTTGCGCCGCTCGGACCGGCGGCCGAACCGGAACCCGAAGGCCCGGCCGAACCGATCGCCCACGAAGCCGGCCCGGCAAAGGAACCCAGCGTCGCCAGGCCGACCCCCGAACCGGTGATCGTGCCCGAATCCACCCCTGAAGTCACCCCCGAACCGACGCCGGAAGAAGGGCCGACCGAAGAAGCCGAAGCGCCGGAACCGGCGCCCAAACCGGAAGCCGGGCGGATCAAGCACGTCTTCCTCGTCTCGCTGGTGAGCTCCGGCTACGAGGCGGCGTTCGGCTCCGGCACGGAGTCCCAGATGCCCTACCTGAACGGCACGCTGCGACCCAGAGGCCTCCTGCTCACCAATTACTCGGTGCTCACCGAAGCCGTCACGCCGAACGGGATCGCGACGATCGGCGGCCGGCCGCCGAACAAGGCGACCGAAGCGGAGTGCCCGGTCTTCGAAGAAGAATGCCTCTACGCGGTCGAAACCTCGACGCTCGCCGGGCAGCTCGAAATCGGCGGCTTCACCTGGCACGCCTACATGGAAGATATGGCGAGCCCGACCACCGGCGAACCGGCGAACTGCGTCTACCCGCTCGGCTCCGAAGAAGAGAAGGTCGAACCGGGCGGCTACTCGGCGCGACTCAACCCGTTCACCCACTTCCACTCGCTGCTCGACGTCGGCACCTGCGCGGCGGCCGACGTCCCGATCACCGAACTGAAGAAAGACCTGAAGAGCGAAGCGAAGACGCCGAGCTTCTCCTACATCTCCCCCGACCTCTGCGCGGCGGGCGTCGCCGGTCAGTGCCCGGAAGGGGGACCCACCGGCGCCGCCGCCGCCGACGCCTGGCTCGGCGAAGTCGTGCCGGAGATCCTCGAATCGCCCGCCTACAAGAGGGACGGCCTCTTGATCGTGGCCTTCGGCGGCGTCAACCCGCCGGTGCCGCCGGCGGAAGGCGAAGCGGCGCCGCCCGCGCCGCCGAACCCGCTGAAGACCGGCGCCGTCCTCGTCTCCAAGTTCATCGCCAAGGGATCGACCGACGCCGCCCGCTACACGCCCTACTCGCTGCTGCGGACCAGCGAGGAACTGTTCGGGCTCGGCCTGCTGGCGGAAGCCGCGGAACCGAAGGTGAAGACGCTGGCGCCGGCGCTGCTGGGCGAAAAAGGGCGCGAACTGACGGCGGCGCGCGCGGGCGACCGGCGCGTTGGCGCGCGCGGGCTGACCGCTCGGCGTTGTTTTTGACAACCTTTCGACAATGAGTCCTGCGAACCAGAACGCGGGCGGCGAGCCGATCACCGCCGCCGGCATCGAGGAACTGAAAGCCGAGCTGGCCGAGCTGAAAGGGCCGCGCCGCCAGGAGATGGCCGAGCGCATCCGCGTGGCCCGCGAGCTCGGCGACCTCAAGGAGAACGCCGAGTACCACACGGCCAAAGACGACCAGGCGATGATGGAGACGCGGATCAAGCGCCTCGAGGAACGCCTCCGCAACGCGGTCGTCGTCGAGGCCCACGAGGGCAGCGACGGCACCTTCGCCTTCGGCCGCACCGCCGAGGTCGAGGACCAGTCCAAAGGCGAGACCGTCACCTGGACCCTGGTCGGCTCGACCGAGGCCAACCTCGCCGAAGGCAAGCTCTCCGCCGAGTCCCCGATCGGCCAGGCGCTGATGGACGCCGAGGTCGGCTCGACCGTCGACGTCGAGACCCCCCGCGGCACAAAAAGCTTCAAGGTCCTGAAGCTCGTCGGGTAGCTGAGCCGAAGCGCGTACGGCGGCCTCCGATGGCCGTCGAGCTCGCGTCGCTGCCGAGGACCGGCACGCTCACGCTGCCGGCGCCGCGGTACCCGCCGAACCGGCCTGGGGCTCCGGGCCAGGCAGCGGTGGCGCCGGATCGGTCGCGCCGAGCGTCGACCACGGCGCGGGCGGAGGGCGCCGTTCGTCGTAGACGACTTCGGTCCGCCCCATCCGGTCCGCCCAGCTGCGTCGCCGTTCGCCGAAGACGATCCCGAGGAAGCCGATCCCCAGGGTGACGAAGGAGAGGCCGAGGCCGATCAGCCGGCGAAACGCGCGGCCGGGCGGCAGGCGGCGCTCCGCGAGGCGGATGCCGAGGAAGCGCATTCCCGGCGTCTGTCCCACCAGCGCCCAGAAGCCGCCCAGATAGGCCCCGACGACGACCAGCCAGGCGAAGGAGCCAACCGCGATCGCGCCGCGCGGGACGCCCTCGCCGCTGCCGCCGAAGAAGGTGACGAGCAGGGTCGCGGCGCCGGCGATGACGGTGAAGAAAAGGTTGATGATCACCTCGTCGATGAGGAAGGCCACGCCGCGGGTGACGAGGCCGGCGCGGTTGGTCGGCAGCGGCCGGGGGCGGCGGAAGAAGATCCGGCGCACGATGCGCTCGACCGCGTTGTCGAGCTCCCGTGCCAGTTTCGCGATCTGGCGGCCGATGTCGCCGAGCAGGCCGACGCTCTGCGAGGCGATCGCCTGGCGCACCTCGGGGGCCGCGGCGATCCGCTCGACCATCTGCTGGACCTGCGGACCGGCCAGGAGCCGCCGCCAGACCTCGTCGACCAGCTCCGAGTCGAGGGTCTCGAGAATCGCCTTCTTCACCGCGGTGCTGTCGAGGGCGCCCTGGACCGCCTCCTCGATCACCGGCCCTTCGAGGACGCGGGCGATCGCGCGCTCGACCGCCTCCGATTCGACCGCCGAGACGATCGCCTCCTCGGCCGCCATTTCGACGGCTCTGTCGATGCCGGTCGCACGGCCGACCGCCCCGGCGCCACGCGCCCCGGCCCCCAGCAACCGCGCCGCGAGTGGCGTGCTCTCGTCGGCCATCACGCCGAGTCTAGCCCGCGGGGGCGCGTCCCGAGCGCAGCCGGGACTAGCGGGCGACCGGGCGGCCGAGGCGCTCCAGCAGCCGGTCGAGGAACTCGCCCTGCGCCGGGAGCAGCTTGCGGCGGGCTGTCTCCAGGTCGAACCATTCGGCGCGGTCGACCTCGGGGAACTCGACCTCACGACCGCTCTTCGGCGGCCACTCCATCTCGAAGGTGTTGCTGTCCAGGTCGACCGGGTCGAATTCCCCCTCCGCCGCCCAGGCGTCGACGACTTTGCCGGCCCGCTGGCGGATCGAGCCGAGGTCGATCAGGTCCTCCGGCTCGAGCTGCGGCGCGGCCGCGCCGAGCTCCTCGTCGAGCTCCCGCAACGCCGCCTCGCGCGAGTCCTCCTCGCCCTCGATCCCGCCCTTGGGGATCGACCAGGCGCCGTCGTCCCGCTTTGTCCAGTAAGGGCCGCCGGGGTGGACGAGCAGGAACTGTGTCTCGCCGCCCTCGCGGTCGCGGTAGAGGAGGATGCCGGAGCTGCGTTTGGTCGCCATCGCCGGCCTCAGCTCTCCAGCGCGTCGAGGAGCGGCGCGAGCGTCGCCAGGACCTGCTCGCGCGGGGTCGCGGCGAGTGTCTCCAGGGTGCCGTTGGCGCGGGTCACGGCGACGCCGACGGCGAGCGCGACGAGCAGCTCGGCGCGCAGCTCGGCCTCGCCGGCGCCGCGCCCGCGCAGCTCCGCGGCCAGGCCGACGAGCACGCGGTCGGCGACGACGGCGCTGATCTGCGCGCGCGCGTCCGGCGACAGGGTCGGGCTGGCGAGGGCGCGGCTGATCGGGCTGTGGCCGCGTTCGTCCCAGCGCTCCAGCAGGTAGGCGATCAGCGCGCGGGGGGCGAAGTCGATCCCTTCCTCCTCCGCCGAGCCTGCCGCGATCGCGGCGATGAAGAGGCCTTCCTTGGACTCGAAGTAGCGCGCGATCAGGGCCGCGTCGACGCCGGCGCGCTCGCCGATCTCCCGCGTCGTCGCCCGGTCGTACCCGACCGCCTCGAAGACCTCGCGGGCGGCTTCGAGCAGGGCGCGGCGGGAGGCCTCGGCGTCATGCGGGCGCCGGGTCGCGGTCGCCTTGTCACCGACCGGTGACATGCCGGGACGGTACCACCACCCGCTCGGGGGGACTCATCCAGCTCTCATCTGCCCTTTTAACAATCCCGTTACGTTTCCTTCACCATGGAATGGAGCATCCTCCACACCCTCAACGACTTCCTCTACCACCACGACGCGGTGGAGGACCCGTTGCTTTTCTACGTCAGCATCTCCGAGGCGCTCTTCATCGCGACCCTCGTCGTCGTCTTCCTGCTCGCCAACGGCAAGCGGATGCGCGCCTGGCGACGGACCGCGGTCGCGGCGGGGCTCAGCGCCGGGCTGGCGCTCGCCGTCGGCAAGGTGGTCTCGGAACTGGTCGACCGGTCCCGTCCGTTCGTCGCCGACCCGCACGGCGTCCACCTCTTCAGCGGCCACGCCGCCGACCCCGGCTTCCCCAGCGACCACGCCACCGGCGCCTTCGCGGTGGCGATGGCGATCTGGCTGCGCAACCGCCGCTGGGGCACCGTGGCCCTCCTCGCCGCCGCCCTCCTCTCGGTCGGCCGCGTCGCGATCGGCGTCCACTATCCGAGCGACGTCGTCGCCGGCGCCGCCCTCGGCTGCGCCGCCGCCCTCCTCCTCTTCGCCCGCCCGGCCCGCGAGCGCATCGACCGCCTCGCCGACTTCCTCGGCGGCTTGCTCGAACGCGGCCTGCGCCGCGCCGGGGCCCTGCGCACGCAGTAGGGCTGGGGGGCTCGGGTGGGCCGTCCGCACCACTTCGGCCCGGGCCGTCCGCACCACTTCGCGGCGCCGGCGGCTGTCCTGGGCGCCTCATGGGGGTCCTGGCAGGCTGTGACCCCCATGAGGCGCCCAGGACGTGAGGGGTGCGGGGGAGAGCCGGTACAGGGACGTGAGGCGGTCGGACTTACGTGAGGACCCTGTGCGGGAGAAGGCACACTCCCGCCGATCGGGGGCCGTCAGGGGCCCGATCGGTGACGAAGATGCCGGAAACGTCACACGCCCGGGCGCCTTCCGTCCCTTTCCGGGCCCGGATCGAGGGTCCCCCGGGGTGCGGTCGTCCTAACCGGCGCTATAGGTCGGTTAGGACGACCGCATCCCGTCGGTGTTGTGCGACACGGGAGGAAGCGTGGAGATCTCACGCTCTCCGTGACGAGGTCCCACCTCCGTCACGGATCGGTGACGGATCCGTGGGACTCCCGTCACTCCCCCGTGACCCTCCCGCGAGGGTCCCTCCACTCCCCCCTGAGACCCGGCCCTCTCGGCCACGGCCACAGCCTGCCCGGGCCGTGGCCGAGAGGGCCGGGTCCCTTTGCCCGTCCCTTTGCCCGTCCCTTTGCCCGTCCCTTTGCCCGTCTCTTTGCCCGTCCCTTTCCCCTCCCTCGCCACCCGCCCCCGGGCGCCAGCTTGCGAGGTCGCGTCCCTTCCCTCGTCCCTTCCCGCGTCCCTCGGCCGCGTCTAAGCCGCGGCCTTGGCCTCGGGGCTCGCGCGCTCGGGGATGAGGACGCAACAATGAGTTGCAGGTCCGACCGGGAAGTCTCAGGTGGTGCAGGACGGCATCGAAAAGGAGATTCGGATCGAGGCGCCGATCGAGGTCGTGTGATCGATCGTGACGGAGCCGGAGCACATCGGCGGGTGGCTGGCGGAGTCGGCCGAGGTGGCGCTGCGGCCGGGCGGCGACGTGGCGATCAAGTTCGGCGAGTTCGGTACCGCGAACTGCACGGTGGAGCGGGTCGAGCGGCCCAAGCTGTTCGCGTTCCGCTGGGTGACGCCGGAGCCCGATCGCGACCCGAGCCTGCAGGACGGCTACGCGACGCTGGTGGAGTTCCAGCTGTGGGCGGAGGGCGGGGGACGGTGCTGCGCCTCGTCGAAAGCGGGTTCGCGAGCCTCGCGGGCACCGACGAGGAGAACCCGGCGCTCACCGAGCGTCGTACCGGGTGGGCACGTTCCTCGACCAGCTCGTCGCCTACGTCGTCGCCGCCGAGCTCTCGGCCTGTGCTGACGCCTGGCGGTCGCGAGGGTGGGGTTGGCGCTGGGCGCCCATCCGCAGTAGGTCCAGGTTCGCGGGGTCGGGCTCGAGTTCGCCGCGCTCTATCCGGTGGGCGACCTCGACGATCGCCGCATTCACCGGTGCCTCGGCGCCGAGCGTCGCGACCACTTCGCCGTTGATGTCGTCGACCTCGCCGCGCCGGCCCTTCCGCCAGTCGTGGAGGACGGTCGAGGTGGTCTCGGGGAGGACGAAGCGCTCGACCAACGTGTCGAGGAGGAGCTCGGGGAGGTCGTCGGCCGCCGCCATCGTCGCCGCGTCGAGGCCGAAGATCGGTACGTGCGGATAGCCCCGCGCGGCGCCGGCGGCGAGCGCCTCGCGCCCCGCCGCCAGCATCAGCGCCCGCATCGGCTCGAGCTTCGCGCTCGCCGCGATCGGCATGCCAAGGATCGCCGAGCCCACCAGCGTCGAGGAGTTGCTGACCAGCTTCATCCACTTCGCCGCGTCGATCTCGCCGACGCCGAGCGCGTCGACGGTGTCGGCGGAGTGGGCGAGGACGGCGGCTACCTCGGCCTCGCGCCCGGCCGCCGCCGGATCGACCGCGCCCGCCGCGAAGTAGGAGGCCTTCGGCCCGGAATGCCGATGGACGATCCCGGGCTCGGTCATTTCGGAGGAGATCTCGATCACGCAGCCGATCGCCCGCTCCGGCCCGACCACGTCGGCGATCGCCTGCTGCGTCATCCCGTTCTGGACGCCGGCGACGAGGCCGTCGGCGGCCACCCAGGGCTTGATCAGCTCGCAGGCCCAGCGGGTGTCGTACGCCTTGACCAGGACGAGCACCAGGTCGAAGGGCTCGTGCATCTCCGCCGCCTCGCAGAGGTGGCGGGCGTCGACCGCGATCTCGAGCGTGCGCTCCGGCATCTCGATCCGCACCCCGCGTGCCCGCATCGCCTCGACGTGCGCGGGCCACTGGTCGATCAGCGTCACGTCGAGCCCCGCCTCGGTGAGGTCGGCGCCGATCGACGCCCCGTTCGCGCCGCTTCCCAGGATCGCGATCTTCATCGCGCGCAGTCCTCGGATAGTCACTCATCAAGTGTATGCTCTCGTTGAACGGTGATGGCTGACGCTACAGGGACGCGGCCGGAGACCTGGGAGGACCCCCGGGTCGTCGAGGGCACCCGCCTGCAGCTCGCCGGGCGCGACCGGATGCTCGCCGCGGGCGCCCGCCGGCTCGGCTGGAAGCTCGGCCTCGGCGCCCCGCCGGCGCGGGAGAAATGGGGGATCAAGGGCCCGGTGGCGGGGTTCATCACCGACGCCACGCTGCTCGACTCGGGAGCCACCGAGTCGCTCTCGGGTTGGACGAGCCCGGTGCTCGAGGCCGAGGTCGCGGTGCGGGTCGCGGCCCGCGACGACGGAGCGCGGGTCGGCGCCGTCGGCCTCGCGATCGAGCTCGCTGATCTCGGCTCTGGGACTGACGATCTGGCCGACCTCCTCGGTGCGGACATCTTCCATCGCCGCACCGTCCTGGGAACCTTCGACGGCGACCCCACGACCGCCGTGGGGGCGGTCACGGTGGAGCGCGACGGCACGCAGGTCGACACCGCCGCGGACCCGACCGCGTTGGTCGGCGGGACGCCCGCGGAGATGACGGCCTACCTCGATCGCTACCTCGCCGGACTGGGGGAGGAGCTGCGGGACGGGGACGTGATCATCACCGGGTCGACCGTGCCGCTCGTCGCCTGCTCGGGCGGCGGTCATTTCGTCGTCAGCTCGCCCGGTCTCGGCGCCGTCGAGGTCATCCTCGAGCCGTGACGCGTTGCCCTCGCGCGACAGCTATGTTTAATATGAGCGCACACTAGGCGCGCGGAACGCGCCATTGGGTTAAACAGAGCCAGGAGGAACGCGTGTCGGGGAAGCGGATCGCGGTGGTGGGTACCGGTGCCAACGGCGCGGCGATCGCCGCCGACATGACGAACGCCGGCTTCGACGTCACCTGCATCGAGCAGTGGCCGGCCCACGTCGAGGCGATCCGCGAGCGCGGCCTCACCGTCCGCACGCCGCAGGGCGAGGAGACGGTGACCGAGCTCCGCATCCACCACCTCTGCGAGGTGGCCGAGATCAAGCAGCCCTTCGACCTCGTCTACCTCGTCACCAAGGCCTACGACGCCCGCTGGCACGCGTCGCTGATCAAGCCGGTGCTCGCGCCCGACGGCCTTGCGGTCGGCCTGCAGAATGGGATGACCCTCGACGACATGGCCGACGTCCTCGGGCCCGAGCGCACCTTCGCCGCGGCGATCGAGATCGCCGGCAACTGCTTCGAGCCCGGGGTGGTCGAACGGCAGACCCCGCCCGCCGGCACCTGGTTCGCGGTCGGTCCCTATGACGAGCGCAGCCCCGGCGAGCGCCTCGAGGAGCTGGCCGCGCCGCTGCGCAGCGCCGGCGCCGTCGAACCGACCGACGACCCGCGCTCGGCGAAGTGGATGAAGCTGGTCGCCAACGCGGCCGAGATGCTGCCCTCGGCGATCCTCGGCGTGCCGCTCGTCGCCGCCCTCCACGTCGAGGGCATGCGCGAGGTGATGGACGCGGCCGGCACCGAGGCCCTCGACACCGCGCTCGCACTCGGCAACAAGATCGTGCCGATGTTCGGACAGGAGGGGATCGAGGACCTGCCGCCTGAGCGTTACTCGGCCGCGCTGCTCGACGCGGTGCTCGCCGGCTGGTCGCTGGAGAACACGAAAGTGGCGATCCTGCAGGACTGGATCAAGGGCCGCAAAGGGGAGGGCGAGGAGATGAGCGGCCTCGTCGTCCGCGAACAGGAACGGCTCGGCGGCGACGCGCCGGTGAACCGGATGCTGGTCGAGCTGTCGCGGCGGATCGAGGCGGGCGAGCTGGAGCCGCGGCTGGAGAACGCCGCGCTGATGTTGGAGATGTTCCAGACGACGGAAGGGAGTGCCCAGTGAAAGCGCTGATGTTCCAGGGGCCGAACCAGGCCGCGGTGGTCGAGGCGGAGCGTCCCGAGATCGGCTCCGA
>JBPYFM010000215.1:0-16222 GCA_051986435.1 Solirubrobacterales bacterium | reverse complement strand
AGTCCGACCGCCTCACGTCCCTGTACCGGCTCTCCCCCGCACCCCTCACGTCCTGGGCGCCTCATGGGGGTCACAGCCTGCCAGGACCCCCATGAGGCGCCCAGGACAGCCGCCGGCGCCCCGAAGTGGTGTGGACGGCGGGGCCGAAGTGGCGCGGACGGCTGGCGGAAGTGGTGCGGACGGCCCGCCCCGAAGTGCTGCGGCCGGCCCGGGCCGAAGTGCTGCGGTCGGCCGAAAGGCCCCGGCCGCCCGCCCCCAGGCAACCCGACTTCTCCTCGTAACCAATACGTAAAAGTGGGGAACGGGCGGGCAAAGCCGCTCCCCACTTAGGGAATTCGGCCGTTATGCCGAAACAACGTCCCGGAAAGTGCTCTTACACTCTGGGAAGAACAAGATGGACGAGGGCGATCAGAATCGGCAGCTGATCGACGGGCAGACCGAAGGCACCGGACGCCTGCGGGGCGGCGTCGACCGTGCGCATGAGGGCGTCGAGTCCGCGCGCGCCGGCCTGGGGCGGGCGCGGCTGGCGGTGGAGGACGCCGGGTGGTTCCTGCGCGAGCACCTGGCCTGGCCGGTCGAGGACTCGCTCGAGCAGCTCGGGCGGCGCGGCGCGATCGGCGTCTTCGGCGGTGGCGGCATCGCGGTCGCCGGCGTCGTCGCGGCGTTGGTGATCGCGGGCTCCGGCGGCTCCTCGACGAGCGCCGGGACCACGGAGGCCTTCGTCACCCCGCAGCGGACCCCGGCCCCGGCGCCCGCGGCGGCCACGCCCTCCCCCACGCCGAAGGCGAAGGCGACCAAGCCCACCGGCCCGACCCTGCACGGCGCGCCGCCCGACTTCTCCCCGGCCAAGGACGTGCGGGCCGGCGTGGCAGACGGAAAGGCGCTGGGCGACAAGCGAGGCGGTGGCGACGGCGAAGGCCCGGCCCGGCGGGGGTCCCTGGACGCCGCGGGAGCAGGCGCGACCGGCGGCAGCGACGCGACCCCAGGCGACGCGACCACGACCTCGGCCCAGACGCCGGCGGCGACCGCGAAGATCGGCGCGACCCCCGCGGCGACGGCCTCCGCCCAGGCACAGGCCTCGGACCTGGCGACGGCGAGCGAGGGCGGGCCCGCGGCGGCCGGCCCCGGACAGGCAGGCGGCGCGGAAGCCGGAAACGCCGCCGGGCAGGGCGCCCGCGGCACCGCCGACGAGCTCTCCGGCCCGCCCGCACCGCGGGCCGCGAAGAAGGTGGCGCGGCGCTTCGCCGAGGCGTTCGTCGTCTATGAGATCGGCGGTATCGACACGAAAGTGCGCAAGGCCTTCAACCAGACCAGCACCAAACAGCTTTCCCGCTCCCTCCTCCACCGGCCGCCGCGCCAGCCCGCCAGCGTCAAGGTGCCGCAGGCGAAGGTCGTCAACGTGGTCGCCGGGCCGTCGAAGGGAAGGGTGTACACGGTGAGCGTCTCGCTGCTGCGGGTCGGGGTGACCAGCGAGCTGCGGCTCGAGATGGAACAGGGCGTCGGCAAGAAGTGGCAAGTCACGAACGTCCTCGGGTGAGCTGATGCCCGACTACCCTCGCAAGCTCCGCGCGGTCGCCGCTGCCGGTGTCCTCACGGTCGCGCTCGCGCTGCCGATCGGCGTCGCGGCGGCGGCGGAAAACGGACGGCCGACGCAAGGGGAAAGCCTCGGCGGGTCGACCCAGAGCAGCCCGCTCGAGCCCGCGACCGAAGCCCCGGCGCCGACCGGCGAATCCGCGACCGAAGTGCCGCCCGCGACCGAAGGCGAATCAGCCGAAGCGAACTCGCCCACCGAAGGCTCGAAACCCGCCGGCGGCGGCGTCACCGAAAACTCGCCGCTCACCCCCGAAGTCGTCCGCCATCCGAAGATCCCGCCGGCCAGCGGCGGCACCACCGCGGAAAAGCCGAACCGCGGCGAAGAAGAACTCGCCGAAGCGGAATCCGAACAGGAAGCTGACGAAGCGGCGGAACGGGCCGGCGAAGAAGCGGGGACGAACCCGGCCGCGCCGGCGCTCCAGATCCCCTCGTTGACCGCCTCCTCCTGCGCGGCGACCGCGGTGCCGCCGCAACTGATCCCGATCTACCAGCGCGCCTCGGCCCAGTACGGGCTCGGATCGCAGGGGCCCGCGGTGCTGGCGGGGATCAACGCGGTCGAGACCGGGTTCGGCACCAACCTCGGCCCGAGCTCGGCGGGCGCCGAGGGCTGGATGCAGTTCATGCCCTCGACCTGGGCCGAATACGGCGTCGACGCCAACGGCGACGGGGTCGCCGATCCGAACAACCCCGAAGACGCGATCTTCGCCGCCGCCCGTTACCTCTCCGCCGCCGGGATGCCCGCCGACACCTACGGCGCGATCTACGCCTACAACCACGCCGACTGGTACGTGTCCGAGGTCCTCGCCAACGCCGGCTGCTACGCGTCCGAAATCGGCGACAGCGCCTTCACCGCGGCCGGCCTCGGCCCGCAGATCGAAGTGCTCCGCTGCGAAGCCGCGCCCGGATGGAAGAAACAGATCCCGACCGAATACCTGGAAGCGTTCGAGCGCGCCGCGGCCCGCTACGAACTCGGCAAGCGCGGAGTCTGGGCCCTCGCCGCGATGGCGCGCCTCGAGTCGAACTTCGGCCGTGGCATGGACAAGAAGCAGCTCGAAGAAACGGGGCCGCTCGGGCTGGAAGCGAGCGAGTGGAGGCAGTTCCGCGTCGACGGCGACGACGACGGCCACATCGAACACGCCGACGTCTTCGACTCCGCCGCGACGCTCGCCCGCGAGATCTGGTCGAAGGGCTCGCTGGAAGCCGGCGTCTTCGCCCACAACCAGGCCGCCTGGTACGTCGAAGAGGTCCTCGCGGAGGCCGGTGAAATCGAAGGCGGCTGCAAGACCCACTACGTCGATTGGCGCGTCGCCCCGCTGGCGGCCGAAACGCAGGTCACCGGCGCCGACGCGGTGATCCAGCCCAACGGCCTCGCCGCCGCCCCGGTGAGCGCCCCGCCCGCGGTGAAGGCCGCGATCGCCGCCGCCAACTCGATCGCCACCACCCCCTACGTCTGGGGCGGCGGCCACGCCTCCTTCTACAGCTACGGCTACGACTGCTCCGGCGCGGTCAGCTTCGCCCTCTACGGCGCGGGCCTCCTCGACACCCCGCTCACCTCCGGCTCCTTGGAGAGGTACGGCGAACCCGGCCCCGGCAAGTGGATCACGATCTACGCCAACGCCACCCACACCTACATGGTGATCGCCGGCCTGCGCTGGGACACGGTCGGCGACGCGAGCGGCACCGGCCCCCGCTGGCACGCCGAACCGCCCTACCCGGAAGGGTTCGTGGTCCGGCACCCGGCCGGCTATTAGAGTCGCGCATATCCGGAGGAGAGGGAGGGGGACATGTCGCGCTTGCGACTGTGGCTGGTGGCGATGCCCGGGGTCGCGGCTCTCGCACGACGGTGCCCGGGGCGCTCACCCTGAAGGCGTTGGCGCCACGTGTCCCCGGCCACGCTCGCCGACCGCCGGCGGGCTCCCGATCCGGGTAGTGGTCGCCCGAGCGATCGGCCACTAGGATTAAGCGAGGAGGAGCCAATGCCGACTTACCTGATGCTGACCAACCTGACCGCCGAGGGCCTGCGGACCCTGAAGAACAACCCTGGCCGGGTGACCGAGGTCAACAAGGAGGTCGAGCAGATGGGCGGCAGGGTCGTCACCCAGTACGCGACGCTCGGCGACTACGACTTCGTCACGGTGATCGAGGCTCCCGACGAGCAGACGATGGCGAAGATCTCGGTGGAGCTCGGGTCGCGCGGCACGATGAAGAGCCGCACGCTGACCGCGATGCCCGTGTCGGACCTCTCCGCTTGAAGGCGCTCGTAATCGGCAGCGGGGGTCGCGAGCACGCGATCGTCCGGGCGCTGCGGCGCTCGGCGGCGGCGCCGGAGGTGCTCTGCGCGCCCGGCAACGCGGGGATCGCGGCGGACGCCGAGTGCTTCGCGGAGGTGGCGGCGGACGACGTCGAGGCGATCGTCGCGCTGGCGAGCCAGCGCAGCGTCGACCTGGCGGTGATCGGGCCCGAGGCGGCGCTCGTCGTCGGCGCGGTCGACGCGCTGGAGGCGGCCGGGATCCCGGCCTTCGGCCCGAGCCGCGCGGCGGCCGAGCTGGAGGGTTCGAAGGCCTTCGCCAAGGAGCTGATGGCGGCGGCGGGCGTGCCGACCGCGTCCCACGTCCTGCTGCGCAGCCGCGAGGAGGCGGTCGCCGCGCTCGCCGAGACCGCCTACCCGACCGTGCTGAAGGCCGACGGCCTCGCTGCCGGCAAGGGCGTGATCCTCTGCGCCGACGAGGCCGAGGCGCGCAGCGCGCTCGACGTCTACTTCACCGAGGAGCGGTTCGGCGCGACCGCGGTGGTGATGGAGGAGTTCCTCGAGGGCGAAGAGCTCTCGCTGCTGGCGCTCTGCGACGGCGAGAACGTGGTGCCCCTCTCCCCCGCCCAGGACTACAAGCGGATCTTCGACGGCGACCAGGGTCCGAACACCGGCGGCATGGGCAGCTACTCGCCGGTGCCGGGGCTCGCGGGCGCGGCCGAGGTCGAGGAGATCGTCGCCCGGATCCACCGGCCGGTGGTCGCGGCGATGGCCGAGCGCGGCACCCCGTTCCACGGCGTCCTCTACGCCGGGCTCATGATCGGCGCCGACGGTCCCAAGGTGATCGAGTTCAACGTGCGCTTCGGTGACCCCGAGACGCAGGCGGTGCTGCCGCGGCTGCGCTCCGACATCGTCGACCTCTTCCGCGCGGCGCGCGAGCCGGGCGGGCTCGCCGGGATGAGCGCCGAGTTCGACGACGACTGGGCGGTGACTGTGGTGCTCGCCTCCGCCGGGTACCCCGAGAGCTCGTCGAAGGGCGACGTGATCCACGGGCTCGCGGAGGCGGCGGAGATCGCCGAGGTGACGCACGCCGGGACCGCTGCCCGCGACGGCGGGATCGTCACCGCAGGCGGCCGCGTCCTGAACGTCACCGGGCTCGGTCCCGACCCGGCCACGGCGCGCGAGCGTGCGTACGATGCGGCCGGCAGGATCTCCTTCGACGGGATGCAGGTCCGCAGCGACATCGCCGCCCGCGCGGTCGCGCGCCTCGCCCGCCCCTGACAACCCCCAACCCCAGCCCGAGAGGAACACATGACCGACATCACTCCTGCTACGCAGACCGAGGCGCAGATCGAGCAGATCGAGGAGGACTTCGAGGCGTCCGGCGCCCTGGTCGGGATCATCATGGGGTCGAAAAACGACATGGAGAAGATGCTTCCGGCGGAGAACTACCTCTCCGAACAGGGCATCAAGTCCGAAACGCACGTGATGAGCGCGCACCGCGACCCGGAGAAGGTGCGCGAGTTCTGCATGAGCGCGCGGGCGCGCGGGCTGAAGGTGATCATCGCCGGCGCCGGGATGTCGGCGGCGCTGCCGGGCGTCGCCGCCGCCCACACCGACCTGCCGGTCATCGGCGTGCCGATCCTCGGCAAGAGCCTCGGCGGGCTCGACGCGCTGCTCTCGGCGGTGCAGATGCCGCCCGGGATCCCGGTCGCCTGCGTCGCCATCGACGGGGCGAAAAATGCCGGCGTGCTGGCGGCGCGGATCATCAACGCCTAGCTGCGCGCCGACCGCCGCCCGAGGAGCCCGCTCGTGATCCCGCGCTACACCCGCCCCGAGATCGGCGCCGTCTGGACCCAGCAGGCGAAGCTGGAGACCTGGCTCGAGGTCGAGCTGGCGGCCACCGAGGCGTGGGCGGCGGAGGGCGTCGTCCCGGCCGAGGTCGCGGCGGCGGCCCGCGAGCGGGCGTCCTTCACGGTCGAGGCGGTCGACGAGCGGGAGAAGGTCACCGACCACGACGTGGCCGCGTTCGTCGACGTGGTCGCCGCCTCGGTCGGCGAGGAGGGAGCCCGCTGGATCCACTACGGGCTGACCTCCTCCGACGTCCTCGACACCGCGCTGGCGCTGCAGCTGAAGCGGGCGGGCGCGATCCTCGTCAAGGGGGCGAGGGAGTACCGCGACGCGCTGATCGATCGGGCGCTGGCGGAGCGCGACACGCTCTGCGTCGGGCGCACCCACGGCGTGCATGCCGAGCCGACCACCTTCGGGCTGCGGCTGGCGGGCTTCGCCTTCGAGGCCGACCGCAACCTGGGCCGGCTCGAAGAGGCGTTCGCCGAACTCGCGTACGGCAAGCTCTCCGGCGCGGTCGGCACCTACGCCTCGGTGCCGCCGGCGGTCGAGGCGCGGGTGATGGAGAAGCTCGGACTGGCGATCGAGCCGGTCGCCACCCAGGTGATCCCGCGGGATCGCCACGCCGAGCTGACCGCGACGATCGCGCTCGCGGGCGCCGGCCTCGAGCGCTTCGCCACCGAGGTCCGCAACCTGCAGAAAACCGAGGTGCGCGAGGTCGAGGAGCCGTTCCGCTCCGGCCAGAAGGGCTCCTCGGCGATGCCGCACAAGCGCAACCCGATCCGCACCGAGCGGATCACCGGCCTCGCCCGCGTCCTGCGCGGCTACGCCCAGACCGGCTTCGAGGACGTCGCCCTCTGGCACGAGCGCGACATCTCCCACTCCGGTGCCGAGCGGGTGATCCTCCCCGACTCGACGATCGTCCTCGACTACATGCAGGGCCTGGCGACCGGCGTCGCCTCCGGCCTGACGCTCCATCGCGAGCGCATGCGCGCGAACCTGGACATCACCCACGGCGCCCTCTTCAGCCAGCGCGCCCTCACCGCCCTGGTCGAGTCCGGCATGACCCGCGACGACGCCTACCGCGTCGTCCAGGAGAACGCCCAGAAGGCCTGGGACACCGGCACCGAGTTCCGCGACCTCCTCGCCGCGGCGGCCCCGCAGCTGGACCTCGACGCGGTCTTCGACTACGGCGCCTACCTGACCCACGTGCCGGAGATCCTGGCGCGCCTCGAAGCGCTGCGCGACTGAGCGGCGCCGCTCAGACCTCGATCACGGTCAGCCCGGCGACGCCGGACAAGGCGTAGAAGCCGCGGTCCTCGTTGACGCTCCCTCCGGAAGCTTTCCCTCGGCCGCGACGAGCACCGAGGTGTCGAGGAGCCCGTACCGCGTCAGAAGTGAGGCCAGGGCGGCGAAGGAAGAGGCCGCCACGGCGAAGGAGGCGGCAAAGCCGACCGAGGTCGCGCCGCTCTCGACCGGGAAGGTCGCGACGAACACGACGGCGGGCACCGCCCGACTCACCGTCACTGTCCCTACGCCTGGGTCCAGCGTCGTCACCGGTGCGGGCGTCAAGCCAGTATCCGGCCACGCGACGGGCCCTCGACCGATCCAGATCCTGATCGCGGCGAAGGGCAAAGCCCTGAAGACGCTGCAGGCGAAGGGCAAGGTCACGGTGACCGCGAAGATCGCCTTCACCGGACCTGAGGAAGTAACGAAAAGGCGTAGCCGGCCGGCGGTCTGACGGTTAGGGTGAGAGGCATGATCCTCTACACCTGTGGCAGCAAGACCGCCGGCCCCGGCTTCGCCCATCCTTGCGCGAAGGCGGGGCACGCCCTCGATGCGGCCGGCTACGAGTACGAGATCAAGACCGTGAAGGGCTACCGGGCGATGCCGTGGACGTGGGGCTCGCGCAAGGACGACCGCGCCGAGGTGCGCGAGCTGTCGGGCACCGACGAGGTGCCGATCCTCGTCCTCGACGACGGCGAGGTCATCTCCGGCTCCGGCACGATCGCCAAGTGGGCGAAGGAGCACCCCGCCGCGCGGGCGAAGCCCTCGGCGGCCTGAATCACGCCGACACGGCCGCCGCTCAGACGGCGACGATCAACGTCACGACCAGCGTGACGATGCCCGCGATCAACGTCCCGATCAATCCGGCGGCGATCTGCAGGAGCGCTCGCTGAAGCGCGTCGAACTTGTTTTCCATCCCGTCGAACCTCTGGTCCACCCGGTCGAACCGCCGATCTACCTCGTCGAAGCGGCGATCCACCTCCTCGAAGCGGCGGTCCACCTCTTCGAAGCGTTCGTCGACCCGCTTGAAGCGTTCGTCGGTGCGGGCGTACTCGACCTCCGCTCGGGCGAAGCCGTCGTGCACCTTACTCTCAAGCGCATCGACCTTGGTATCCAGCACACCGACCTTGGTATCCAGCACGTCGACCCTGGTGTCCAGCACGTCGACCTTGGTGTCGAGCACACCGACCTTCGTGTCGAGCACATCGACCTTCGTGTCCAGCGCCTCGATTTTCTCGTCGGTATAGCTCACCGTCCGCATGGGTACCAACGTAGAGATCAAGTTGCAACAGGTGGTGCGCAAGAAGTAACAATTGCGTGCCAGTTATGCCGCAATTGGCTCACGAGCCGGGCGGCGAGACTCGACCACCACCGGCGTGCCGGCGCGGGGGGAGAAGGTGATGTTGCGGCGGCCGGTCTTCTCGGGGCTCGGGTCGACCTTGCGCAGGTCGCAGCGGGTGATGACCTCGCGGAGGACGATGCGCATCTCGAACTCGGCGAAGGCGGCGCCGAGGCAGCGGCGGATGCCGCCGCCGAAGGGGATCCAGGCATAGGTGTCAGGGGCGGCCTCGCGGAAGCGCTCGGGGCGGAAGGCGAAGGGCTCGGGGTAGAGGTCGGGGTTGGTGTGCGTGAGCCAGATCGCCGCGGTGACGTCGGTGCCGGCGGGAAGCTCGAGGTCGTCGGTGACGAGGTCCTTGGCGAGGCGTCTGCCGGCCAACGGGACCACCGGGCGCAGGCGCAGGCTCTCGGCGATCGTCGCCTTGAGGTAGGCCTCTTCGCCGGCTTCGAACGAGGTGCGCAGGCGCCCCAGCTCCACCGGGTGGCGCAGGAGCAGGTCGAAGGTCCAGGCCAGCGCGGTGGCGGTGGTCTCGTGGCCGGCGAGCAGCAGCGTCATCAGCTGGTCGCGGAGCTCTTTGTCGTCCATGGCGGAGCCGTCCTCAAACTGCGCCGTCATCAGCATCGAGAGGATGTCTTCGCGCTGCTCGAGGTCGGGCCGCAGGCGGTGCTCGGCGATCTCGGCGAAGAGCGCCTCGTCGACCTGGGCCAGACGGGCGCGGATCTCGGCGAGCGGGTCGGCGCCGGTGCGCCGCGCAAAGAGCGAGCGGAGCTGGATGCGGGTCGAGCCGGTCGCCGCGAGCAGGTCGCGCAGCAACGTGCGCAGAACCTCCAGCCGCGGCCCCTCGGCGACGCCGAAGGCCGCACGCAGGATCACCTCCAGCGTCACCGCCTGCATCCGCGCGTGGATCGGGAACTCGCGGCCGAGCTGCCAGGAGTCGATCTCGGTGGTGACGATCTCCCCCACCGTCGCCTCGTAGGAGCGCATCCGCTCGCCGTGGAACGGCGGCAGCATGAGGCGCCGGCGCGCGATGTGCTCCTCGCCCTCCAGCAGGAGGACCGAGCGGGCGCCGAGGATCGGCTCGAGCGCGAAGCTCCGCCCTGGCGGCAGTCCGTTGCGCCGCTCCGTATACAGGGCCTTGACCGCCGCCGGGTCCGAGACCATCACCATCGGCCGCTCGAAGCCGAGGAAGCGGACGCTGAACGCGTCGCCGATCTCCTCCCGGTTGCGCGCCATGAAGGCGAGCGGCCGGAAGCTCCAGGCAAGGGTCTGCCAGAGCGGGCCCCGCGACGGTTCGGGCGGCAGCGACACGGATCGATCATGCCACGGATCGGCGCAGCGGTCGTGGATTTGCGGAGGGAGCGGCACTTCGTCGCGAGGTCCGAGGAGCGGCTTGGCTAGATTGGGGCCATGCCATCCGTCACCGATCTGAAGCTGCTCTCCTCCGGCAAGGTCCGCGAGATCTACGAGTGGGACGACGACCTGCTGATGGTCGCCTCGGACCGCATCTCCACCTATGACGTCGTCATGCCGACGCCGATCCCCGACAAGGGCAAGGTGCTGAACCGCATGTCGGTGTTCTGGTTCGGGCTGACCGATGACATCGTCCCGAACCACTTCATCTCCGAGGACGTGCCCGAGGAGGTCGCCGAACGCGCGATGCGGGTGAAACGGCTGGAGATGTACCCGGTCGAGTGCATCGTCCGCGGCTACCTGACCGGCTCGGGTTGGAAGGAATACAAGGAAGGCGGCGCGGTCTGCGGGATCGACCTGCCGCCGAACCTGCTCGAGTCCGACAAGCTGCCGGAGCCGATCTTCACCCCGTCGACCAAGGCCGAGATCGGCGACCACGACGAAAACGTCGACTTCGACCGCGCTGCCGAGATCCTCGGCGACCGGGCGCTGCTGGAAGAGCTGAGCCGGGTCTCGATCGAGGTCTACAAGCGCGGCGCCGAGCAGGCGGAGAAGCACGGGATCCTCCTCGCCGACACCAAGTTCGAGTTCGGCCGGGACGCGGGTGCCGAGGTGGTGCTCGGGGACGAGGTGCTGACGCCAGACTCCTCGCGCTTCTGGCCCGCCGACAGCTGGGAGCCGGGCAAGACTCCCCCTTCCTTCGACAAGCAGTACGTGCGCGACTGGGCGACCGCCCAGGGCTGGGACAAGAAGCCGCCCGCGCCGGAGCTGCCGGACGACGTGGTCGAGCAGACGCGAGCCAAATACGTCGAGGCCTACGAGCGCATCACGGGGCAGAGCTTCTGAAGGCCCGGGTCCTGATCCGCCCCAAGGAGGGGATCCTCGACCCGCAGGGCAAGGCGGTCGAGCGGGCGCTGCCGGCGCTCGGCTTCGAGGGCGTCGGGCACGTGCGGGTCGGGCGGATGGTCGAGCTCGAGGCCGACGATCCCGAGCGCCTCGGGGAGCTCTGCGAGAAGCTGCTCGCGAATCCTCTGATCGAGGACTACGAGATCCAGCCGCTGTGAGTCGCGCCGAGGTCAGGCACCCCCGGACGCGAGGCGGAGGAGGTGCCGTTCGATGATCTGGGGTGTTCTCCAATTCCCTGGTTCGTGCGACGAGCGCGACGCCCTCCAGGCGTGCGAGGTGGTCGGCGACGAGGCGCGGCTGATCTGGCACGAAGACCGCACCCTTGGCGGCGGGGTCGACGGCGTCGTCGTCCCCGGCGGCTTCTCCTACGGCGATTATCTGCGGGCAGGAGCGATCGCGCGCTTCGCGCCGGCGATGGAGGCTGTGGCCGAGCTGGCCGCGGCAGGCGGCCCGGTGCTTGGGATCTGCAACGGCTTCCAGGTGTTGTGCGAGGCGGGCCTGCTGCCAGGGGCGCTGCTGCGCAACGTGGAGCTTCGCTTCGTGTGCCGGCAGGCCGACCTGCTCGATGACCAGGGCAACGTCCTGTCGATCCCTCTCAAGCATGGAGAAGGGCGGTTCTACGCGCCCGAGGAGATGCTTGATCGGCTGGAAGCAAATGGGCAGATCGCCTATCGCTACGCGGACGGGCACAACGTCAACGGATCGTCGCGAAATATCGCGGGGGTACGAAACGAGGTCGGGAACGTGGTGGGGCTGATGCCGCATCCAGAGCATGCGGTCGATCCCCTCACCGGCTCCACGGATGGACGCAGGGTCTTCGAAGCGCTGGAGCGATACGCGTGAGCGACACGCCGCGCCACCGCGAGCTCGGCCTCACCGACTCCGAGTACGAGCTGATCGTGGAGAAGCTGGGGCGCGAGCCGAACGCGGTCGAGCTGGCGATGTTCAGCCTGCTCTGGTCCGAGCACTGTGCCTACAAGCACTCGCGCAAGCTGCTGCGGCGGCTGCCGACCGAGGGGCCGCGCGTGGTGATGGGACCGGGCGAGAACGCCGGCGCCGTCGACGTCGGCTCCGGGTACGCGGTCGCCTTCAAGGTCGAGTCCCACAACCATCCGAGCGCGGTCGAGCCCTTCCAGGGCGCGGCGACCGGGGTCGGCGGCATCCTCCGCGACGTCTTCGCGATCGGGGCGCGGCCGATCGCCGTCCTCGACAGCCTCCGCTTCGGCGAACTCGACTCGGTCCGCTCGCGCCACCTGCTCGACGGCGCGGTGCGGGGGATCGGCCACTACGGCAACTCGATCGGCGTGGCGACGGTCGGCGGCGAGGTCTACTTCGAGGAGCCCTACGAGCACAACTGCCTGGTCAACGCGATGTGCATCGGCTTCGCCAAGACCGAGGACATGGTGCGCGCCGCGGCGGCCGGGGTCGGCAACGCGGTGGTGCTGATGGGGGCGTCGACGGGGCGCGACGGGATCGGCGGCGCGAGCGTCCTGGCCTCGGCCGAGCTCGGCGAGGGCGACGACTCCAAGCGCCCGACGGTGCAGATCGGCGACCCCTTCGAGGAGTCGAAGGTGCTCGAGTGCTGCCTCGAGCTGCTGGGCAAGGGGCTACTGGTCTCGCTACAGGATCTCGGCGCCGCCGGGCTCACCTCCTCGGCCGGCGAGATGGCCTCGGCGGGCGGCGTCGGGATCGACATCGACGTCGCCGCGGTGCCGCTGCGCGAGGCCGATATGGAGCCCTTCGAAATCATGGTCAGCGAGTCGCAGGAGCGGATGCTGGCGGTGGTCGAGCCCTCGAAAGTCGACGAGGTGCGCGCCATCTGTGACAAATGGCAGACCGGTTCGGCCCAGATCGGCGTCGTCACCGACTCCGGCCACATCCGCATCCTCAAGGACGGCGAGGTCGTCGGCGACATGCCGGTCGAGGCGCTGGTCGACGGCTGCCCGCTCTACGACCTCTCCCCCGCGGCCCCCGCCGCCTGGATCTACGGCAACCGCGCGACGCTCCCGGCCGACGCCGACTCGGCGACGACGCTCCTGGCGCTCCTGGCCGCGCCGTCGATCGCCTCGAAGAAGTGGGTCTTCCAGCAGTACGACTCGATCGTCGGCTCGCGCACGGTGCGCCGGCCGGAGACCGCCGACGCGGCGGTCCTGCAGCTGCCGGAGGCGGGCAACGCGATCGCCGTGTCGATCGACGGCAACGGGCGCAAGGTCGCCTGCGACCCGTTCAACGGCACGGTAGAGGCGGTGCTCGAGTGCGCCCAGAACCTCGCCTGCGTCGGTGCCGAGCCGCTCGGCCTGACCAACTGCCTTAACTTCGGCAACCCGGAGAAGCCGGTCCCCGCCTGGCAGCTCGACCGCGCGATCAGCGGCCTCGCCGCGGCCTGCGAGGAGCTCGGCGTGCCGGTCGTCGGCGGCAACGTCTCCCTCTACAACGAGGGCCCGGACGGGCCGATCTACCCGACCCCGGTGGTGGCGATGGTCGGCGAGCTGCCCGACCCGGCGCGCACCGCGCCGAGCTCCTTCGTCAAGGAGGGCGACGCGATCGGCCTGCTCGGCCCGTTCACGCCGACCCTGCACGGGACCGAGCTCGCCAAGCAGCGCGGCGAGCTGGAGGGCGGGCTCGGGGAGCCGAACGTCGCCGCCGTCGCCGCCGCCTGCGCGACCGTCCGCGAGGCGGTCCGCGCCGGCCGCGTCGCCTCCGCCCACGACGTCTCCGACGGCGGCCTCGCCTGCGCGCTCGCCGAGTGCGCGATCGGCGCCGGGCTCGGCTGCCGCGCCGACCTCCAAGACCTGCGCGAGCGCGGCTGCACCCCCGACGAGGCCCTCTTCGGCGAGGGCCCCGGCGGCTTCGTCCTCAGCGGCGACCGCGCCGAGCTGGAGGCGCTCGGCGCGCGTGTCATCGGCGAGGTCGGCGGCACGACGATCGAACTGGCCGCCGGCGACCGCAGCCTGGTCCTCGGCCTCACCGACGCGGCCGAAGCCTGGCGCTCGCTGGATTCCCGCGCCGAATCGGTGGCGGAGCCTCCGGCCGACGCTTGACGACGCCTCGAACCCCTGCAGGCGGAGCAGGCTGGCACGGCGGGGCTTCTCCACGGATGCGGTTCCCGGTCCCACTGATGGAACGACCCGGCGCGCACTACGACGCGAACACCGAAGCAGACCTGCGCGCCTACCTCCTCCCCCACATCGACGTCGTTTGAGGAGGTAGTCTCGACGCGAGCATGAAGAAGTGCCTCTTCGCAGCGCTCGCGATGGCCATCGCCGCGACGATGTCGGTCGGCGCCGCCTCGGCATCCGCCGCGACCGTGTTCGGTAGTGAATGCGCAGCGAACAACTCCGTGTCGGCAGCCATCCTCGTCTCGATCGGTCACGCGCCGGACAGCCCCCTGCCCGTCACCGCGCCGATCTCCGGCGTGATCACCGAATGGAAGGTGATCAGCAACCAGGAAGCCAAACTGGAAAAAGGATTCCCCGGCGAATACGCGCGGATCTTTCAACCCCGCCTGCTGGTCCTGCAGAGCGAAGGCTCCGAAACCTTCAAGGTCGTCGCCGAAGCGTCGGGTGGGTCGCTGGACCTGAAAGGCGCCAACGTCTATCTCTCGCGGCTGCCGGTCCAAGCAGGCGATTACCTCGGGCTCGCCGGGAACCCCTACGTGCTCTTCTGCGAAACCCACGCTGAAAGCGATATCTACGGACAGTCCATCGGCGGCACTCCGGTCGGTTCGACCTTCAAGGCCCCGGCCGGAAGAGGCCTCCAGGTGCCCGTCGTCGCGAGGATCGAGCCGGACGTCGACGGCGACGGCTACGGCGACGAAACGCAGGACCAGTGCCCGCAGAGCGCCGCTTATCAGTCACCCTGCCCGGTGGTGACGGTCAGCTCGCTGTCGCTGACGCATCCCAAGGCGGTGACGGTCTATGTCTCCAGCAGCCTCTCGGCGCCGGTGGCGGTCAGCGCCACGGTGAAGATCGGCAAGGACAAGACGGTCATGCTGAAGTCGCCGGGACAGACGGTGGCGCCCGGCGGGCTCGGGCGCTTCAACATCGCCCTCACCAAACCGGTGCTGAACACCCTTGCGGCGCTGACGACGAAGAAGTCCCTGACGCTGACCATCTCGGCGAGCGCCACCAACGTGACCGGCTCGCCGAGTACGGCGACGAGCAAGGTGAAGCTGCGCGGCCAACGCAAGCCGGTGCGCCACCACAGGAAAGCGCACCATAAGCCGGGTAAGGCGAAGCCGAAGGCGCCCAAGCAGCATTAGTCACGTTTTTCGCGGCGGCCCGGGCATCACAGAAGACGGACCCTCGCGCCGGGGGCCGGGTGTCCACCGCAGCTCACCTTCCTCGTCGCGATCCAGCCAGGCGGGACGATCGAAGCGACCGCCGACCGCTGCACCAAGGAAGCGCACGGCAGGTACACGATCAAGCCCGAATTCGCGAACGGAGGCTGGATCGCGCCCTTGACCGGCAGAAGGCGGAAGCATCGAAGGACGTCTTCCCGAGCGTGCTGAAGGCCGCCACCTTCGAAGGCGAACTGTACGCGTCGCCGTTCAACACCAACACGCAGCTCCTCTGGTACCGCAAGGACATGGTGTCGAAGCAGGCGGAAACCTGGGAGCAGCTGATCCAGGTCGCCGAAGGGCTGCCGGAGGCCGGCCAGATCCTGGGGACGACGATGATCTACGTCACCCACGATCAGACCGAGGCGATGACGCTCGGCGACCGCGTCGCCGTCATGCGCGCCGGCGTCCTCCTGCAGGTCGGCTCGCCGGAAGAGCTCTACTCGCGGCCGCGGAACCTGTTCGTCGCCGGCTTCATCGGCTCGCCCGCGATGAACTTCATGCCCGCCGAGGTCGTCGACTCCAAGATCCGCCTGCCGACCAAGGTCGTCGCCGGCATCCGCCCGGAGAACTTCGAGGACGCCGCGATCGTCCCCGACGCGACCAAAGCCGAACGCGGCCTGCTCTTCGAGGCCGACATCGACCTGGTCGAGTCCCTCGGCTCCGACCTCTATGCCTACTTCCACATCGAGTCGGAAGGCGTCCACTCCGACCAACTTGCCGACCTCGTCGGCGAACGCCTCGCCGAGACCGGCGCCGCCGGCCGCCGCGAAGGCCACGAGCAGATCGTCGCCCGCCTCGAGCCGACCAGCAAAGTCCGCCGCCGCCAGAAGGCCGACCTCTGGGCCGACACCGCGAAGCTCCACCTATTCGACCCGGATAGCGGCGCGCGTCTGGGCGGGTAGGGCGGGCGTCCGCACCACTGCGGGCCGCTGCGGGCCCCGGCCGTCCGCGGCACTCCGGGGCGCGGACGGCCGTCCTGGGCGCCTCATGGGGGTCCTGGCAGGCTGTGACCCCCATGAGGCGCCCAGGACGTGAGGGGTGCGGGGGAGAGCCGGTACAGGGACGTGAGGCGGTCGGATTCACGTGAGGGTGAGGTGCGGGAGATGCCACACCTCCGGCCGATCGGGGGCCGTCAGGGGCCGATCCGTGACGAAGATGCCGGGAACGTCACACGCCCGGGCGCCTTCCGTCCCTTTCCGGGCCCGGATCGAGGGTCCCCCGGGGTGCGGTCGTCCTAACCGGCGCTATA
>JBPYFM010000214.1:0-6118 GCA_051986435.1 Solirubrobacterales bacterium | reverse complement strand
TCTTCGAGCAGGCGAAGCAGAACTCGCCCTGCATCATCTTCATGGACGAGATCGACGCCGTCGGCCGCCACCGCGGCGCCGGCATGGGCGGCGGTCACGACGAGCGCGAGCAGACGCTGAACCAGCTGCTCGTCGAGATGGACGGCTTCGAGATGAAGGACAACATCATCTTGATCGCCGCCACCAACCGTCCCGACATCCTCGACCCGGCGCTGCTGCGGCCAGGCCGCTTCGACCGCCAGGTGGTCGTCGACCGGCCCGACCGCAAAGGCCGCAAACACATCCTCGAAGTCCACACCCGCGGCAAGCCGCTCGCCCGTCACATCGACCTCGACACGCTGGCCGGCCAGACCCCCGGCTTCACCGGCGCCGACCTCGCGAACCTGATCAACGAGTCGGCGCTGCTGACCGCCCGGTCGGGCAACCGCGAGATCTCGATGAAGGAGCTCGAGGAGGGGATCATGCGGGTGATCGCCGGGCCGGAGAAGAAGACCCGGGTCATGTCGGAGAAGGAGCGCCTCGTCACCGCCTACCACGAGGTCGGCCACGCGATCGTCGGGCAGCTCCTGGAGCACACCGACCCGGTCCACAAGATCTCGATCATCAGCCGCGGCCAGGCCCTCGGCTACACGATCAGCCTTCCCACCGAGGACAAGTTCCTCACCACCCGGATGGAGCTGACCGACACGATGGCGATGACCCTCGGCGGCCGTGCCGCGGAGGAGATCGTCTTCGGCGAAATCACGACCGGGGCGTCCAATGACCTCGAGAAGGTGACCGAGTCGGCGAAGCAGATGGTGATGCGCTTCGGCATGAGCGAGCGCCTCGGGCCGCGCGTCTTCGGCCACGATCGTGGTCAGCCGTTCCTCGGTCGCGAGTTCTCCTCGGAGCCCGACTACTCCGACGAGATCGCGCGTGAGATCGATGACGAGATCCGCCGCATCGTCGAGAGCGCCCACCAGACCGCCAAGGGCCTGCTGAACGAGAACTACGAGCAGCTCGAGCGGATCTCCAAGCTGCTGCTGGAGCGGGAGACGATCGAGGCGGACGAGTTCGTCGCCCTGCTCGAAGGCAAGCCGGTCGACGAAGTCTTCCACGACGACGAGGAGTCGACCCCGCCCGCCGAGCCGGAGCCCGCCGCCGAGCCCGCCGCCCGCGAGGGCTCCCGTCCAATGCCCCGCCCCCGTCCCGGCTTCGCCGGCGGCGACGCCTCCTAGCGGGGCGTCTGACCGGCGCATTTCGGCGTCCTCGGGCGCTCGGTTTCGGGTCACGCACTAGAGTGCGCTCCCCTCACCTCGCTTCCTGCGTCCTTGAACTGCTTGGTCAGTCACCCCGCTAGAACTCTGTTATGGACGTGAAACTCATGGGCGTCGTCAACGTGACGCCCGACTCGTTCTCCGACGGCGGGCTCTACCTCGATCCGGCGGCGGCGATCGCGCACGGCAAGGCGCTCGCGGCCGAGGGGGCGGCGATCCTTGACGTCGGTGGGGAGTCGACGCGGCCGGGGGCGGCGCCGGTGGCCGCCGAGGAGGAGCTGCGCCGGGTCGGGCCGGTGGTCGCCGCGCTGGCGGGCGTCGCCGAGGCGATCTCCGTGGACACCTCGAAGGCGACGGTCGCCGAGGCGGCCCTCGACGCGGGCGCCGCGATCGTCAACGACGTCACCGCGCTGCGCGCCGATCCCGAGATGGCCGCCCTGGTCGCCGACCGCGGTGCCGGCCTCGTCCTCATGCACATGGCGGGCGAGCCGCGGACGATGCAGGTCAACCCCGAATATGGCGACGTGGTCGCCGAGGTCCGGGACTTCCTCGCCGCCCGCATGGAGGCAGCCGTCGCCGCCGGCGTCGACGAGTCCCGCATCTGGCTCGACCCCGGCATCGGCTTCGGCAAGACCGACCGCCACAACTTCGAACTCCTCCGCGGCCTCGGCGAGCTGGCGACCCTCGGCCGCCCGATCCTCGTCGGCACCTCCCGCAAGAGCTTCATCGGCCGCACCGACGGCTCCGAGCCCGACGACCGCCTCGGCGGCACGATCGCCACCTCGATCCTCGCCGCCACCGCCGGCGCCTCGGTCCTCCGCGTCCACGACGTGCGCGAGATGTCCCAGGCACTGACGGTGGCGAGCGCGGTGCTTGGGTAGGTTTCGGGGTGTGTCCGAACCGGAGCCATCGATGAATCCCGACGCCGGTAACGGCGGGGTCGAGTCCAGCGCCGAAATCGAGCTGCGCGGGCTCTCGATCTACACCCACCACGGCGTGACCGACGCCGAGCAGGAGGTGGGGCAGCGGCTCGAGTTCGACATCTCCTTCGACGTCCCCGACTGCGACGCGATGTTCACCGACCGCCTCGAGGACACGGTCAACTACGCCGAGGTCTGCGACATCGTCACCTTCGTCGCCACCGAGCGCAGCTACCGCACCCTGGAGCGCCTGGCCCACGTGGTCGGCGAGCGGCTGATCGAGCGCTACGGCTGCGAGTCGGTCCGCGTCCGCGCCGCCAAGCCGGAGCCGCCGCTGCCGCTGGCGATCCAGGAGGTCGCGGTCGAGATCACCCAGGAGCGGGCGGTCGACGACGAGCCCGCCGAGGACTGAGGCGATCGTGTCGGAGCGGGTCGGCTACCTCGGCCTGGGATCCAACGTCGGCGACTCCGAGGGCCATCTACGCGCCGCGCTCCACCTGCTGCCGACCGAGGGGGTCCAAGTCCTCGACGTCTCCTCCACCTACGTGACCGAGCCGGTCGGCGAGATCCTCGAGCAGCCCGACTTCCTCAACGCCGCCGTCCGCGTCCGCACCGCGCTGGAGCCGGAGCAGCTCCTCGATGCCTGCAAGGCGGTCGAGGCCGAGCGCGGCCGCCAGTTCGACCTCCCTCGACACAGCCCGCGCCCGCTCGACGTCGACCTGCTGCTCCTGGGCGAGATCGAGCTCGTCACCGACCGCCTCACCCTGCCGCACCCCCAGGTGCGCAACCGCCGCTTCGTCCTCGCCCCGCTGCTGGAGCTCGATCCCGACCTGACCCTCCCCGACGGCACCGTCCTCGCCGACGCCCTCGCCGCTCTCCCCGACCACGAGCAGCGCGCCGAGCGCCGCGGCCCGCTCGCGTAGTCCGCGTTTATCTGCTGCTCGAGGTGTCTGGAGTTGCTGCGAAACTGACCGCAGGCCGAAGTCGGGCTTCTGAAAGGGGGAAGTCATGACCAGGAGCATCCGCGTGGTTCCGAGCGGCGGCGGGTGGATGGTGGAGATCGATGGCGAGGCCGCCTCCCATCGGTATCCGAATCGCAAGGAAGCCGTCCAGGTCGGCCGCCGGTTGGCTCGGGCGAGTCGGGCCGAGTACGTGCTCCACGCGGCTGATGGCCGGGTCACCCAAAGGGACAGCTACCGACGCGACCCGGTGTCGATCGACCACTGAGCATCGGCGTCCGGTGCTACCTTGCTTCGGCTGGCTGAGAGCAGATTCGCAGCGGCGAGCTTCAGGACCGGCGGTCCCTTGGTCGGCACAACTTGGTCGTCGTATCGACGCCCGGTGTTTCCCGCCTCGTCCATGTAAGCGAACCGCATCCCGCCTCCCGGCCGAATCCCTGTCGCGCGCCCCCGACGGCGCGGCGTTCAGACTAGCGACCCGGTATCAGCTCGCCGCGGCCTCCGGCAGCCAGGCCGGGGGGAGGATCGGCGGGGTGTGGCCGGGGTAGTTCGGGACGTAGCGGCGGGCCAGGTTGGCGGCCGGGCGGGATTCGATCAGCGGTTTCAGGTCGTCGAGGGTGAGGGCGAGGCCGATCGAGGTGGCGATCTGGAAGTCGGCGGCGTTCGGTTCGGGGCCGCCGATCGTGGCGTCGGCGATGTAGGCGTCGACGCGGTCGAGGAGGTCGGGCAGGGCGACGAGCGCGGCGCGGGCGTTGGCGTCGGTGGCTTCGTTGAAGCGCGCCGAGAGGGCGACGAGGGGGCCGCCGGTCTTGATCGCGAGGCCGATCGGGACGCCGAGGTGGGCGCCCGCGGAGTAGGCGCGGAGATTCTCCTTGTCGTGCCTGAAGCCCCACCAGAGGAGCTGGCGGATCGGGTGCTGGAGCTCCTCGTCGCCGAAGCGCTCGGCGTCCTCGACCGCGGCGCGCCTGTCGGGGTCGGCGGGGAAGAGGGGCGGGTCGGGCTTGATCTGGTCGAGAGCGCGGGAGATCTCCCGCGAGCCCTGGATCTTCTCGCCGTCGATCTTCAGGGCCGGCACCGTCGCCCGCGGGAAGCCCACCGCCCGCAGGGCGGCCTTCGAGACCACCGGCATCAGGTCGGTCCGTTTGAACGGGATCCCCTTGTGATCGAGCATCAGCGCAGCCGTGGTTGCGGGGTGGGACGCCGGGATGACGTAGAGGCGGGCGGTCATGAAACGATCCTATGCGCATGTTGCTCGCTGTCGACATCGGAAATACCCAAACGCACCTGGGCGCGTTCGAAGGGGAGGAGCTGGTCGAGCACTGGCGCTTCCAGACCCGCTCCGGCGCGACCGGGGACGAGCTCGGCGAGCGGATCGCCGGCTTCTTCAACCTGAGCGAGATGCACTTCGGTGACGTCGACGCGGTCGTCGTCTCCTCCGTGGTGCCGCCGCTCGGCACCCAGTTCGAGCGGATGACCGCGCGTTATCTGGAGGCCGAGTGCCTGACGATCGGCCCCGGCGTCAAGAGCGGCATGCCGATCCGCATCGACAACCCCCTCGAGGTCGGCGCCGACCGGCTGGTCAACGCGATCGCCGCCTACGAGCGCTTCGGCGAGGCCTGCGTGGTCGTCGACTTCGGCACCGGTATCAACATCGACGCGGTCTCCGCCGACGGGGCCTACCTCGGCGGCGCGATCGGCCCGGGCCTGGAGATCGCGCTGACCGCGCTGATCGACCGTGCCGCGCGGATCACCCGGATCGATCTCGGCGAACCCGAGTCGGCGATCGGGCACTCGACCCGCGCCGCGATCAACTCCGGCTTCATCTTCGGCTTCGCCGGGATGATCGACGGGATCGTGCGCCGTTTCGAAACCGAACTGCCGAATCCGAAGCTGCTCGCGACCGGCGGCCTGGCGCCGGCGATCGTCCCCTTCTCCGAGACGATCGACGAGGTCGACGATCTGCTCACCTTGAAGGGATTGCGGCTGATCCATGAGCGCAACGCGTCCTGAGCTGACCGACCCCTTCGAGATCGGCGGCGTGCCGATCGCCAACCGCGTGCTGCTGGCGCCGCTCGCCGGGATCGGCAACTGGTTCGTGCGGCTGCAGGCCAAACGGCACGGGGCGGGCCTGGCGGTCTCGGAGATGGTGTCGAGCTTCGCCCTCCATTACAAGAACGAGCGCACCCTGCGCGAGCTGCTCGTCCTGCACCCGGAGGAGCACCCGGTCTCGATCCAGCTCTTCGGCCACGACCCCGAGGTGATGCGCTCCGGCGCCGAGATCGCCGCCTCCGCCGGCGCCGACCTGATCGACATCAACATGGGCTGCCCGGTGCCGAAGGTGCGCAAGACCGGGGCCGGGGCCCAGCTCCTCCGCGACCCCGACCTGGCGGTGGCGCTCGCCGTCGCCGCCCGCGAGGGCAGCGGCCTGCCGGTGACGGTGAAGTTGCGCTCCGGGATCTCGCCGGGGGACCGCTCCGGGTTCGACCTGGCGCTCCGGCTCGCCGAGGAGGCGGGGGTCGCGGCGATCGGCTTCCACCCGCGCGCCGCCACCAAAGGTCACAAAGGTCAGCCCGATTACGCGCTCACCCGTGAACTGACGAAGCGCCTGGAGGTCCCGGTGATCGTCTCCGGGGGCCTCTCCAGCGCCGCGGCGGCCCGCCGCGCCTACGAGGAGTCGGGCGCCGACGCGGTGATGATCGCCCGCGGCTCCCTCGGCAACCCCTGGGTCTTCGAGGAACTGACCGGCCGCCGCCGCGAGCCGCCGCCGCGGGAGGAGGTCGTCGCCGAGCTCTTGTGGGTGATCGACCGGGCCGAGGAGCACCTCGGTGAGGAGCGCGCTGCCCGCTACCTGCGCAAGTTCTACCCCTGGTACTTCGAAGGTATCGGCGCCTCGAAGCAGGTCCGTGACGAACTCCAGCGCACCGCCGACCTGGCCCGCGCCAGGGAGCTGGTGGAGGCCGCCCGGACGCCTGTTCCGGTTGGT
>JBPYFM010000213.1:0-4174 GCA_051986435.1 Solirubrobacterales bacterium | reverse complement strand
TGACGATCAAAAAACTGCGCGCGGTGTTTCTTGTCTCTATCGACGACCCGAGACCGGGCCTTGCTTCGGTCAGTGACCCCTTTCCGTCACGCCTCGGTCCATGACAGGATGGGCGCATGAGCCCGTCTCGTCCCAAACGCCAGGAGCGGCCCGACTACGGCTGGGTGATCTCCTACGGCTGCAAAGAGACGGGCACGCTCAAACGCCTCAAGGTCGACACCGACCCCGCCTCGGACACCAGTCCGATCGAGGTTCCCTGCGCCTGCGGCGAGGTCCACCGCGTCACCGTCTCTCCCTACCGTCGCCGCCGCTCCGCCGACGAGCCGTTCGACCTCGAGGTCAACTCGCTCGACGAGCTCCGCAGCTGACCTGATCGAAAGGAATCACGTTGCCATTCGCTGACATCACCTTCGGGGACATGCTCCTGACGGTCTTCGAGATCTTCCTGTTCGTGATCTGGGTCTGGATCCTCTTCACGATCATCACCGACCTCTTCCGCGACCACGAGATGTCCGGTTGGGCGAAGGCGATCTGGATCCTCTTCCTCGTGTTCATCCCCTTCCTGACCGGGCTGGTCTACCTGATCGTCCGCGGCTCGGGGATGCGCGACCGCGCGATCAAAGCCCAGACCGACGCGAAAAAGCACTTCGACGAATACGTGCGGGAACAGGCTCACACCTCGCCCGCCGACGAACTCCACAAACTGAACGAACTGCGTGAAAAGGGCGCGCTCAGCCAGGAGGAGTTCGACCAGGCGAAGGCCAAACTGCTCGCCTGAGCGAGGCTTGGAATCACGCCGCTGCCCGCCCGGGTGGGCGGCTCGTGAGGATCCGGCGGGGCCGGCAGGGGCGCCCCGCCGGCCCTCTACATTGGTCCGAAAAGTCCTGCAAACGTGCCTGATCTGCAACGTCACTTGCAAATTATTGGCAACTAGGGGGTGAGGCGGAAGTACTTCGCTAGCCTGCGCGACCGCGGTCGAGTTCCTGTGTTTCACGACTCGATCCCGATCCATGCGGACCCTCTTCACCCACACCGACCCCCGTCGCGCGCACCGTCTTCGTGCGCTCGGCTTCGGCACCGTCCTGCTCGTGGCGCTGTGCCTGCTGGCGCTGAAGCTCGAGGCGAGCGCACCGGCGGCGACCCTCGAAGAAAAACGCGACGCGACGCAGTCGAAGCTGAACGCAGTCGAAGCGAACACCAGCGCGCTCGCCGAAACGATCGCCGCCGAGAACGCCGAAATCGACACGATGATCGGCGAAGTCTCCGCTCTGCGACAGAAGCAGGAAGCGGTCGAGGCGCAGCTCGCCGCCAAGGAAGAAGAACTGGAAGCCGCGACCAAGGCGCTGAACGAAGAACGCGAACACCTGGTGGAAGTCCGCCGGCAGCTGAACCGCGCGCTCGGTGCCCTGCGCGAACGGCTGATCTCGATCTACGAGTCCGGCTCGCCGAACGTCCTCAACGCGATCCTCGAATCCGAAAACTGGTCGTCGATGGCGGCCCAGACCGAATACCTGAACCGGATCCAGAGCTACGACAACGCGGTCGTCGGCCGGGTCAAGGCGCTGCGCAACGAAGTCCAGGACGCGGTCGGCCGGCTCACCTCGACCCGCGAACGGATCGAAAGCGCCCGCGACTCGATCGCCGCCACGGAGGCCGAAGTCGTCGCCGCCAAGGAAGCGGCCGAGGCCCGCTTCGCCGAACTGAAGGCGGCGCAGGCGAAGCGGCGCGAAACGATGAACGCGCTGGAGTCGAGGGAACAGGCGCTGAGCGACAACCTCGCCTCGATCTCCGAACAGATCGCCGCCGCGCGCGCCCAGGCCGCCGCCGAACAGACGGCCGCCTCCGGCGTCGTCACCGAAGCGGCGGGCGAATTCCCGGCGCCGCTGAACGCCGGCGAAAGCGCCGGCTTCATCTCCGAATCGGAAGCGAGCGCTCCCGAATCGGCGCCCGAACAGGTGAAGGGCGCGATCGCCGCGGCGAACGCGATCGCGATGACCCCCTACATCTGGGGCGGCGGCCACGGCTCCTTCGAATCGTCGGGCTACGACTGCTCGGGGGCGGTCTCCTACGCGCTCCACGGCGGCGGCCTGCTGGAAAGCCCGCTCGACTCCACCGGCCTCGAGACCTGGGGCGAAGCCGGGCCCGGCCGCTGGATCACGGTCTACGCCAACGCCGAACATGCCTGGATGATCATCGCCGGCCTCGCCTTCGACACCGTCGGCGGTCCCGGCCCGCGCTGGCACTCCTCGCCGGTCGACTCGCCCGAAGGCTTCATCGCCCGCCACCCCCCCGGCCTGTAGCCGCCCCGGCCCCGGTAGGCTCCGCCGGCCGTGGAACCCATCTCCTACCTGCAGGCGATCGTTCTCGGAGCCCTGCAGGGGATCTCGGAGCCGTTCCCGATCTCGAGCCTCGGCCACGCGGTGCTGCTGCCGAGGCTGCTCGGCTGGAACATCCACCAGAACGACGACTACTTTCTCTCGTTCCTGGTCGCCACGCACTGCGCGACGGCACTGGTCCTCTTCGTCTACTTCTTCCAGGACTGGAAGCGGATCTGGTTCGGTTTCCTGCGCTCGGTGAAGGGGCGGGCGACGCCGCGCGACCTCGACGCGCGCCTGGCCTGGGTGATCATCGTCGGCACGATCCCGGCCGGGATCCTCGGGCTTGCGCTGGAGCACAAGCTGCGCACGCTGTTCGCCTCGCCGACCGCGGCGGCGGTCTTCCTCACGATCAACGGCGTGCTGCTGCTGGCGGTGGAGCGCTTCCGGCGGCGCCCGCCGCGTCCCGACGACTGGCAGGGGGACGGCGACGAGCGGATCGCCCGGATGGGCTTCCGCCAGGCGTTCGGGATCGGCACCGCGCAGGCGCTGGCGCTGATCCCGGGCATCTCCCGCTCCGGCGTGACGATGGGCGGCGGGCTCCTCGCCGGCCTCTCCAACGAGGACTCCGCCCGTTATGCCTTCCTGCTGGCGACGCCGATCATCGGCGCGGCGGGGGTGCTGAAGCTGCCGGAGCTCCTCGGCTCGACCGGCGACGGGGTGCGCGGCCAGGCGCTGGTCGGCGCGATCGCCGCCGCGCTCACCACCTGGGCGGCGGTCAAGTTCCTGCTCCGGTACTTCGAGACGAACCGCCTCGGCCCGTTCGGCGTCTACTGCATCTGTGCAGGGATTTTCTGCCTGATCGTCTTCACCGTCTGACTCGTTGACGGGCCGAAAACTCGGCCATACGGGCGAGTTTTCGGCCCATCAACATCGCGCGGATTGCAACTATCAACTTCTGGGTACGTCCGTCCGTTGGGTACACATCCAAGGGAAGGAGTTCCAAATGGAGTCAGGATCTGTGCCGGGCGTGCGTCCGCCGATCTCCGACGAACCCGCAGAGGGGCGGAGCGCCGGTTGGACGCCTGCCGACCCCGGCCCGCTCGGGCTCGCCGGGTTCGCGTTGACGACGTTCGTCCTCAGCATGTTCAACGCCGGGCTGGTCAGCAAAGCCGGGGAGCCGGTGGTCCTCGGGCTGGCGCTCGCCTACGGCGGCATCGCGCAGTTCACCGCCGGGATGTGGGAGTTCCGCACCGGCAACACCTTCGGCGCGGTCGCGTTCACCTCCTATGGAGCGTTCTGGGTCTCCTTCTGGGCGTTCGTGACCTTCTTCGCCGGCGACATCCCCGCCGAACACGCCGCCGCCGCGGTCGGCCTGTTCCTGATCTCGTGGGGGATCTTCACCGCCTACATGTTCTTCGCCAGCCTGCGGACGACGGGGGCGGTCGCGCTCGTCTTCCTGCTCCTGGCGATCACTTTCTTCCTCCTCGGGATCGGCGAATCGAGCGAATCGAAGGGGCTGGTCGAAGCCGGCGGCTGGGCCGGCATCCTCACCGCGGCGGCGGCGTGGTACGCGTCCTTCGCCGCTGTGATCAACTCTACGTTTGGTAGGACGGTTCTGCCCGTGATGCCGTTGGGCGATTGAAACGCGAAAGAGGAGAGGTTGAGTCGAGATGGCAGCTGACGCAGGAGCGACGGGAGCGGATTCGAGCCTCGAGCGCGAGCTCGACCGGATGCTGGAGATCGAGAAGTTCCCGCCGCCGGCAGAGTTCCGCGAGCAGGCGCTGTGGTCTGATCCGGCGATCTACGAGGAGGCGGCCGCCGACCCGGTCGCCTGGTGGACCGCCCGCTCCAAGGAG
>JBPYFM010000212.1:0-7303 GCA_051986435.1 Solirubrobacterales bacterium | reverse complement strand
GGCCTCGACCTCCAGGAGCGCGTGATCGAGATCAATCGCGTCGCCAAGGTGGTCAAGGGCGGTCGCCGCTTCTCCTTCACCGCGCTGGTCGCCGTCGGCGACGAAGAGGGTGTCGTGGGGATCGGCTACGGCAAGGCGCGCGAGGTGCCGCTGGCGATCCAGAAGGGCGTCGAGGACGCCCGCAAGAACCTGATCCGCGTGCCGAAATACGGCCAGACGATCACTCACCGGATCATCGGCCGGTACGGAGCGGGGCACGTCGTCCTGCGCCCGGCCAGCCCCGGTACCGGCGTCATCGCCGGCGGTGGCGTCCGCGCCGTGCTCGAGCTCGGCGGCGTGCGCGACGTGCTCACCAAGAGCATCGGCACGCAGAACCCGATCAACCTCGTGAAGGCGACGATGGACGGCCTGATCCGCCTGCGCCGCCCCGAGGAGGTCGCCGAGCTGCGTGGCCTGACGATCACCCAGGTCCTCGGCCTGACCGGCGAGAAGGGCACCGGCGACGGCGAGCACCTCGAGGCGGACGCTCCCGCGACGGAGGAGCCGGCGGCGGTGGCTGAGGAGACGGCGTCGTGAAGATCTCGCAGACCAAATCGCCGAACGGCACCAACCCGAAGCAGAAAGCGACCCTCAAGGCGCTGGGTCTGGGTCGCATCGGCAAATCGGTCGAGCGCACCGACTCGCCGCAGCTGCAGGGCCAGCTCCGCGTCGTCTCGCATCTCGTCGAGGTGAGTGAGTGATGGCGGAGAAGGAGCAGACTCGCGCCGAGGAGATCGGCCTCCACAACCTGAAGCCGAAGAAGGGCTCCACGCACCGCCGCAAGCGCGTCGGGCGCGGCGAGGGCTCCGGCATGGGCAAGACCTCCGGCCGCGGCCACAAGGGCGCGGGCTCGCGCTCGGGCGCGAAGGAAAAGCCGGGCTACGAGGGTGGGCAGAACCCCATCCACATGCGGATGCGAAAGCTTCGCGGCCCGCACATGAAGAAGTCGATGCCCTTCGAGAACTTCCGCACCAAGACTCAGCCGGTGAACCTGGCCGATCTCGAGCAGCGCTTCGAGGCCGGCGACGAGGTGACCCCTGAGACGCTGAAGGCCAAGGGCCTCGCGACCCGGACGGACCCCGTGAAGATCCTCGCCCGCGGGGAGATCACGACGAAATTGACGGTCCGTGCGCACGCCTTCAGCAAGGCGGCCCAAGAGAAGATCGAGGCCGCCGGCGGGACCTGTCACACTCTGGAGCCGTAATGCTCAGGACTATTCTCAACGCGTTCAGCGTTGCGGACATCAGGAAGAAGCTCGCCTTCACCGCGGCGATGCTAGCCCTGTACCGTCTCGGCGCCTACATCCCGGCGCCGGGGGTCGACGTCAACGCCGTCAAGTCGGTGTCGAGCAACTTCGGCGGCTCCAACGTCCTCGGCTTCCTGAATCTCTTCTCCGGCGGCAGCCTTTCCAGGCTGTCGCTTTTCGCGTTGGGGATCATGCCCTACATCACGGCGTCGATCATCCTGCAGCTGCTGACCGTCGTCGTGCCCTCGCTGGAGCGCCTGCAGAAAGAGGGTGAGGTCGGGCAGCAGAAAATCACCCAGTACACGCGCTACCTCACCGTCGTGCTCGCCTTCTTCGAGAGCATCGGCTACGTCTTCCTCTTCCGCTCCTTCGGCAACGAAAGCGGCACCAGCGTGGTCGGCCACCTGACCTTCCCGAAGGTGATGCTGATCGTCATCTGCCTGACCGCCGGCTGCACGCTCCTGATGTGGCTGGGCGAGCTCATCACCCAGCGTGGCATCGGCAACGGCATCTCGCTGATGATCTTCGCCTCGATCGCCTCCTCGATCCCGAACGGGATCACCAAGTGGTGGAACAACCCCGATCAGGTCTTCGTCGTGATGATGCCGTTCATCGCCCTGGCCGTGATCGTCGCGATCGTCTTCGTCCAGGAGGGCCAGCGCCGCATCCCGGTCCAGTACGCGAAACGCGTGGTCGGGCGCAAAATGACCTCCGGTGGCTCGACCTACCTGCCGCTGCGGGTCAACATGGCGGGCGTCATCCCGGTCATCTTCGCCGCCTCGATCATGGCCTTCCCGCCGACCATCGGCCAGCTGCTGAACACCCCGGCGGCGCTGAGCTTCGCCGAATTCTTCAGCCCGAACTCGGTGCCCTACGTGATCGGCGAGATCCTCTTCATCATCATCTTCACCTACTTCTACACCGCGGTCACGTTCAACCCGGTGGACCAGGCAGACAACCTCAAACGCTATGGCGGGTTCATCCCCGGCGTGCGTCCCGGGCGACCGACGGCTGAGTATCTCGACAGAATCCTGTCGCGCCTGACCTTCCCCGGCGCCCTCTACCTGGGCGCGGTGGCGGCGTTGCCGACGATCCTGATCAGCCAGACCTCGGCGAACTTCTACTTCGGCGGCACTTCGATCCTGATCGTGATCGGCGTGGCCCTCGACACCGTGAAGCAGCTCGAGGCGCAGCTCATGATGCGCAACTACGAGGGTTTCCTGAAATAACCTGAGAGCCCTGCAAACCGGCGCATCTCGGGGTCTTCGGTCGGTCTCATCGGGTCACGCACCTGAGTGCGCTCCCCTCGTCGCCCTCCCTGCATCCCCCGACCTGCTTGGTTTTCGGACCCTCAGGGAGCGTCTGCAGTTGCGGAACCTTCTGCGGCGGCCCGTCGAGCGGGTCCTGACCCCCTCCGAACGGCTTGTAACGAGGGCCCTTGGAGATTCTTGCTCGTCCGAAGGCGATCCAGCCCGAGTTTGAGAGAGGAGGGGGTCAGGACCCGCTCCCTCGCAAAAGATCCGCACCCGCGGCCCGCCGGTTCCTCGGCGCTTCCCATAGGCTTCGCGGATGCCCGAGCTGAACCTTGTCCTGCTCGGCCCTCCCGGCTCCGGTAAGGGGACGCAGGGCGAGCGGCTCAACGAAGACCTGCGCCTGCCGTACTACGCGACCGGCGACATCCTGCGCGCCGCGGTCCGCGACCAGACGGAGCTCGGCAAGAGCGCCAAGGAGTACATGGACCGGGGGGACCTGGTCCCCGACGACGTGATCGTCGGCGTGATCGCCGAGCGGATCGACTCCGAGGAGGCCCGAGACGGCTTCATCCTCGACGGCTTCCCGCGCACGACTCCGCAGGCGGAGGCGCTGGACGCGAAGCTGGCCGAGCTGGGGCGGGCGGTGAGCGCGGTGCTCCTGATCGACGTCTCCGACGACGAGGTCGTGAAACGGCTGGGCGGCAGGCGCACCTGCGTGGCCAACGGCCACGTGTTCCACGTCGAATTCAACCCGCCGAAGCAGGACGGCGTCTGCGACATCGACGGCTCGCCGCTGATCGTCCGCGACGACGACCAGCCTGACGTCATCCGCAAGCGGCTCGCGACCTACCACGAGAAGACCGAGCCGCTGGTCACCTACTACGACGACAAGGGTGTGCTGCGCCGCGTCGACGGCGAGCGCGACCCCGACGAGGTGACCGAGGAGCTGCGCCGTACCCTGGCGACGATGCGGCTGGAGAGCGACGGCGCGGTCTGAGCCTCGCTGCCCTCTACCCTGTCTAACGTGTATCGCATGATCATCCGCAAGACGCCCGAGCAGGTCGACCAGATGGCCGCCGCGGGCGACATCCTGGTCCGCACCCTGAAGATGCTCAAGTCGAAGGCGCGGCCGGGGGTCACGACGCTGGAACTGGACGAAGCGGCGGAGAAATTCATCCGCTCCCAGGGTGCGACCCCCTCGTTCAAGGGGTATCGCGGCTTCCCCGGATCGATCTGCGCCTCACCCAATTCGATGGTCGTCCACGGGATCCCCGACGGCTACGAATGCAAGCGCGGCGACGTGCTCTCGATCGACGTCGGCGTGACCAAGGACGGCTGGGTCGCCGACGCCGCGGTGACGGTGCCGATCGGGCCGATCTCGATCGAGGCGAAAAACCTGCTCGAGGTGACCCGCAACGCGCTCTTCGACGGGGTCGAACAGATGGTCGCCGGCAACCACCTCGGCGACGTCTCCAACGCGATCCAGCGCTCGGTCGAGTCGAACGGGCTGTCGGTGATCCGCACGCTGGTCGGCCACGGGATCGGCCGCGAGATGCACGAGGAGCCGCAGGTGCCGAACTTCGGCGAGGCAGGCCGCGGGCCGGAGCTCGAGGTCGGCACGGTGCTGGCGATCGAGCCGATGGTCAACGCCGGCGGCCCGCTGGTGCGGATGGGGGACGACGGTTGGTCGGTCTTCTCCGAGGACGACAGCCTCGCCGCCCACTTCGAGTTCACCGTCGCGGTCACCCCCGACGGCCCGCGCATCCTCACGCCCTGGCACGACGCCGAGTAGCGGCGCGGCCGAGCAGGTATGCTGCCCCGGCGGCTCGGGAGGCTGCCAGGGAACAGTTGGAGGAGGTCGTTTTGGGTGTTCTGGGTAGTCGCTCGCTGCGCGCAGTCCTCTCCGCATTCGCCTGTCTGATCGCCGGCGCGGTCGCCTTCGCCGGCTCGGCGGCGGCCAACGCGGTCCAGCCTTACGGGACCAACGACGCGGGCGGCTTCCGCAACGTGCTGCCGCCGGGGGAGAACGGCCTCGACAACCTGCAACAGGTGCTCGGCTTCAAATCGTCGAAGACGATCCCGCCGCACTTCGCCGACCAGCAGCCGCTCTACGAAAACCTGCTCTACGGCTCGCCGACGCTGACCGACGAAACGGTCGGCAACTACTTCAAGGACGCGACGTTCGGCGTGCCGTCGAACGAAGTCGAATCGACCGTCGAACCGAAACCGGGGGTGACGATCCTCCGCGACAAGGCCTACGGGGTGCCGCACATCTACGGCGAAACGCGCGCCGACACGATGTACGGCGCGGGCTACGCGGGCGCCGCCGACCGCCTCTTCCTGATGGACGTGCTGCGACACACCGGCCGCGCGGAACTCGCCTCGTTCCTCGGCGGCTCCAACGCCGAAGCCGACGCGAGCCAGTGGGGCTTCGCGCCCTACACCGAAGCCGATCTCGAAGAGCAGATCAAGGCGATGGAAACCGAACGGGGTGCCGCGGGCAAGCAGGCGGTCGAAGACCTCGACGCCTACGTCGAAGGCGTCAACGCCTACATCGCCGCCGCCAACTTGAACTCGAACCTGAAACCGGCCGAGTACTCCTTCGTCAACAAGCCGATGGAACCGTGGAAACCTACCGACGTGATCGCGATCGCCTCGCTGATCGGCGGCATCTTCGGCCGCGGCGGCGGCAACGAGCTGAACTCGGCGCTGACGATGGAGGCGATGGTCGAACGGATGGGCAAGAAGGCGGGCCGCAAGGCTTGGCTCGGCTTTCGCTCGAAGAACGACCCGGAAGCGCCGACGACGATCGAACAGCCCTTCCCGTACGAGACTGAAAGCGCCTTCGCGAAGAACGGCCTGGCGCTGCCGAAGCCGGGCTCGGTGTACGAACCGCCGATCGCCTACGGCAGCAGGGCGAGCGGGGCGACGGGCTCGGGCCTGAACACCGTCGGCGGCCGCCTCACCCGCGGGCTCGAAGAAACCGGGCACGCCTCGAATTGGGAGCTCGTCTCGGCCAAGAACTCGGCGGACGGGCATCCGATCGCGGTGATGGGCCCGCAGGTCGGCTACTACATCCCGCAGATCCTGATGGAGGAGGACCTGCACGGGCCGGGGATCGACGCCCGCGGCGCCTCCTTCCCGGGGGTCAACTTCTACGTCGAGCTCGGGCACGGCACCGACTACGCCTGGAGCGCGACGACGGCGACCTCCGACAACGTCGACACCTTCGCCGAGGTCCTCTGCAAGGACAAGTTCCACTACCTCTACCGGGGCAAGTGCCGGCCGATGGAAAAGCTGGTGAAGAAGGAGAGCTGGACGCCGAACACGATCGACCAGACCGCGGCCGGCTCGCAGACGATGACCGCCTACCGGACGGTGCACGGGATCGTCTACGCCCGCGGCGTGGCCGACGGCAAGAAGGTCGCCTTCGTCCACGACCGCAGCACCTACTTCCACGAGGCCGAATCGGTGATCGGCTTCGGCGAACTGAACGAACCGTCGAAGGTCACCGGGGTCAAAGGCTTCAAAAAAGCCGTCTCCAACATCAACTTCCTCTTCAACTGGGGCTACGTCGACTCCGAACACATCGCCTACGCGCTGTCGGGGGCGCTGCCGCAGCGGGCGAAGGGGACCTCGCCGGACTTCCCGATCCTCGGCACCGGCCAGTACGACTGGAAGGGCTTCGACCCGAAGACCCACACCGCCGACTGGCTGCCGTTCTCGAAGCACCCGCAGGCCGAAGACCCCGAATTCATGGTGTCCTGGAACAACAAGCAAGCGCCGAAGTGGGCGGCGGCGGACGACAAGTACGACTACGGGCCGATCCAGCGCCAGCAGATGATCGCCGACCACATCCGCGCCGACCTCAAGGGCGGCAAGAAGATGACGATCGCCCAACTCGTGCAGGCGATGGAGGAACCGGCGACCGAGGATCTGCGCGGCGTCAAGGTGCTGCCACTCCTCTTCAAGGCAATCGGCACGCCGAAGTCGGCGAAGCTGAAGAGCGCCCTGGCCGAGTTGAAGACCTGGCACGACCACGGCTCCCACCGCCGCGACCTCGATCGCAGCGGGGAAGACGAAGAAACTCCCGCGATCGAGCTGATGGACGCCTGGTGGCCGATCCTCCTGCAGCGCGAGTTCAAACCGGCCCTCGGCGCGAACGCCTACGAAAAGCTCGTCGAAATGCAGTCGACCGGGACCTACACCGGCGGCTCGCCGACCGAACCGGACTTCGACGACGGCTGGTGGGGCTACGTCTCCAAGGACCTGCGCGACGTCTTCGGCCCGAAGCCGAAGGCGCCCTGGAGCCGCAAGTACTGCGGCGGGGGAAACAAGAAGAAGTGCGAGGTGCTGCTCGAAAAGAGCCTCTCCGAAGCGCTGAAGATCAAGCCCTCGACGATGTACGGCGGGGGCGACGGGGCGTGCGCGTCAAATCCGCAGCCGTCGTGCTTCGACGCCAATCGACCGACGGAAACGGCGGGGATCGAACTGGGAGCGTTCCCGTTCCAGAACCGGCCGACGTTCCAGCAGGTCGTGACGCTGACGAGGAAGTTGCCGAGGTAGGGCGGGCCGCGCCGGGCCGTCCACACCACTTCGGGAGGCCGGCGGCTGTCCTGGGCGCCTCATGGGGGTCCCGGCAGGCTGTGACCCCCATGAGGCGCCCAGGACGTGAGGGGTGCGGGAGGGTTCCGTCACAGGGACGTCGCGAAGTCGGACTTACGTGAGGGAGCTCCCACGCTCGGCCCGATGTCGGACCTACGTC
>JBPYFM010000211.1:0-6322 GCA_051986435.1 Solirubrobacterales bacterium | reverse complement strand
GCGGATCGATCACGTCGTCGATCATCGCGTTGCCCGCCGAGATGTAGGGATCGATGTTCTGGCGCACCGCGTCGAGCATCGCCTCGCGGGTCGCCTCCGGATCGTCGGCGGCCTCGATCGCCGAGCGACCGATGATGTTGACCGCGCCCTCGGCCCCCATCACCGAGATCTCGGCACCGGGCCAGGCGACGATCAGGTCGGGCTCGTACGCCTTCCCGCACATCACGTAGTAGCCCGCCCCGTAGGCCTTGCGGACGATCACGGTCACCTTCGGCACCGTCGCGCGGCTCACCGCGTAGAGCATCTTCGCCCCGTGACGGATGATCCCGGCGTGCTCGACCTTCGAGCCGACCATGAAGCCGGGCACGTCTTGGAGGAAGACGAGCGGAACGTTGAAGGCGTCGCAGAGGTTGATGAACCGGGCAGCCTTGTCGGCGGAGTCGTTGTCGAGGACCCCGGCCAGGTGCTTCGGCTGGTTGGCGACGATCCCGACGGGCTGGCCCCCGAAGCGGGCGAAGCAGGTGATCACGCTTTTGGCGAACTTCGGTTTCAGGTCGAAGTACTCGCCGTCGTCGACGATCTCCTTGATCACGTCGTACATGTCGTACGGCTTCCGTGAGGAGTCGGGCACGATTTCGAGGAGCTTCTCGGACATGCGGTCATCGGGATCGGCGCTCGGCGCGATCGGCGGCTTCTCTTCCCAGTTCGGCGGAAAGAACGAGAGGTAGGACTTCACCGCGGCGATGCACTCCGGGTCGTCCTTGACTTCGAGGTCGCCGACGCCGCTGATCCGGGTGTGGACGCGGGCGCCGCCGAGGTCCTCCATCGAGATGTCCTCGCCGGTCACCGCTTTCACCAGGTGCGGCCCGGCGAGCGCCATCGCGCCCTGGCCGGCGACCATCGGCACGAAGTCCGAGAGCGCCGGGATGTAGGCGGTGCCGGCCGCGCAGGGGCCCATCATCGCGGCGACCATCGGCACCACGCCCGACATTTCGACCTCCTCGCGGAAGAGGTGGCCGGAGCCGGCGAAGAGCGAGCCCGCCGCCTCCTGGATGCGGGCGCCGGCCGAGTCGAGAAGCCAGACGAAAGGCATGCGCTTCTGCAACGAGATCTCGCGCAGCCGGCCGACCTTGAGCTCGCCGGTCATCCCCATCGAGCCCGCCATCACCGTGAAGTCGTAGGCGGCGATGCAACAGGGGCGGCCGTCGACGTCGCCCCAGCCGGTGACGACGCCGTCGGCGGGCGCCTCGACGTTGTCCATCGCCCGCTGGGCGAAGTGCGGGCGGCCGTGGAGGCCGAGCTCGACGAAGGTGCCCTCGTCGACGAGCAGGTCGATCCGCTCGCGGGCGGTGAGCTTGCCGCGCTCGTGCTGCTTGGCGATCTTCTCCTCGCCACCGCCGAGGAGCGCCGCCGCACGCCGCGCGCGCAGCTGCTCGGTGAGATCGGCAAGGGGCGCCGTGCCGGGAAGGAGATGTCGTTTGTCGATCTCCTGGTCGGCCATCACCGCCCCTTCCACTGCGGCTCGCGTTTTGCGAAGAAGGCGGCGACGCCCTCGCGGATGTCCTCGGTCGTGAAGGTGAGCGAGAGCTGCGAGCGCAGGAACTCGAGCGCGTCGTCGACCGGCATGTCGGCCTGGCGGTACATCGCGTCGTGGCCGAGCTTCATCAGGAGCGGGGACTTGGAGGCGAGGCGGGTCGCCCAGTCGGCGACGGCGGCGTCGAACTCCGCCGCCGGCACGACCTTGTTGGCGAGCCCGTAGGTGACGGCATCCTCGGCGCTCATCCGGTCACCGAGAAGCATCATCTCGTTGACTTTCTTGCGCGGAACGTCGCGGTAGATGAGCGCCATGATCATGTACGGGAAGGCGCCGACGTTGATCTCCGGCGTGGCGAAGGCGACGCCTTCCTTGGCGATCACGAGGTCGCAGGAGAGGGCGAGCCCGAGGCCGCCCGCCATCACGTGCCCGTTGGCGGCGCAGAGCGAGGGCTTGCCGAGCTTCGGCATCAAGCGGAAGAACCGGAGGAAGAGGTCGGACGCGTAGTGCTTGTCGATCAGCGAGGCGTCGGCGGCGAAGCCGCCGAGGTCGGCGCCTGCGCAGAAGACCCGGTCGCCGGCGCCGGTGAGGACGACGGCGCGGACCGCCTCGTCGTCGCGCGCCGCTTCCATCGCGGCGACGACCTCGGTGAGCATCTGCCCGGAGAGCATGTTGCGCTTCTCCGGGTCGTTCAGCGTCACCGTGGCGACGCCGTCGGCGACCTCGTAGAGGACCTTGTCGAAGCTCCCGGCACCCATCGCGGTCGCGAACGATAGCCGAAAGTAGGAAGTTCTACTTACTGCGGCCGGCGCCCAGGCCGATCACTGGCGGAGCGTGTCGTGCCGGCCGCCGCCGATCAGCTTGTCCTGGCCCTGGCCGCCGATCAGGACGTTGTCGCCGGCGTCGCCGATCAGCTTGTCGGCGAAGCGGGAGCCGGTGACGTTCTCGATCGCCGTCAGCGAGTCGTGGCCCGCGGACTCGAGGCTGGCGTGCCTGGCGAGGTCGACGACCACCCCGGCCGGTTCGGTCGAGTAGTCGACCGTGTCGGAGCCGGGACCGCCATCGACGGTGTCGTGACCCTTTTCGGGCACGATCGTGTCGTTTCCGCCACCGCCCCGCAGGGTGTCGAAGCCGATGCCGCCCGCGATACGGTCGTTGCCGGGGCCGCCTTCGAGCGCGTCGATGCCGCGTTCGCCGGTGATCACGTCATTGCCGGGGCCGCCCTTGACCGTGCCGTCGCCTTCGTTCTCGATCAGCTGATCGTCGCCGGCGCCACCGTCGATGTACTCGTTGCCGGTCTCGCCGTCGACGAAGTCGTCGCCGCCTTCGACGAAGATCCGGTCGCTGCCCTTCCCGCCGTAGACCTGGTCGTCGCCTTCGCCCGCGCAGATCGTGTCGTTGCCGCCGAGGCCGTGGATGACGTCGTTGCCCGCGCCGGTGACGATCACGTCGCCCGCCTTGGTGCCGGTGATGTGGTCGTTGCCGGAGGTGCCGACGATCGTCGCGCGCTTGCCGTCGCAGGTCGGCCGTCCTTTGTGCGCGCTCACCGCGGCGGGGAGCGCGAGCAGGGCGAGGGCGGCGAGCAGCGGGAAAAGGAGACCAGGTCTCGGCAGCATTCGCGCAGGATAAGCGCGGTTGGCGCCGACCGGGCCGGCGAACGCGCACGATCCCGGCCCACGCCGCCGCCTTCTCTCCCTATGTTGAAAGTAGGAAGTGCTACTGTCCACTCGCCTTCGGGGCGGGCACGGGAGCGCCCCGGTCAACCGACCAGAGGAGAGAACCGTGGCGACCACGACCTCAGACGGCTCCAGCGTCATCAAGCCCGACCACGCGGCAGGGCGCAAGCACTTCATCTTCAGCCAGGAGCACGAAGACCTGCGCGAGTCGATGCAGGCGTGGGTGAAAAACGAGCTCTACCCCCACCGCAACGAGTGGGAGGAGACCTACTGGCCGACCTCGGCGATGGAACGAGCGGGCGAGCTCGGCTTCCTCGGGCTCTGCTTCCCGGAGGAGTACGGCGGCCAGGGTGGCGACTACTACTACTCGCTGGTGCGGGCCGAGTGCATGAGCTACTCGGGCTCCGGCGGGACCAACATGGCCTTCGCGGTGCAGTCCGACATGGTGCTGCCGCCGATCCACCTGCTCGGCACCGAAGCGCAGAAGAGGCGGTATCTCGAACCGGGGCTGAAGGGCGAGAAGGTGGGCGCGCTGGGGATCACCGAGCCGGGTGCCGGGTCAGACGTCGCCGGAATCCGCACGACGGCGATACGCGACGGTGACGAATTCGTCATCAACGGCTCGAAGACGTTCATCACCAACGGGCCGCGCGCCGACTTCATCGTCCTCGTCTGCAAGACGAACCCGGAGGAGCGCCACGCCGGCATCACGCTCTTCGTCATCGACCTCAAGGACGAGGACGGGAACCTGGTGCCCGGCTTCAGCGTCTCGGCGGAGCTCGAGAAGATGGGGATGCACGCCTCCGACACGGGCGAACTGGCCTTCGAAGACGTCCGCGTCCCGGCCGACTCGATCCTCGGCGAAGAGGGCAAAGGCTTCTACCACATCGCCTGGGAGCTCCAGGGCGAGCGCCTGGTCGCCGCCGCGGGCTGTCACGCGGGGGCGGAACGGATGATCGAGAAAGCGATCGAGTACGCGAACGAGCGCGAAGCCTTCGGCCGCCCGATCGGCAAGTTCCAGGCGCTTCGTCACAAGATCGCGGAGATGGCGACGAAGACCGAGGCCGCCAAGGCCCTCACCTACGCGACCGCCTGGCGCTTCGCCAACGGCGAGTACCCGGTGCGCGAGATCACGATGGCGAAGCTCAATGCCTCGCGGGTCGCCTGCGAGGTCGCCGACGACACGATCCAGATCTTCGGCGGCTACGGCTACATGAAGGAGTACGAGGTCGAGCGCGCCTACCGCGACGTCCGCCTCAACCGGATCGGCGCCGGCACCGACGAGGTGATGCTCGACGTGATCGGGCGGAGCTACGGGCTGTAGGCCCGAAGCTCCGTCAGGTCCGGAGCAGGACCGTCACGAACAGGCCGACGATGCAGAAGATCGTGGTCGCCCAGAGCCACCAGTTGAGCGACCGGAGGTCCTTGATGTCTCCTTCGACGCGATCGAAGCGTCGGTCGACCTCGTCAAACCGTCGGTCGACGCTCTTCACCAGGTCGTCGACCCGCTCGTCGGTCCACCGCGTCCGTTCCATGGCGCGACCGTACTCCAGTCCGGGCCTGTTTTGTGGGTCTGTTACAGAGAATTTGCAGTTGGCGCGGTGAGTGCGGAGATCGTCAAAGACAGCGGCGCGCGGGCGGTGCTGCCGCCCTTCGGCGGCGAGCACGAGGAGCTGCGGGAGACGGTAGGGCGGTTCGTCGCCGCCGAGATCGCGCCGCACGTCGACGAGTGGGAGCGGGCGGAAGAGTTCCCGCGTGAGCTGTACCGGCGATGCGCCGAGCTCGGCTTCCTCGGGCTGAAGTTCCCGGAGCGCTACGGCGGCCAAGGGGGCGATCACCTGCACGACGCGGTGTGGGTCGAGGAGCTGGCGCGGAGGGGCGGGTCGGGCGGCGTCGCCGCGGGCCTGAACGCCCACACCTCGATCGCCCTGCCGCCGATCTTCAACTTCGGCACCGAGGAGCAGCACGAGCGCTGGCTCGTCCCCGGCATCGCGGGCGAGAAGATCGGCGCGCTGGGGATCACCGAGCCGGGCGCCGGGTCCGACGTCGCCGGCATCTCCACCACGGCACGGAAGATCGACGGCGGCTACCTCGTCAACGGCGCGAAGACCTTCATCACCAACGGCGTCCGCGCCGACTTCCTCGTCTGCGCCTGCAAGACGACCGAGGCGGGCGGCCACGACGGCATCTCCTTCCTCGTCCTCGAGCGCGACATGGCCGGCTACGAGGTCTCGCGGAAGCTGGAGAAGCTCGGCTGGCGCTCGTCCGACACCGGCGAGCTCTCCTTCACGGACGTCGAGGTCCCCGCCGCGAACCTCCTCGGCGAGGAGAACGGCGGCTTCCGCCTGATCATGGCCAACTTCGCCTGGGAGCGCCTACTGATGGCGGTCGGCGCCGTCGGCGCGATGGAGCGCCTCATCGAGCTCGCCGTCGCCTACGCGAAGGACCGCGAAGCCTTCGGCCGCCCGATCGGCAAGTTCCAGGCGATCCGCCACCAGATCGCCGAGATGGCCACCAAGGCCGAGGTCTCCCGCGCCCTCACCTACGACGCCCTCCGACTCTTCCAGGCCGGCCAGGACTGCATCCGCGAGGTCTCGATGGCCAAGCTCCTCACCCAGCGCGCCGTCCTCGAGATCGCCGACCAGACCCTTCAGATCCACGGCGGCTACGGCTACACCCGCGAGTACGGCATCGAGCGAGCCGTCCGCGACGCCCGCCTCGGCCCGCTCGGCGGCGGCACCGACGAGGTGATGAAGGAGATCATCGGCAAGACGATCGGACTCTAGTTTTCGCCCCGCAGGCCGTCCCCGGACGCGGGGCGTGGCGGAGCTTCGCTGCGCGGGCCGGCGCGTCCACACCGCTTCGGGGCGGGCCGTGCGCACCGCTGCGGGCCGGGCCATCCACACCGCTTCGGCCCGGCGTCCGCTCCGCACCCACTGCGGGCCGGGCCGTCCGCATTACTTCGGCCGGCCGTCCGCACCACTACGGGGCGCCGGCGGGTGTCCTGGGCGCCTCATGGGGGTCCTGGCAGGCTGTGACCCCCATGAGGCGCCCAGGACGTGAGGGGTGCGGGGGAGAGCCGGTACAGGGACGTGAGGCGGTCGGACTTCCG
>JBPYFM010000210.1:0-40623 GCA_051986435.1 Solirubrobacterales bacterium | reverse complement strand
CACGATCACGTGAGTCCGACCGCCTCACGTCCCTGTACCGGCTCTCCCCCGCACCCCTCACGTCCTGGGCGCCTCATGGGGGTCACAGCCTGCCAGGACCCCCATGAGGCGCCCAGGACAGCCGCCGGCAATCCGAACTGGTGCGGACGGCCGGGGCCGAAGTAATGCGGACGGCCCGGCCCGAAGTGGGTGCGGAGCGGACGGCCCGGCCCGAAGTGGGTGCGGAGCGGACGCCCGTCCCGCAGCGGTGCGGCCAGCCCGGGCCGCAGTGGCGCGGACGGCCGGGCGCGAAGTGGGGTGGGTGGGGAAGAGCTTGGCGAAGCGGGCGCGATAACGGATGCTCTCCACCAGGAGGAGGCCGACGACGTGGGCCATGTTCACCAGGGCGGTCGCGATCGCGGGGACGATGGTGTCGACGATGCCGAAGGCCGTGCCCGTCAAGTCGCCGCGACCGAGGCCCGGCAGGTAGGGGCTGTCGAGCTCCCTGGGGGCGCCGTTGTTGGCGTAGCCGGTCGAGGAGGCGGTCCTCACGACGCGCTCGTTGCCCTCCGGCCCGCCGTCGACGACGAGTTTGAGCGGCGGCTCGAGCGAGTCCTCGGCGGGGCGTCGCAGGAGCGCATCCTGGGCGGCTGCACGGGGTCGGGGTCGCCGAGGGTGTGGTGCGGGTCGATCTCCACCGCCGGGGTCTGGCGGCTCCCGCCGGCTCGTCGCCCTACTGGTTCTCGTCCGGCGGGATCGGCTCGTCCGGCTCGCCGTACTCGTCGGGGTCCTGCGGCTCCTCGGGGCGGGCCATCCCGTCCGGGAAGCGGTGTTGGTCGCCGTGCTCGGCGATGTCCTCGAGGTCCTTCTGGGCCAACTCGAAGCCCTCGGCCTCGCCCTCGCCGGACTCGACCAGCGGCTGCTCGGAGGGGTCGTCGGTGTCGGGCTCGCGGCGGCCGCCGATCGCGGCCGCTTCCTCGGCGGCCTCGGCCTCCTCCTCCTCGATGAATGCCTCGTCGCGCTCCTCCGGTGCGGCGGTCACGAGACGGCTCCGGTCTCCGAGGCACGCCCGGACGAGTTGTCGGACTGGTCGGTGGGGCTGGTCACGACGCCGGTCGGCCCTGAGGTCCCCGCTAGTGGCTCGGGGTAACCCTCGTCGCCGCCGGAGCGGCCGATGAGCCAGCCGAGGATGCCGCCGACGACGGCGCCCAGCGCCAGCAGGGTGACCGAGCGGAAGGGCTTGCGGGTGAATTTCGAGGCGGCGCCGTAGGCAGTGTGCTTCGCGGTCTTCTTGACCGCCTGACGGGCAAGTCTGGATTTGACTGACATGCCCACAAGTTACCCGCGTCCGGGGTCCCGATAACGAGGATCGCGGGCGCGGGTCAGGACGCGAAGGCGCGCCGCAGATAGGCGGCGTTCGCCGGGGCGAACCCCTCCCAGTCGTTGTTCAGGTAGACGACGACGGCGCGGCGCGAGCGCCAGCCGGCGATCCGGCGGCGCCAGGCGTCGAGCTCGGCCTCGGAGTAGTTGCCGCGGCCCCCGTGGGCGCCGTAGTGGAGGCGCAGGTAGACGAGCGGGCCTTGGGGGCGCGGGCGCGGGAGGTCGCGGCGGGCGTCGTCGGGGATGACCAGCGAGGCGCCGTGGCGGTCCAGGATGCGGCGGACCGGCGCCGTGAACCAGCTCGGGTGGCGGAACTCGAGGCAGTGCGAGGCGGCGGGCAGCGCCGCCAGGAACTCGTCGAGGGCGGCGTCGTCGCGCTCGAAGCTCTCCGGCAGCTGCCAGAGGATCGGGCCGAGCCGACCCGCCTCGCGCAGCGGCGCCAGCGGCTCCCAGAAACGGCGCGGGCCGGTGTCGGTGTCGCGCAGGCGACGGATGTGGGTGAGGTAACGGCTGCCCTTGACGGCGAAGACGAAGCCGGGCGGGGTCTGGTCGACCCAGCCGGCGACGGTCTTCTCACGCGGCAGCCGGTAGAAGGTCGCGTTGACCTCGACCGTGTCGAACTCTTCCGCGTAACGCTCCAGCCAGCGGCGCTGCGGGACCCCCTTGTAGAGGCTCTCGCGCCAGTCGCGGTAAGACCACCCCGAGCAGCCGACCCGCACCGGCTCCACCGGGCGCCCGCCTCAGTCCCTGTCGTCGCGGCCGAGGAAGGCGACCGACACGTCCTCGTCGGGATGTGCCTCGGCGACCGCCGTCAGCTGGTCGGCGATCGTCTCGACGGCCGGGATCTCGGCGCCGGCCTCCTTGCCCGCGGCGACCGCGAGGCGGGCGTCCTTGGCGGCCAGCGCGAGGCGGAACGAGGGCGTGAAGTCGCCCTTCAACATCGATTCGCCTTTCATCCGCAGGTAGGGGGCGTCGAGCGGGCTGTCCTCGATCGCGTCGAGCGCGAGGCGCGGTTCGAGGCCGAGCGCCTTGGCGAGCCGCAGCATCTCCGCGGTGCCCTCGACCACCGTGCAGAGCCAGGCGTTGACGACCACCTTCAGCCGGCTGCCGGCGCCCGCCTCGCCGACCCAGATGGTCCGTTTTCCGACCGCGTCGAAGAACGGTTCGAGGGCTTCGCGCGGCGCCTCCGGCCCGGAGGCGAAGACGACCAGCTTCCCTTCTTCGGCCGGCTGCCTGGTCCCGAGGACCGGTGCGTCCACGAAGACGAGGCCCCGTTCGCGGGCGAGCTCGGCGCAGCGTTCGGTCCCCTCGATGCCGATCGTCCCCATCTGCACCCAGACCGCGCCCTCGGACCCCGCGGCGCCGCCGTCGGGTCCCGACATCGCCGCCAGCGTCGCGTCGGCGTCGCTCAGCATGGTCACCACGGCGTCGGCGTCGGCCACCGCCTCGCGCGCCGTCGCGAAGGTCTCCACCCGGGCCTCGTCGGCGAGGTCGCCGAGTTTGTCGGCGGTGCGGTTCCAGGCGTGCACGGTGAGGCCGACGGCCGCCGCGTTGCGGGCGATCCCCTTCCCCATCGTGCCGCCGGCCCCGAGCACCGCTACGGTGTGAATTTCGTGCTTGTTAGTCATGGTGTTGGTATATATCGGGACACACTTGGCGACGCCGCCGAAAGGCCTACCACCGGTGTAGGCAAGTGGCTCAAAAAGTAAGGTTGCCGTCGCGGCCGTCGACCGCTGGGATGGCGGACCTATGCCACCGGAGAGCAGGGCCCCGGACGGGGACACGATCGACCAGAACCTCGTGCGCGCGCTCGCGCACCCGATGCGGGTGCGGATCCTCGAAGCGCTGCAGGGACGCACGGCCAGCCCCACCGAACTGGCGCGCAGCTACGGCGAGTCGCTCGGGGTCGTCAGCTACCACACCAACGCGCTGCTCGAGGTCGACTGCATCGAGCAGGTCCGCACGCGCCCCAAACGGGGGACGATCGAGCATTTCTACACCGCCAGGCCCCGCTCGTTCATCGGCCACCAGGACTGGCGCAAGGCGCCGCTCTCGGTCCGCGGCGGGGTGACGAACGAAGCGCTGCGGACCTTCGTCGCGAAGGTCGGGGCGGCGCTCGACGCCGACACGATCGACTCGCGCGAGGACACGACGCTCAACTGGATGCCGATCACCGTCGACGAGCAGGGCTGGCGGGAGACCGCGGAGATACTCGACCGTGCGCTGCGCGAGCTGATGGAGGTCGCCGCCGCCAGCCGGGAGCGGCTCGGCGACGCGGACGGCATCCCGGTGGTCACCGGGCTTGCCGCCTTCGAGGCGCCGCCGGGACCCGGTCGGCAGGGGGCGTAGGCGGCGCGGGTTCAACTGGCGCCCGCCACCGCCTTCCGGAGTTCGTCCTTGCTCATGTTCGAGCGCCCTTCGATGCCCAGCTTCTTGGCGTCGTTGTAGAGCTGTTCGCGGGTGCGACCGCCCGGTCCGTGCCCGGAGCGTTTGCCGCCGCGACTGCTCGCCGAGGCGCCCCGTTTGGAGCTGCGCGAAGACGATCTCGTTTCGCCCGCGCGGGCCTTTTCCTTGTTGACCGTGCGCGCCGCGATCTCTTCGGCGCGCTTGGTCGAGCGACCCTCTTCTTCCTCGCTCTTCTTGATCTCTTTGTACTGACGCTCGCGTTTGGAGCCTTTTTCAACTCCTCTGGGCGGCATGCGTTCCCTCCTCGAACTCCTCGACGATCTTCGCGTTGAAGGCTTCGAGATCGTCCGGTTTGCGACTGCTCACGAGGCCGTTGTCGACGACCACTTCCTCGTCTACCCACTCGGCGCCGGCATTGCGCAGGTCGGTCCGCAGGCTCGGCCAGGACGTCACTTTGCGCCCTTTGACGACGTCCGCCTCGATCAGCGTCCAGGGGCCGTGGCAGATCACCCCGACCGGCTTGCCCGCGGCGAAGAATTCGCGCACGAACGAGACAGCCTCGGGATGGGTCCGCAGGATGTCGGGGTTGGCGACGCCGCCGGGCAGGACGAGCGCGTCGTATTCGTCGGCCGAGGCGTCGCCGACGACCTTGTCGACTGCGTAGGTCTCGGCCTTGTCGAGGTGGTCGAAGGCCTGGACCTCGCCCGCTTCGGGAGCGAGCAACTCGGTTTTCGCGCCGGCCTCGGTCACCGCTTTCAGCGGCTCGGTCAACTCGACTTCCTCGACCCCTTCGTTGGCCGTCAGGAAGGCGATCTTCTTGCCGTTCAACTCATCTGCCATCTGGGTGAGCACTCCTTTCCGCTTGCACGGGTTTCACGGTCGCGCCTGAGGTACCCGTTCCGCCGTCGCCGAATATCGCCCGCGGCCAGAGCCGACGGGCGCGGACGACGTTCGTCTCGGCGCCGAGGACGACGAAGGTGGCGCCGAGGTGGATCCAGGCGAGCAGGCCGATCACCAGCGCGAAGGTGCCGTAGACGGCCGAGGCGTTCTTCACCTCGTGGGCGATGTACCAGCCGCCGATCACCTGCAGGACCTCCCAGCCGATCGTCGCCACGACGACGCCGGGGACGAGCGCGCGCGTCTCCACCGTGTCCGTGGTGAGGAGGCGGAAGACGGCGCCGAAGACGAAGAGGTTCAGGACCGCAGCGATCGCCAGGCCGAAGACCTTGCCCCCCGCGCCGAGGAAGTCGGCGCCGCCGGAGGCGAGGCCGGAGACGACGGTCGAGACGACCGCCAGGCCGCCGAGGACGAGCAGGAGGAGGACGGCGCGCAGGCGCGAGCCGACGAAGCCGCGTTCGGCTTCCTCGGGGACGCCCCAGCAGCGGTCGAAGGCGCTCTCGGTCTCCAGCACGACGCCCATCCCGGCGAGCACCGAGCCGACGATCCCGACCACCAGCGCGATCCCCGACCCGTGCAGTTCGCCGCCCTTCAGCTGGTCGCCGATGATCGGGAACTGGGAGAGCGTGCCGTTCACGACTTCCCGCCGCAGTTCTTCGTCGCCCGCGAGGACGTAGCCGAGGATCGTGACCATCAACAGCAGCAGCGGGAAGAGCGAGAAGAAGGCCCGGTAGGCGATCAGCGAGACCATGCTGCCGCCTTCGTCGTCGCCGAACTTCTTCACGATGCCCAGCGGGAGCGCCAGCGCCGGCCGGGCCTGCTGGAACTGGTCGAAGCGGCGCAGCGGCGCCTTCAGGTCCATGGGCGACCCCTACCCTGGGCGACCCCTACCCGATCAGGTCGAGGACCTCGCGCTCGATCCGCCGGCGCGTCCGTTCCGACATCCGCCCTTCGGTCGCGGCGCGGCGGCCGACGGCGATCGTCCTGCCGTCGCGGTAGCGGTCGAAGACGCGCGGGTCGATGTAGGAGCGGCGACAGACCGCGGGCGTGTTGCCGAGCGCTGCCGCGACGGTCTCGACGGCGCCCTTGATCGTGCGCTTGACGGCCGCCTCGGAGGCGGGCTTCTCCTCCCCTGCCAGCGCGGCCGCGGCGAGCACGGTGCCGCTCCAGGTGCGGAAGTCCTTGGCCGAGAACTCGCTGCCGATCGTCGCCTGGATGTAGTCGTTGATGTCGGCGGAGCGCACGTCGCGCCAGCCCCTCCCCTCCCTCCAGGCGAGCAGATCCTCGGGGCCCCCACGGCGGCGTCGCATGGTTTCGAGGGCCTCGATCGCCGCCTCGTCGCCGATCGCCTGGATCCGCCGCTGGTGGCTCTTCGCCGGGAAGTCGAAGACGATCTCCTCGCCCTCGCGGTGGACGTGCTCACGGCGCACCGTCGCCACCCCGTAGCTGCCGTTCGACTCCGCGTATTCCTCGCCGCCGAGGCGGAAGAAGCCAAGGTCGAGCAGGCGGACGGCGGTGGCGAGGGCGCGCTCGCGCGGCATCCGCTCGCGCTCGATGTCGCGGCGGACGACCCGGCGCAGCTTCGGCAGCGCGGCGGCGAACTCGCGCATCGCCGCGTACTTGCGCGACGCCCGGCGCTCGTCCCAGCGGTCGTGGTAGCGGTACTGCTTGCGGCCCGCTTCGTCGTAGCCGGTCGCCTGGATGTGGCCGAAGGGGTCGGGGCAGATCCAGACGTCCCGCCAGGCGGGCGGGATCGCCAGCTCGCGGATCCGCTGGAGCGTCCCCTCGTCGGTGATCGTCTCGCCCTCGGCGTCCGCGAAGGAGAAGCCGCGCCCTCGACGGCGCCGGTGGATCCCGGCGACCGAGCAGTCGGAGCGCCGCAGTCGACTCATCGGGCGCGAGGTCCCCCGCGCGCGGGGCGGCTAAACGGCGGCGAAGACGGGCTCGAAGCCCTCGACCCGGACCGTCACGAGCCCGTGGCCGCACTCGCAGGCGACCGCCTCGACCTCGCCGAGCTCGTCGACGAAGAGCGTCACCTCCGCCTCGCAGCGCGCGTCCGAGCACACGAGTTCGACCTGGAACATGCGCCGAATCGTCACGGCGCGGTCAGACGGAAATGCCAGGGAGGTCCTGTTTCTGGCTCAGGAGCGGCGCATAGAGGTCGCCTTTTGCAGCGATCCTTGCGCGGAGGTCGTCGACGGTGAAGACGAGGGCGCCCGGGTCGCCGGAGACGGTGGCGGCCTCGACCTCCTCCCATTCGAGCGGCGTCGAGGCGGTCGGGCGCTCCTTGGCGCGGATCGTGTAGACGCAGGCGGTCGTCTTATGCCGGTCGTTCTGGCTCCAGTCGATGAGGACGCGCCCCTTGCGTTTCGTCTTCGTCTGGGTGGAGACGACCTCGTCGGGGAAGCGGGCCTCGAAGGTCCCGGCGACGGCCTTCGAGAAGGGGCGGGACTCGGCGAAGGTGGCGGTGCCGTTCAGCGGCACGTGGAGGTGGATGCCCTTCGAGCCGGAGGTCTTCGGGTGGCAGTCGAGGCCGAGCTGGACGAAGAAGGCGCGCAGGCGCAGGGCGATGCGGGCGCAGTCGACGATGTCGGCGGGGGCGCCGGGGTCGAGGTCGAAGACCATCGAGTCGGGGCGGTCGAGGTCGGCGGCGCGGGCGAGCGAGGTGTGCAGCTCGATGTTCGCCAGGTTGGCCGACCAGACCAGGCTCGGCAGGTCTTCAAGCAGCGTGTAGTCGATCTCGCCGTTGTGGCTGTCGGACCAGATCCGAGCCGTTGCGACCCAGTCGGGCCGGTGCCTGGGGCTCCGCTTCTCGTAAAAGAATTTGCCGTCGACGCCGTCCGGGTAGCGCTTCAGCGTCACCGGCCGGCCGCGCAGGTGCGGCAGGAGGACCTCGGCGAGATCGGCGTAGGCGTCGATCAGGTCGCCCTTGGTGAAGCCGACCGCGGGATAGAGGACCTTGGTGAGGTTGGAGACGGTCAGCTCGCGGTCGCCGACGACGAGGCGCGATTTCGTCTTGTCGATCGGCTCGGCGGCGGCGGTGATGCCGGCGCCGGTGCTCGCGGCGCCGCCACCGCGCGCGGGCCGCTCGCCGTCCGGGCGCACGAGCAGCCACTCCCCCGTGCGGCGCCCCGGCGCGTAGAGACTCGACTGCTTCTTCAGGACCAGCCCTTCGACGCCTTGGCCGGCGCTCGCGGCGAGGAGCTCCTTGATCTTCGTCGTCGCGTTTGCCGGCACGCGCCATGCCTCGCCCTCGAGCCCCAGGCCGGCGAGCAGCTCGCGGCGACGCCTATACGGCGTGCCGGTGAGGTCCTCGCCGTCGAGGAAGAGGAGGTCGAAGATCACGTAGGTCGCCGGGTGGTCGCGGGCGCGGCGGCGCACGGCACTGTCGGAGCCGGGCTTGTCCCGACGGGCGAGCCGCTCGGGGTCCGGGCGTCCCTGGTCGTCGAAGACCACGAGTTCGCCGTCGAGCACCGCGTCGTGGGCGCCGACCTGGCGGCTCAGGCGGTGGACCTCCGGCCAGCGGGCGGCGATGTCCTCGAGGTCGGCATCGCGGAGGTCGAGCCGCCCCGGCCGGCAGCGGGCGATCGCGCGCACGCCGCCCCAGGCGAGCTCCGCCGCCCAGCCACGGGTGGAGCGCGGCAGCTCGCCCTCGTTGGGGAGCATCGGCGGCACCGGGTCCGGGAACGGATCCGGATCGCCTTCGGCCGGATCCATGCGGTGGATCATCCAATCCTTGGGCCCGCCCGCCCGGAAGAGGACGTAGCGGCCGTGGAGGCGCTCGCCGTCGAACCTGAAGATGATCTCGTCGTCGCGCCACTTCTCCAACTCGTATGTGCCGCTGTCCCAGATCTGCACCGTGCCGGCGCCGTACTCGCCCTTCGGGATCTTCCCCTCGAAGGTCATGTACTCGAGCGGGTGGTCCTCGGTGTGGACGGCTTTGCGGTTTTCCGACGGGTCCTGCGGGATGCCTTTGGGCACCGCCCAGGAGACGCCGACGCCCTCGTGCTCCAGCCGCAGGTCCCAGTGCAGGCGGGTCGCGTCGTGCTGCTGGACGACGAAGCGAGGCGCGCCCTTGCGCTTGCGCCCGCCCCTGCGCGGCGCCGGCTCGGCGGTCTTGCCGAAGTCCCGTTTGCGTTCGTACTCGCTCAGCTTCGCCATCTGCGCAGCCTCGACCGTACCCCTCCGCGTCCCCGGGTAACTTCGCCATGTGATCCCCTCCGACGAGGAAATCCTCCGCGCGATCGTCGACCTCGGCGACGACGGCTTCGTCCTCCGCCACCAGCTGGTGGTCCGCTTCCGCGGCCAGGGCGAGCGCGACATGCGCCGAGCGATCGGCCGCAGCGCGAGGCGCGGCCTCGTCCTCGAGCGCAAGGACCCGGAAGGCCGCAGCTTCGTCGCCGTCTCGACCGAGGGCTGGCAGGCCCTCCGCAGCGGCGAGTTCGAGCCCCGGCGGCTGCGCCGCCGCGAGGAGTAGGTCCGGACAGCTCGAAGCCGCCGCAGCGCTGTTCCCTGTGGACGCTTGGCGTCGATAAGGAACAGGGGAACGCATCCGGCCGTGATGAACCCCGGGCGTCTCCCGCACTCCCTCCGACCTGGGCGGCTGAGCGGCGACCTCAGCCGGCCGGGGTCGCGGATCAGCCGCCCGGGGCGCCGGCTTCCCCGGCTGCAGGCCCAAGAGGCGCCGGGTTCTCGAGGCGCGGGCCGGCGCCCCTCACCCGGCCATCGCCTCCGCGACGACTCGCAGGTCCCCGACGAAGGCCTCGAAGGCCTCCTCGCGCTCATCGCCGGCCCGCAGGACCGCGGACGGGTGGATCGTCACGGTCGCAAGGGGGGCGAGGTCGCTCTCCAGGAGCGTGCCGCGGTCTTTCATCACTTTTACCTTGGTGCCGAAGAGGGAGCGGGTGGCGATCGCGCCGAGGGCGACTATCGCCTCCGGGCCGACGGCGGCGACCTCGGCCTCGAGCCAGGGCCGACAGGCGTTCATCTCCGCCACCCGCGGCGTCTGATGGAGGCGGCGCTTGCCTTGGGGGCGCCACTTGAAGTGCTTGACCGCGTTGGTGAGGTAGGCGTCGTCGACCTCGATCCCGACCTCGGCGAGGGCTTTGCGCAGGATGCCCCCGGCCGGGCCGACGAAGGGGTGGCCGGCCAGATCCTCTTTGTCGCCCGGGGTCTCGCCTACCAACATCAGGCGCGCATTCGCCGGGCCCTCGCCGAAGACGGCCTGGGTCGCGTCGCGGTAGAGGTCGCAGCCGCGGCAGTCCTGGACGGCGGCGCGCAACGCGCGAAGGGACCGGCCGCGCGGGAGGTACTCCTCGGCGCCCGGCTCGCTCATCGTCGGCTCACGCCGGCGCGTCGGCGGTCGGCAGCTCCCGCACCACTTCGCTCGCCGCCTTGTCGTCGCGCAGGCCGAGGTAGCGGGGATGGCGGAGCTTGCCGTCGCGGGTCCATTCGCTGAAGGCGAACTCGCCGACCAGCTCGGGGCGGATCCAGGTGGCGTCGCGGGGCAACCCCGAGCCGGCGGTGAAGGGAGGCTTCGACTGGCGCAGCGCCTCCATCTTGTCGCCCAGCATCTCCAGCGTGTGATGGTCGAAGCCGGTCCCGACTTTTCCCGCGTAGCGGAGGTCGTCGCCTTCGTGATAGCCGACGAGGAGCGCGCCGAAGCGGGCGCGCGAGCCTTTCGGTGGGGTGAAGCCGCCGATCACCAGCTCCTGCTCGAAGGAGCACTTGACCTTCAGCCAGTCCCTGGAACGGCGGTGCTGGTAGGTCGAGTCGGCGCGCTTGGCGATCAGCCCCTCCCAGCCTTTGCGGCATGCTTCGAGGAAGAGCTTCTCCCCCTTCTCGTTGCGGTGCGGCGTGTAGCGGACGGCGCCGTGGAATTCGAGGTTCGCTTTCAGCAGCGCCTTGCGCTTGCGCAGCGGCAGCCCGGTCACGTCGCGCCCTTCCAGCTCGAGCAGGTCGAAGACGTACATGAAGACCTCGATGCCGGTGAGGCGCGCGAGCCGTGGGTCGGCGATGCCGAGGCGACCCTGCAGCTTCTCGAAGCTGGTGCGCGCGCCCTCGAAGGCGACGATCTCGCCGTCGACGACGAAGTCCTGGGTCGACTCGGCGTCGAAGCCCTCGACCAGCTCCGGGAAGTTGTCCATCCGGCGGCCGGTGCGCGAGGTGATCGTCGCCCCCTTCGGCGTGCGGCAGACGATCGCGCGGACGCCGTCGAGCTTGCGCTCGAAGATCCAGTTCGGGTCGCTGAACGGGTGCGCCGTGAGCGTCGCCTTCATCGGCTCGCCTTTGACCGACATGGCGGTGAGCGTACCCCGGCGGCGGGCGGGCTATGCTCGGACGATGAGCGAACTACCGGGCGAGAACCCCATCACCGAAGCCGCCGAAGAGGAAGTCGACCGCGACCCTGGCTTCAAGGAGGGCGACGAGGTCTGGGTCGAGGACGCCAACGGCAACCGCCATCCGGGCGTCTTCGTCGGGATGAACGAAGCCGCCGGCTGGTTCGGCGGCGGCCCCAGCGCCTACGTCATCCACCCTGAGGGCCACCAGGCCGAGGTCGTCTCGATCTACCGCGTCACGCCGCGCAGCTGAGCCCGGCTCAGCATTTGAGCTCGGGCAGTTTCACCGGCGCCGGGGGGACTTCCCCGAGGGAGACGATCGGCACGCCGAGGACGTTCACCGTGGTGAGGTGAGCGCCGAGATTCGAGAGCGCGCTCCCGGTGGATTCGAGCCCGGCTCCGACCGTGCCGACCTGTTCGCAGGTTTTGGTCAGCTGTGAGGTCAGGGTGCCGGTGGTCGTCGTGAGCCCGCCGACGGTGCCGCTCAGGGCGGCGACCGTGGCCGGGAGTTCCCTCAGCGATTCCACTTCGCCACCGAGCGGTTCGAGCGCGTTCACCGCCGAGACCAACCCGCTGACGTCACCGTGCAGGCCGCCGAGGTCGGACTGCACGCCTTCGATCGTTCCTTCGAGATTCGTCTTGACCGTGGCGAGGTTGCCGTTCAGTTCGGTCTTCAGGCTTCCGAGCGAGCCATTCACGGATTCACCGAGGCCGGTGACCGACGTCGTCACCGTGCCCAAGCCATGTTCGATCGTGCCGAGGCCTTTTTCGAGGTCGAGGATTTCGCTCGTCAGCGTGTCGACTTTGTCCAGCAGGACGCGGATTTCTTCGTGCTGTTCGGTGATCGTCTCCTTCAGCAGCTCCTGACCGCCCGAAGCCGGAGTCCCGGGCGCGCCGGGGACTCCCTGCGGTCCTGCCGGCCCCGGCGAGCCCGCCGGGCCCTGCGGGCCCGCGGCCCCGGCGAGCGCCCAGGTAAGCGGCTGCTCGCCCTTCTTCTTCTTGCACTGGCGGAGCGCGCTCACCACGTGGATCGTCCCCCGTTCCGACTTCTTGCCCTGCGTCTTCAGGCAGGCGTTGACGACGCCGTTCCTGAGCTTCAGGCCCTTGGCGGTCGCGAGCGGCGCCAGGGTGAGGCCGAGCACCGCGAGGACGGACAGGCAGGTGATGATCCATTTGGTTCGCATGCCCCCGGCGTCGGCACTGCGAATCGGATTGCGGCATGACGAACGTATGAAAGGGGTAGGACGGACATCAGTTCGAGGACGGGTCATGCCCGTTCCTATTGCCCCCCTTGACGAGCCGCGGACGGTACCGGTAGCCGACCCCGCGAACGGTCTCCACCGGGTCGACGTCGGCCGCGCAGCCGAGCTTCCGCCGCAGGTAGCTGACGTACAGCTTCACCTCGTCGCGCTCGCGGATGCGGTCGCCCCAGACCAGCTCCAGAAGCTGGCCGTGGCCGAGGACGCGACCGGGATTTTCGGCGAAGGTCGCGAGCATGCGGAACTCGATCGGGGTCAGCGAGACCTCGACCCCGAGGACCAACACACGGTGACGCACGCGGTCGATCTCGACGTACTCGTCGGTGAGGACCACCGGTCGCAGGTCACCCTGGCGCGGGCGCCGCAGGAGCGCCTCGATGCGGGCGTCGAGCTCCGCGGTCGAGGGCGGCTTGGAAAGGCAGTCGTCGGCGCCGCCGCGCAGCGCCGCCACCCGTCCCTCCTCCGCCTCGTCGGTCAGTGCGAGGACCGGGACGTCGGAGAGGGAGCGCATCGTCGCCAGGATGTCGAGGCCGTCGGCGTCGGGGATGTCGAGGTCGAGCAGCACGAGATCGGGCTGGCGCTCGTAGAACGCACGCAACCCATCGTTGCCATTCTCGGCACGGACCAGCTCAGTCCTGGCTCTATCCGAGAGCCCTCGCAGTGCGCCACTCTCTCCGAGGTCTCGCCCGATCGCCAGGACCTTGCGCCTTCCGTCGCCAGATCCTCTCGATAGCGATTCCAATTTCTTACCGGAATTCCACTTTAGGCAGGACTTTTTGTCAAGTAAATCCTGAGGGTGAAATCGAATACGCGGCGTGTCTGGCCGGTGTCGATTTCCTGCGGGTCAGCTCGTCGTCGATATGACAGGGTCGCCACCGGGGCGACCGAACTGAGAACTGAGACTGGACTATCAAATGAGATTTATGATGTTCATGTACCCCCAGATCGACGAGTCGGACTGGACCCCGACGGCCGAGGCCGTGGCGGCGATGTCCCGCTACAACGACGAGTTGCGCAAGGCGGGGATGCTGCTGGCGCTGGACGGTCTGCGGCCGCCATCGGACGGAGCGAGCGTGAGCTTTCGTGACGGTGACGCGACGGTCACCGACGGACCGTTCGCGGAGGCCAAGGAGGTGGTCGGCGGCTACTGGATCATCCAGGCGCGCTCGACCGAGGAGGCGGTCGAGTGGGCGAAGCGCTGCCCGGGTGAGAACTGCCGGATCGAGGTCCGCCCGATCTTCGAAATGGAGGACTTCCCGCCCGACGTCCGGGAGGCCATCGGCTACGACCCGGATCTCCACCCGGGGGAATGATGGCGGCGCCGGCCGAAGCCAGGGCGGCGGTCGAGGCGGTCTGGCGGATCGAGTCCGCCCGCCTCGTCGCCGGCCTGGCACGGCTGGTCCGTGACGTCGGGTTGGCCGAGGACCTGGCGCAGGACGCGCTGCTGGCGGCGCTCGAGCGCTGGCCGCGCGACGGCGTCCCCGACAACCCCGGCGCCTGGCTGATGGCGACGGCGAAGAACCGCGCGATCGACCTCGCGCGGCGGGCGTCGACCTACGAGCGCAAGCGCGAAGAGGTCGCGTACGAGCTGGGGATCATGCTGGCGATGGACCGCGCCGACCTCGCGGCGCAGGCCGACGACGAGGTCGGCGACGACCTGCTGGCACTGATGTTCACCTGCTGCCACCCGGCGCTCTCGACCGAGGCGCGGGTCGCGCTGACGCTGCGCCTGCTCGGCGGGCTGACGACGGCGGAGATCGCCCGCGCCTTCCTCGTCGGCGAGTCGACCGTGGCCCAGCGGCTGACCCGGGCGAAGCGGACGCTGCGCGAGGCGCGGGCCGACTTCGAGGTGCCGGCCGGCGGCGCGCTGCGGGCACGGCTGCCCGACGTGCTCGAGGTCGTCTACCTGATCTTCAACGAGGGCTACGCGGCGAGCTCCGGCGAGCGCTGGGTGCGGACCGAGCTCTGCGAGGAAGCGCTGCGCCTCGGGCGGATCCTCGCCGAGCTGGCGCCGGAGGAGCCGGAGGTCCACGGGCTGATCGCCCTGCTGGAGATCCAGGCCTCGCGGCTGGGCGCCCGCCTCGGTCCCGACGGCGAGCCGATCCTGCTGCTCGACCAGGACCGCTCGCGCTGGGACCCGCTGCTGATCGTCCGCGGCGTCGCGGCGCTGAAGCGGGCCGAAAAGCTGCCCGCGCCGCTCGGCCCCTACGGGCTGCAGGCCGCGATCGCCGCCTGCCATGCGCGGGCGCTCGAGGCCGAGGAAACCGACTGGGTGCGGATCGCGGCGCTCTACGAGGCGCTCGCCGCGATCGCCCCGAGCCCGGTCGTCGAGCTGAACCGCGCCGTCGCCGTCGGCATGGCCTTCGGCCCCGAGGTCGGCCTCGCCCTGCTCGAACGCATCGCCACCGACCCGGCCCTCCACGACTACCACCTCCTCCCCAGCGTCCGCGGCGACCTCCTGTCCCGCCTCGGCCGCACCGAGGAGGCCGCGGCCGAGTTCCGCCGCGCCGCCGCCCTCACCGACAACGCCCCCGAGCGCGCCTTGCTCCTACGCCGCGCCGCCTCCGCCGAGGGCTGACGCGTCGCGCGGTCGTCCTTTCCAACCGCCGCCCCAACGCGGTCGTCCTAACCCACCCATAGCGCCGGTTAGGACGACCGCGGTGCCGGTGGCGCCGGTTAGGACGACCGCGCTGGGGCGAGGGGCTATTCGCCGGCGGCGAGGGCGCGGATGCCGTCGCGCTCGAGGCGGTGGATCAGCCAGTCGTCGAGGGTTGCGGCGCCGAGGTTGCGGTAGAAGCTGAGGGCCAGCTCGTTCCAGTCGAGGGCGACCCACTCGAGGCGGACGTGGCCGCGTTCGAGGGCGATGCCGGCGAGGTGCTCGAGGACCTTGCGGCCGACGCCGCCGCGGCGGTGCTCGGGCTTCACGTAGACGTCCTCCAGCCAGATGCCGCCGCGGCACTCGAAGGAGGAGAAGGTCGTGTAGAAGAGCGCGTAGCCGATCGCCTCGCCCTCGGACTCGACCAGCAGGGCCTCGGCCTCGCAGCGCTCGAAGAGCGAGGCGCGCAGGATCTCCGGCGTCCCGACGACCTGGTCGCGGAGCTTCTCGTAGGTCGCGAGCTCGCAGATCAGGTCGTAGATGACCTCGACGTCATCCTCGGTCGCGGCGCGGATCGTGGGGTCGGGCACGCCGGGCAATCTAGATCAGCGGCGCGCCGGGCCGCGGCGGCGTCGCGGTCGACTCCCCGCCGCGCCACTACTCGACCGGCTCCAGCCGCGGGTTCGGGCGCAGGTCGCGTCCGACCTTCCCCGCCGGGCGCCCGTCGAGCTCCACCACGTCGGCGGTGAAGTCGAAGTTGCCCCGGATCAGCGAGGAGCCGACGCCGTAGGAGTCGACCGGCGCGCCGAGCGCCTCGAAGCGTTCGATCTTCTCCGCGTCGAAGCCGCCGGAGACGACGATCTTCACCCGCTGGTGCCCGGCCGCGTCGAGGCCGTCGCGGACCGCCCGCGCGAGCTCCGGCGTCACCCCGCGCAGCTGCTCGGCGTCGGGCCGGTCGGCGAGCGCCTTGTCGACCAGCTTCTCGGAGGTGTCGAGGCGCACGCCCCAGAGGTCGGTGCCGAGCGCGTCGGCGACCTTCACCGCCTCCCCCACCGAGTCGTTGTGGAAGTCGACCAGGCAGATGATGTTGGAACGGGCGGCGAAGTGGGCCGCGTAGTCGCGCGCCGCGGCCACCGTGTCGCCGCCGTAGACGGCGATCAGCGCGTGGGGGATCGTGCCGGTGCCGCGGCCGCCCCACCAGGACGCGTTGGCGTCGGTGGAGACGCCGATCGCGCCGGCCACGTGCGCCGCCCAGCCGTCGCCGGTCTGCACCAGCCAGTGGTCGTGGCGGGCGGGGAAGAAGAGCACCGACTTGCCGTCGGCGGCGTCGACCACCCGGCGCACGTTGCTCATCACCAGCGAGCGCCGCGCCAACGTCCCCAGGTACACCGTCTCCAGGTGGGCGAAGAGGCTGTAGTCGCCCTCGATCGTCATCACCGTCTCCCACGGATCGACGGGGTCGCCTTCGTGCAGCGCGCTCACCCGGAGCGCGGGCCAGCCGTCCTCCCAGCCACCGTCGGGGCGCCGCCTCCCGGAGCAGAGCCGCAGCACGGCGAGCGCCTCGTCGATCCCGCCCAGCAGCCCCTGCCGCTTGGCGAAGACCTGCATCGTCACCGGCGGGTGCTTGTCCTCGGCCTCCAGCAACTCCTTGGTCAGCGCGAAGTAGGTGTCCGAGTAGTAGGCGTCGCGGATTTTCTCGACCGGCAGCCGGAAGGTCTCCGGCGCCAGCCGCTCACGGTCGTCGCTCATGCCGGCCGATCATGCCGGCCGCGCCCGCGCCCTCAGGCTTTGCCTTCGAATTCGAATTCGCGCAGGAAACCCTCGAAGAGGCGGCGGTGGCCCTGCTCGTCTTTGAGGATCGCGATCACCATGTCCTGGGTGACGTGGTCGACGCCGTCGGTCTCCTCGACGATCCGCGTGTAGTGCTCGATCGCGCCGTTCTCGGCGTGGATCACCCCGCGGATCACGTGGACGAGGTCGGTCTGGTGCTCGGGCGGCTGCAGGTAGTGCTGCTCGGGACGGAACTCCTCGGAGCCGGGGACGACGCCGTAGAGCTCCTTGATCCGTTCGGCGAACTGCTGCGCGTGGCCGAGCTCCTCCTGCACGTCGGTGGCCAGCGACTCGCGGATCTCCTGGGCGCGCAGGCCGTCGACGTTCACCGAGGCGGTGATGTAGTTGATCACCGTCTCGATCTCCATCCAGTACGCCTTGGTGAGGAGGGCGACGATGTGCTCGCGCTGCTCCTTGTTCTCGCCGTCGAGGATGCCCTTGCTGTAACTCAGGGTGTTTGCGCCGTCGGTCGCCGTCATGGTTCCCTCCTTGCAGTGGACCGTTCGCCGCCCTGATACCCGGCCGCGGGGCGAATAAGCGCGGCGGGTGCGGGGCGCACGCCCGGCAAGGCCGTCACGGTAGGGTCCGCGGCGATGGGTGTGATCGACGAGCTGATCGCCAACAACGAGGCCTACGCGGCGCGGGTCGAGGAGCGCCACCTGGCGGTGCAGCCGAGCCGCCGCCTGGCGATCGTCACCTGCATGGACTCGCGGCTCGACGTCTTCGCGGCGCTCGGGCTGGACGACGGCGAGGCGCACGTGCTGCGCAACGCGGGCGGCGTGATCACCGACGACGTGATCCGCTCGCTGGCGCTCTCCCAGCGCAAGCTCGGCACGCGTGAGGTGATGCTGATCCACCACGACGACTGCGGACTGCAGACGATCACCGACGACGGCTTCCGCGACGAACTGCGCGAATCGACCGGGGTGGCGCCGGCGTTCGCGATCGAGTCCTTCAAAGACGTCGAGGCCGACGTGCGCCAGTCGATCCTGCGGGTGCGCCGCTCCGACTTCCTCCCGCACCGCGACTCGGTGCGCGGCTTCGTCTACGACGTCGATACGCACGCGCTGCGCGAGGTGTTCGCCGAGGAGGACCGCGGCGGGCCGGAGGCGGAGCGCGACTAAGTGCCCGAGGTCGTCCCCTACGGGTCGTGGCGCACGCCGATCGGGCCCGCCGACGTGGCCCGCGGCGGACGCCGGCTGGGTGGGGCGACGATCGCCGCCGACGGGGCGGTCTGGTGGGCCGAGGGGCGCCCGGCGGAGGGTGGGCGCAGCGCGCTGATGCGGCGCCCGGCGGGCGGTGAGCCGGAAGAGGTGACGCCGGCGGGGGCGAACGTCCGCACCCGCGTGCACGAGTACGGCGGCGGTGCGTGGAGGCTGCTCGGGCCGCAGCTCGTCGTCTACGTCGACTTCGCCGACCAGCGTGCCTACCGGCTGGAGCTGGGCGGCGAGCCGGTCGCGATCACGCCGGAGGCCGAGCAGCCGGCGGGGCTGCGTTATGCGGACTTCGAGCTGCACCCGGACGGGGAGACGCTCTTCTGCGTGCGCGAGGTGCACGCCGGCGGGGCCGAACCGGAGAACCAGGTGGTGTCGATGCCGCTCGACGGCTCGAAGCCCCCAGAGGTGGTCGTCGCGGGGCGCGACTTCTACTCCTCGCCGCGGGTGTCGCCGGACGGCCTCTGGCTCTCCTTCGTCTGCTGGGACCACCCGAACATGCCCTGGGACGGCACCGAGGTGTGGGTGACGCCGGTGCGCGATCCGGACGCGGCGCGGCCGCTGGCTGGCGGGCCGCGCGAGGCGGTCTTCGCGCCGTCCTGGGACTCGCAGGACCGGCTGCGGTTCGTCTCCGACCGCGACGGCTGGTGGAACCTCTACCGGACGATCACCGACCTCGGGGCGCCCGACGCGGCCGAGGACCTGCCGGCGCTGGAGCAGCTGACCGCGGAGCGCGCCGACCTCGGCCACCCGCAGTGGCTCTTCACGATGCAGACGCACGCCGAGCTCGAGGACGGGACGATCGTCGTGATCCGGACCGAGGAGGCGACCGAACGGCTCGCGGCGGTCGACGCCGGCGGCGGCGCGGTGCGCGACCTCGGCCTGCCGTTCACCGCCTTCGGCGCGCCCTCGATCACGGCGCGCGGCGGCAAGGTGGCGTTCGCGGCGGCGACGCCGGCGAAGCAGCCCGAGGTGGTGGTCGTCGACGTCGCCTCCGGCGAGGTGGAGACGGTCCGAACGTCCTCCGAGGAGACGACCGACCCGGCGCTCGCCGCCGAGCCGCTCGCGATCTCCTACCCGACCGGCGACGGCGACACCGCCCATGCCTTCTACTACCCGCCGACCAACGCCGAGTTCGTCGGGCCCGATGACGAACGGCCGCCGCTGATCGTCGTCAGCCATGGCGGCCCCACCTCCCACGTCACCCCCGCCCTCGACCACGAATTCCTCTTCTGGACCAGCCGCGGCTTCGGCGTCGTGGACGTCAACTACCGCGGCTCGAGCGGCTTCGGCCGCGCCTACCGCGACAAGCTGCAGGGCACCTGGGGCATCGTCGACACCGAGGACTGCGTCGCCGCCGCCCGCTTCCTCGCCGAGACCGGCGAGGTCGACGGCAGGCGCCTGGCGATCCGGGGCGGCTCGGCCGGCGGCTACGCGACCCTGTGCGCACTCGTCTTCCACGACGAGTTCGCCGCCGGCGCCAGCTACTACGGCGTCGCCGACGCCGAGGCCCTCGCCCGCGACACCCACAAGTTCGAGTCCCGCTACCTCGACGGCCTGATCGGCCCCTATCCCGAGCGCGCCGACCTCTACCGCGAGCGCTCCCCGATCCACTACGTCGAGCGCCTCACCTCCCCGGTCATCCTCTTCCAGGGCCTCGAGGACGAGATCGTCCCGCCCAACCAGGCCGAGACCATGGTTGCCGCGATGGCCGCCAACGGCATCCCCCACGCCTACCTCGCCTTCGACGGCGAGCAACACGGCTTCCGCAGATCCGAGACCGAGATCCGCTGCCTCGAAGCCGAGCTCTACTTCTACGGCAAGATCCTCGGCTTCGAGCCGGCGGACGACTTGCAGCCGGTGGAGATCGAGTCGTAGGGAGCTTTCGTCTGGGGCTGCGAGGGACGAGGAAAGGGACGCGGCCTCGCAAGCTGGCGCCGGGGGCGGCAAGGGACGAGGAAAGGGACGCGGCCCTCTCGGCCACGGCCCGGGCAGGCTGTGGCCGTGGCCGAGAGGGCCGGGTCTTCGGGGGGAGTGGAGGGACCCTCGCGGGAGGGTGACGGGAGAGCGACGGGGGTCCCACGGATCCGTCACCGATCCGTGACGGAGGCGGGACGTCGTCACGGAGAGCGTGGGATCTCCACGCTTCCTCCCGTGTTGTCCAACACCGACGGGGGTGCGGTCGTCCTAACCGACCTATAGCGCCGGTTAGGACGACCGCGCCCCGGGGGACCCTCGATCCGGGCCCGGAAAGAGACGGAAGGCGCGAGAGAGCGTGACGTTCCCGGCGTCTTCGTCACGGATCGGCCCCTGACGGCCCCCGATCGGCCGGAGGTGTGCCTTCTCCCGCGCATCACGATCACGTGAGTCCGACTTCCTCACGTCCCTGTACCGGCTCTCCCCCGCACCCCTCACGTCCTGGGCGCCTCATGGGGGTCACAGCCTGCCAGGACCCCCATGAGGCGCCCAGGACAGCCGCCGACATCCCGAAGTGGTGTGGACGGCCGGGGCCGAAGTAATGTGGACGGCCCGGCCCGAAGGGGTGCGGTGCGGACGCCCGGCCGAAGTGGTGCAGACGGCCCGGCCCGCAGTGGCGCGGACGGCCAGCCCCGCAGTGCCGCGCCCGGCGCCGCGGGATCGCCGGCCGCGAGCCGAACGTCTAGCTAGGCTCCGCCCCGGTGAACGCGGAGCGGGGCGACATCTTGGTGCTGCGGCCGGGGACGGTCGGGGACGATCTCGATGCGGTGACGCCGGCGCTGACCGTGGCGTTCGCGCAGGCGCGTGAGGCGCTCGAGGCGGGGCGGCCGGTGGCGGTGGTCGTCGACGCGGGCGATCTGCTCGGGCAGGGCTCGCCGCTCGATGCGGCTGTGGCGACCGGGCTGGTCGGGATGGTGAGGACGCTCGGGATCGAGGGGGTCAAGCCTGGCTGGCGGATCAACGTGGTGGCCGGGGGAGAGGGCGACCAGGGGGCGGTCGAGGAGACCGTCGCGATGTTCGCGGGGTCCCCGGTCACCGGGCAGCTGCTGACGGTCGGCGGCGCGAACCTCGGGAAAGTGGTGCCGTGAGCCGGCCGCGGGAACGCGACGCGGGGCCGGGTGCCGTGAGCGCCGCTGCCGACGCGACGGGCGGCGGGGTCCGATGAGCGGCGTTGCGGACGCGACCGGCGGCGGGTCCGATGAGCGGCGTTGCGGACGCGATGGGCGGCGGCTCCGATGAGCGGCGCTGCGGACGCGACGGGCGGCGGGGTCCGATGAGCGGCGCCGGGACGGCGATCGTCACCGGCGCCGCCGGCGGGCTCGGTGGGCGGATCGGCGAGCGACTCGCCGCCGCGGGCCACGAGCTGCTGCTGGTCGACCTGGACCCGGCGGTGGAGGGGGTCGCCGGGGCGACGGGCGCCCGCGCGGTCGTCGCCGACCTGACCAAGGCTGAGGGCGTCGGGGCGGTCCTCGCCGCGGCGGGCGACGAGGTCGCGGTGCTCGTGAACAACGCGGGAATCACTCGTGACGCCCGTGCGACGAAGATGAGCGAGGCGGACTTCGCCGCGGTGATCGAGATCAACCTCGTCGCGGCGATGCGGCTGACGCTGGCGCTCGAGCCGCGCTACCGCGACGGCGCGGCGGTGGTCAACATGAGCTCGCGCGCCTCGCTCGGGAACTTCGGCCAGGCCAACTACAGCGCCTCGAAGTCGGGGCTCGTCGGCTTCGGCAGGGCGCTCGCGCAGCGCTGGGCGCCGCGGGTGCGGGTCAACGCCGTCGCCCCGAGCCTCGTCGACACGCCGATGACCCAGGCGATGCCGCCGGACGTGCTGGCGAAGATGGTCGCCCGGATCCCGGCCGGGCGCATCGGCACCCCCGACGACGTCGCCGGGATCGTCGCCTTCCTCGCGTCGCCGGAGGCCGGCTACATCACCGGCCAGGTGCTGTACGCCTGCGGCGGCCGCAGCGTCGCCCCCTGAGCCGTCTTGGCGGAACCGGCCGGCCGCAGCGTCGGCCCCTGAGCGCGCCTTCCCTGGCGGAACCGACCAGGCGCAGCGTCGCCCCCTGTGCGCGCCTTCCCTCGCGGAACCGACCCCTGCGCTGTGCCGTCCCTGCGCACCCGCGCGCACCCGCGCCGCCCACCGCGCTCGTCCGCCGCGCCGTCCACCGCGCCGCCCACCGCGCTCGTCCGTCGACCCGCCAAACCCGGCCGGCCAACGTGTCCCCGCGCGTACCTATAAAGTGCCGAGCGCTCGACAATCTTTACGGCAATGCGGGGGTGATCACAGCGGTCGAGGTGCGAGAAGCGGGCAACCGGCAACGACGCAATCGCAGGCAGGACGTGCTCGAGGCTGCGGTCCGCGTCTTCCACAAGAAGGGCTACGCGTCGGCGTCCATCCAGGACGTCGCCGAAGAGGTGGGCGTCCTCAAGGGCAGCCTCTATCACTACATCGACTCCAAGGAAGACTTGCTGGCGCGCATCTTCGAGGACTCGGCGGGTCACTTCATGGAGATGCTCGACGAGGCGAGCGCGCTCGACGCGAGCCCGGTGGAGCGGCTGCGCAGCTGTGCCCGCGCCTGCTCGCTGTGGTACCTGAAGAACATCGAGCGGGTGGCGATCTATGCGACCGAGTGGAAACACCTCACCGGCAGTCGGCGCAAAGAAGTGGTGCGAATTCGTGAAGCCTACGAGCGCAAGGTGGCGGGGCTGATCCAGGACGTGAAGGAGGCCGGCGAAGCGGCCCCCGATCTCGACGTCAATTTCGCCACCTACTTCATCTTCGGCGCGCTGAACGGACTGCCCGACTGGTACCGGCGGCGCGGCCCGGACCCGGCGGAGAAGATCGCCGACGCCTACGCCGACCTGATCGTCGACACGGTGATCGGTGGCGCCCGCTAGCTTGGCCGTTCGGCCGCGTCGAGCCTCTTCGAGGCGATCCTCCAGCGGCGTTGCAGCTTGCCTTCGACCTCGCTCGCCGCGCAGCCGGCGGTGGCGGCGCATTCGCCCCAGGCGTTGGCGGCGCGCAGGTACTGGTTGAACGCGTCCTCGGCCGCGGCGGCCGGGCCGGTGACGCATGCGGCCCCGAGCTGGTCGACCGGGACCGCCTCGTAGGCGGCGCGGATCGCCCGCACCCGGACCACGTATTCGTCGTAGCTCAGGCCGGCGAGGAGGGACTGCCGGAGGTCGTCCATGCGGTCGATGAAGTCGGCGAGCCGCGCCTGGCAGGGGTCGGCGGCCGCGCCTTTCGCGGGCGGCGTGGTCTTTTCGGTCGGCTCGCCGTGACCGGCACCGGCCGCCTTGACCGTCTGGCCACCGGCAGCGGTGGTCGCCGACGCGCCATCGCTCGACCCGCCGCCCCCGCAAGCTGCGAGTGCCAAAACCGTGACGATCGCTGCCGGCAGCAGCCACGTGCGGTACAAACCGCCGCGATGGCAAATCGCAGGGGAATCGTCGCGGGGGTCCTCGTCGCCCTCCTCGCCCTTACGGCGCTCGCGCCGTCCGCGCGCGCGGCACCGGGCAGCGGCCGGGTCCTGGTCGTCGGCGACAGCCTCGAGGAATTGACCTCTCCCTTCCTGCAACATCTTCTCCCCCGCCTGCCGATCACGGTCGACGCGGTCGGCGGCTCCAACAGTTTCCAGATCTTCGACCTGTTCCAAGAAAGCTACGAACCTTCCGACTCGGTCATCGTCTTCGACGCGGGGACCAACGACGACCCCGAATATCCGCAGATCTTGGCGGAAAATCTGCAGAAGGTCGCGCAGACCGTCGGCAATCGGTGCATGGTGGTGCCGACGATCCACGGCTTCACCGTCAACGGCGTCGACAACGCGGGGAAGAACCGGGTCGTCGCCGAATTCGCCGCCTCGCGTCCCGGCACCCAGACGCCGGACTGGGCGGGCTTCGTCCACACGCACCCACAGCTGATGCAGGCCGACAACCTGCACCCGATCGAAGCGGGCGCCGAAGCTCGGGCGCGGCTGATCGCCGAAGGGATCGACCGCTGCCTGGCGGGCGAACCGAACGTCCCGGTCGCGAGGGGCGCCAACGAGGGCGCGATCCCGCCCGGGGACGTCGGCCAGAACGGCGAAGGCGAAGGCGAACTGAGCGCCTCGCACGAAGCCTTCGAACCGGCCGGCGAAGCCGCCGCGGAAGCGATCTCCGCCGGCCCCGAACCTGGTTCCCAGCCGATCGCCGAAGCGGTCCACTTCAAGCTGGTCGACCGGGTCGCGGTGCGCCGCGCCCAGGTCGAGAAGGAAGCGGGCCGCGACAAGGTCGCCGACGCCGCCGTCGCCGCGCTCACCGCCGTCCTCCCCTGAGCGTCCGCAATCAACTCGTCCCGGCGACGTCTCGGTGACGAGTCAGGTACAGACGGGCCTCGCGCGCGACCGCATGGAAGACTGCCCGCCGTGACCGACCGAGTACAGCTACCGTTCGACCCGATCGAGGAGGCCCGCCGCCACTGGCAGGAGCGCTGGCCGGGGGCCGCGGCGCCGCAGATGGTCGCGGTCACCTCGATCATGCGCGTGCACCAGATCCTGATGGCGCGGCTGAACGACCTGCTCGAGCCGTTCGACATCACCTTCCCCCGCTACGAGGTGCTGATGCTGCTCCACTTCAGCGGCCAGGGCTCGATGCCGGTCGGCAAGATCGGCGAGCGCCTCCAGGTCCATCGCACCAGCATCACCAACTCGCTCGACGGCCTGGAAAGGGCGAAGCTGGTTCGCCGCATCCCGCACCAGTCCGACCGTCGCACCGTCCTCGCCGAGATCACCGCGGCCGGCCGCGAGGCCGCCGAGGCCGCGACCGCGGTCCTGAACGACGCCGGCTTCGGCACCGAGCCGCTCGCCGCGGGAGAGCTCGACGACCTCTCCGCGACCCTGCGCACGCTGCGCGCGGGCGCCGGCGACTTCGCCGTCTGAGAGCGAGCACCGGCCCTGCCGCGGCCTCCCGAGCGGCGCCTGTCGCCCGATAACCTGGCCACCCCCAAGCTCCGGAGGAACTCTTTGACACCCAGAAGACTCGCCCTCGCCCTCACCGCCGCGCTGCTCGTCGCGAGCCTCACCGCCGGCGCCGCCGTCGCCGGCGCCCCGCCCAGGCCGGTCACCTCGAACTCGGTCCCGGTCAGCGATGCCGTCGTCACCAAGGTCAGCGTCCGCGCCGCGGTGAAGAGCGACAAGCTCACCGTGACCCTGGTCCCGGGCAAACTGCCCTTCGCGCAGAAGACGGTCGGCCTGAAGGGCAGGGTCTCCGACTGGAGCGCCTCGGCGATCAAGGTGTCGCTCAAGGCCACCGGGCCCCGCAGGGGGACGGGGCGGGTCATCGTCACCGGGCCGCTCAACGAAGTGCAGCCCGACGTCGCCGTCTACGAAATCGCCTGGACGGTCGCGACGACCAACACCGGCACGCTGAGGCTCATCCCGGAGGAACCTCGATGACGACCGATCCGGCAGCGACCGTGCAGCGCCCCGGCGCCGACTGGGTCGCCGGCCCCGGCGACTTCGAGGACATCCGTTATGAGACCGCGGACGGGATCGCCAAGATCACGATCACCCGCCCGCAGGTCCGCAACGCCTTCCGCCCGCAGACGCTGATCGAGCTCTCCAAGGCTTTCGAGGCGGCCCGCGAGGACCTCGAGGTCGGCGTCATCGTCTTCACCGGCGAGGGCGACCTCGCCTTCTGCTCGGGCGGCGACCAGAGCGTCCGCGGCGACACCGGCTACATGTCGGAGGCGGGCGGCGTCGGCCGGTTCCACGTCACCGACCTGCAGGTGCAGATGCGCCGCCTGCCGAAGCCGATCATCGCGATGGTCGCGGGCTACGCGGTCGGCGGCGGGCACGTCCTCCACGTCTGCTGCGACCTCACCATCGCGGCGGACAACGCCCGCTTCGGCCAGACCGGCCCGCGGGTCGGCTCCTGGGACGGCGGCTTCGGCGCCTCGATCCTCCGCGACCTGGTCGGCCCGAAGAAGGCGAAGGAGATCTGGATGCTCTGCCGCCAGTACGACGCCGTCGAAGCCCTCGACATGGGCCTGATCAACACCGTCGTGCCCCTCGAAGACCTCGAGGTCGAGACGGTCAAGTGGTGCCGCGAGATGCTCACCCTCTCGCCCTTCGCCCTCCGCCTCGTCAAGGCGAGCTTCAACGCCCACGAGGACGGCTACGCCGGCATCCAGCAACTCGCCCACGACGCCAACCTCCTCTTCTACGGCGCCGACGAGGCGAGGGAGGGCCGCGAGGCCTACAAGGAAAAGCGCCGCCCGGACTTCAGCAAGTTCCCGCGGCGGCCGTAGGGCTCAGCGGGCGCGGCCTGGGACGCGTCGATCGGCGCGAACCCTCGTCATCTCCAGCCCCGGGCGACAGCTTCGCTGCGCTGATGACTGGGGCGCCAGGCAGCGGCCTCGCGGCGATAGGTTGTGTTCCTACTATCTGAAGACCGAAGATCGAGCAGGAGGGAGCGCAGGATGAGTGACGTCGGGGTGGGCACCGGGTTGTACGAGATCCCGCAGGAGATGGTCGACTTTCGGGAAACGATCCGGCAGATCGCCACCGAGAAGATCGCCCCGCGGGCCGGCGACATCGACCGCGACGCCGAATATCCGTGGGACATCCGCAAGATCCTCGGCGAGCAGGACATCCTCGGGCTGCCGTTCTCGGAGGAGTACGGGGGCACCGGGACGGGCACGCTGATGTTGCAGATCGGGGTCGAGGAGATCGCCAAGGCGTGCGCCTCGAGCGCCCTGATCCTGATGATCCAGGAGCTCGGCACGCTGCCGATCCAGCTCTTCGGCTCCGACGAGCTGAAAGAGCGCTTCCTGCCGAAGTGCGCGACCGGGGAGTGGTCGCCGGCCTTCGCGCTCTCGGAGCCCGAGGCCGGCTCCGACCCCGCGGCGATGCGCACCACCGCCGTCAAGGACGGCGACGAATGGGTGATCAACGGGCAGAAGTGCTGGATCACCAACGCCGGGATCGCCGACTTCTACTGCGTCTTCGCCACCACCGACCGCGAGAACCGGCGGATCAGCGCCTTCGTGGTGGAGAAAGAGCGGGCGGGCTTCGACCCCGGCCAGCTCGAGCACAAGCTCGGGATCAAGGGCAGCCCGACGGGCTCGCCGTCCTTCACCGACGTCCGCGTCCCGCACGAGAACCTGATCGGCGAGGAGGGCAAGGGTCTCTCCGTCGCGCTCGGCACGCTGGAGCGCACCCGCCTCGGCGCCGCCGCCCAGGCGGTCGGCATCGCCCAGGGCGCGACCAACTTCGCCAACGAGTACGCGAAAGAGCGCATCGCCTTCGGCAAGCCGATCAACAATCTGCAGGGGATCCAGTTCAAGCTCGCCGACATGGAGGCCGGCACCGCCGCCGCCCGCGAGCTCCTCTACAAAGCCTGCTCGATGGCCGACAAGCCCCGTCGACCCGCCGACCTCGGCAAGTGGACCTCGATGGCGAAGCTGATCGCGGGCGACAACGCCATGCGGGTGACGGTCGAGGCGGTTCAGGTCCTCGGCGGCTACGGCTACGTCAACGAGTACCCGGTCGAGCGGATGATGCGCGACGCGAAGATCACCCAGATCTACGAGGGCACCCAGGAGATCCAGCGCGTGGTGATCTCCCGCGCGATGGCAGGCTAGCGCCGCCCGCGCGGCGCGCCCGGGCGCCGGCGAGCTACCTCGCCGGCGCCACCGTCTCGACCAGCCCCAGCTGCGGTAGGACGACGGCGCCCTCGTGGCGGGCCGCCGCCGCGAAGGCTCGGTTTCGCTTCAGGTTCATCGTCGTCCCCTTCCTTCGTGGATCGCCGTCAGTTGCGGACGGCGGCGGGCTCGCCGACGCCGCCCAGGTCGTCGGTCGTCTGCTCGCCCGCCGCGGTCGGGTGGGCGGGAAGCAGGGCCAGCGCCAGCACGGCGCCCGCCGCGGCGACCCCGGCGGCGACCAGGTCGCCCGCGTGGAAGCCGCTGAAGAAGGATGAGCTCGCCGCTTCGCCGATCGCCGTCGCGACCGCCGGGTGCCCCGCGCCCGCGGCTTCGCCCGCGACGCCGAGCGCGTCGCCGACCGATTCCCTCGCCGTCGCGTGCTTCGGCAGCGCGACGTTGACGATCGTCGTGTCGAGGTTGATCGCGAACGCCGCCAGGAGCAGCGCGACCAGGATCAGGGGCTTGCGTTCCATGGCTCCTCCTCGGGGAGCGTGTGTGCGGTCTCGGGCGGCGCCGGGTGCGCCGGCTCGCAGAGCACCCGGTGCGCCGTTTCGCGCCCTGTTCTAAACCGTGAAGACAAGAAAGTCAAGTAAAAACTTGAGAAAATCAACGAACTGGTAGAATCGCTCGTGCGATGAGGTCCTACGACGAGTACTGCTCGATCGCGAAGGCGCTCGACCTGGTCGGCGACCGCTGGACGCTGCTGATCGTCCGCGAGCTGACCCTGCGCGGCCCCTCCCGCTACACCGATCTCCGCAACGGCCTGCCCGGCATCGCCACCAACCTGCTCGCCGACCGCCTGCGCGACCTCGAGGACGCGGGGCTGGTCGCCCGCGAAGAGGCGCCGCCGCCGGTCGCGACGACGCTCTTCCGGCTGACGCCGCGCGGCGAAGGACTGCGCCCGGTCCTCGACGAGCTGATGCGCTGGGGACTGCCGCTGATGGTCGAGCACAAGCCGGAGGACGCGGTCCGCAGCCACTGGCTCGCCGGGGCGGTCGAGCTGATGGTGAGCGACCGACGCCCGGACGGGGGCCCGGCGACGCTCGAGCTCCGCACCGGCGACCAGCCGATCGTGATCGAGGCGCGCGACGGCGAGACCAAGGTCGCCCTCGGCCCGGCCACCGCCCCGGACGCGGCCCTCGTCGGGCCGGAGAAGCCGATCCTCGGGCTGCTCCTCGGCCTCCTCGATCGGCCGGGCGCCGAAGCCCAGGGGGTCGCGGTCGAGGGCGACCCGGCGGTGATCGAGCGCTTCGCCGCCGACCCCGCCCGCGCCGCGGCTGCGTAGGCTGCCCTCGACATGGGACCGTTGCAGGGGGTGAAGGTGGTGGAGATGGCCGGGATCGGCCCGATCTCCTTCGCCGGGATGATGCTCGCCGACCTCGGCGCCGAGGTGACGCGGATCGAACGGCCCTCGAACGGCGGGCTCGCCTGGGGTGCGTCGCCGGTGCTCGACCGTGGGCGCGACGGGCGTGAAGTCGACCTCAAATCCCCGCAGGGCGTGGAGGAGGTGCTCGGGTTGATCGCCGAGGCCGAGGTGCTGATCGAGGGCTTCCGGCCCGGCGTGATGGAGCGGCTCGGCCTCGGGCCCGAGGAGTGTCTCGACCGCAACCCGGCGCTCGTCTACGGGCGGATGACCGGCTGGGGACAGTCGGGCCGCTACGCCCACACCGCCGGCCACGACATCACCTACCTGGCGATCTCCGGGGCGCTGCACATGGTCGGCGAGCCCGATCGCAAGCCGGTGCCGCCGGTCAACCTGCTCGGCGACTTCGGCGCCGGCGCCACCTTCCTCGTCATCGGCGTGCTGAGCGCACTGCTGCACGCGCGGGCGGGCGGCGTCGGCCAGGTGGTCGACGCGGCGATCGTCGACGGTGCCGCCTCGACCACCGGCATGCTGCACGGCTTCCTCGAGCTGGGCGCCTGGCGCGACGAGCACGGCGTCAACCTGCTCGACGGTGGCGCGCCCTTCTACGACACCTACCGTTGCGCCGACGGGAGGTGGGTCGCGGTCGGCGCCCTCGAGCCCCAGTTCTACGCGGCGCTCCTGGAGGCGCTGGGGATGTCCGGCGACGAGGCGATCGCCAACCACCTCGACCCGGCCACCTGGCCCGCGATCCGCGAGCGTCTCACCGCCAAGTTCGCCGAGCGCTCCCGCGACGAGTGGCACGAGCTCTTCGCCGACTCCGACTGCTGCGTCGCCCCGGTCCTCTCGATGCGCGAGGCGCGCGAGGACGGCCACAACCGCGACCGGGGCGTCTTCGTCGACGTCGGCGGCATGCCCCAACCCGCCCCGGCCCCCCGCTTCAGCGTCACCGAACCGTCCGTCCCCACCCCTCCCCGTTGACGGGCCGAAAAACCACGATATACGTGGTTTTTCGGCCCACGAACGCGGTTGGCGGACCGGAAACTGCGCTATCTGGCGGTTTTTCGGCCCGTCGACCGGAGCAGCGGCCGTGAACCGGCGGGTTGCGATCGTCACCGGGGCCGGGCGGGGGATCGGGGCGGCGACGGTCGCGGCGCTTGCGGCCGAGGGTTGGAGCGTCGTCGCCGTCGACCGCTGCGCGCCGGACCGCCGGCTGCCCTACGCGATGGCGAGTGAGCGCGACCTCGACGAGGCGGTGGCGGCAGCCGCGAAGCGCGCCGGACGCGACGATGTGGCGCGCGCGGTGGTCGCCGACGCGACTGACAGCGACGCGCTCGCCGCGGTCGTCGAGGGCGCCGAAGCGTGGGGCGACGTCGACGCCTTCGTCGCCAACGCGGGGGCGATCGCCGGCGGCGTCCCCGCCTGGGAACTCCCCGACGAGCAGCAGAGCGCGCTGATCGAGGTCAATCTCGAGGCCGTGATGCTGGCCGCTCGCCTTGTCGTCCCGACGCTGCTGGGACGCCCGCGCCCCCGCTCCGGGCGCTTCGTCGCCGTCACTTCCTCCGGAGCGACGCGCGGCATGCAGGGCCTCGCCGCCTACAGCGCCGCGAAGGCAGGCGTCGGCGGTTTCATCCGCTCCCTCGCCGCCGACCTCCACGGCAGCGGCGTCACCGCCAACGCCGTCGCGCCCGGCTCAACCGACACCCCGCTCCTGGTCGAGTCCGCCCGCCTCTTCGAGCTCCCCTCGCCCCGCGACTTCGCCCCCCGCCAACCCCTCGAGCGCCTGCTCGACCCCGACGAGGTAGCCGCCACCATCGCCTTCCTCCTCGGCCCCGGAGGCAGCGGCATCACCGGCGCCACGCTGCCGGTCGATGGTGGCTTGACGATCTAGGTCGGGAGGGCGAGGGACGCCACGCTTCTGTGACCCGATCCGGTGCTCCTGCGCGCAGGGAAGGCTCACGGATCCGTCGCGAAGCTCACGGAAGCGTGACGAACCCCCGGCTTCTCACGCACAACCTCCGACCTGGGCGGCTGATCGGCGACCTCAGCCGGCCCGGGTCGCCGATCAGCCGCCCCGGGCGACAGCTTTCCCCGGCGCCGGCCCCCGAGGCGCCCCCTGCCCCGAGGCGCCCCAGCCCCGAGGCGCCGGCCGGGCGAGCCCTAGCTCCCACCGGTCAGCTCCGGCGCCGGGACCGGCTCACGGGCAGGACGCATCGGGGGAGCGCCGACGCCGCAGGTGTAGTCGCACACTTCCGGCTCGCCCTCGACTTCCTCTTCGTGGAGGACCTCGGAGGAGATCGTCGTCCAGGCGATGACCGCGCCGATCACGGAGAGGACCGCGCAGATGACCATGCCCATGTGGAAGCCGTGGGTCATGTGGGAGGGGTCGTAGAACTTGTCCCCGGTGATGCCCGCGGCGACCGGGACGACCGCGACCGCGAGCAGGCCCGCCACCCGCGCGACCGCGTTGTTGACGCCGGAGGCGATGCCGGAGTGGCTCGAGTCGACCGCCGCCAGCACCGTCGCGGTCACCGGCGCGACCACCAGCGTCAGGCCGAGGCCGAAGACGATCACCGCCGGCAGCACCGCGGTGACGTAGCTGTCGCCGGGGTTGATCCGCAGCATCAGCAGCAGCCCCGCGGCGATGATGAGCGGGCCGAGCGTCAGCGGGATCCGTGGGCCGATCCGCTGGGCAAGCTCGCCCGCCCGCGCCGAGCCGACCAGCATCAACGCGGTCACCGGCAGCGAAGCGGAGCCGGCGGCGATAGGCGAGTACCCCATCGAGATCTGCAGGAAGCTGACCAGCAGGAAGAAGACGACGCCGAGCGCCGCGTAGACGACGAACGTGACCGCGTTCGCGGCGCTGAACTGGCGCGAGGAGAAGATCGAGAGCGGCAGCATCGGGTTGGCGCTGCGCCGCTCCTGCCAGAAGAAGCCGACCAGGGCGGCGACGCCGATCACCGCCGTGACGACCACCGCCGCCAAGCGCCCGCCTTCCGGCGCCTCGATCAGCGCGTAGGTCGTGCCGCCGAGCCCGACCGCGGCAAGCACCGCGCCGGCGACGTCGAGCCTCCTGGTCGCGGTCGGATCGCGCGACTCGGGGACGTGGCGGGCCGCCGCCCAGACCACGAACGCGCCGAGCGGCAGGTTGATGATGAAGATCGCGCGCCAGGAGATCGCCCCGATCAGCCAGCCGCCGAGCAGCGGCCCGAGCGCGCTGGCCACGCCGCCGAGTCCCGACCACGCGCCGATCGCCCGGGCTCGGTCGGCGGGACGGAAGCTGGCCTCGATGATCGCCAGGCTCCCCGGCGTCAAGAGCGCCCCGCCGATCCCCTGGATCAGCCGCGCGAAGATCAGCAGCTCGACGTTCGGCGCCACCGCGCAGAGCAGCGACGCCAGGGTGAAGATCACGACGCCGACCTGGAAGACGAATCGCCGCCCGAGCCGGTCCCCGAGGCTCCCGCCCAGCAGGATCAGCGACGCCAGCGTCAGCAGATAGCCGTTCAGGATCCACTGCAGCGCGCTGGTCGAGGCGTTCAGGTCCTCGCCGATCTTCGGCAGCGCCACGTTCACCACGGTCGAGTCGAGGAACGCCATCCCCGACCCGGCGATCGTCACCGCCAGCAGCCAGCGGCCCGCACCGCTGGAAAACGCGACGCCGGACGAGTTGGCCTCCACAGGGATGAGCCTAGCGAGGGGGAGGTCCGATGGACCCTTCACTCACGAACTGCGGGAGGTTCGCTCAGGGTCCATCGGACCTCCCCGAGCGGGCGCTTACGCGTCTTCGGCGTGGTAGCGCTCGAGCAGCGCCACTTCGGCGTCGTGTTTCGGGAAGAGGAAGAAGACGACGCAGATGCCGATCGCGACCGCGATCATGCCGGCGGCGTAGGTCCAGTCGCCGCCGTCGAGAAAGGACTTGCGGGCGGCGGCGGCGATCGCCTGGGCGTATTCCGGGTATTGCCGGGCGGTGTTGGCGGCGCTGGAGAAGGACTTGGTGAGTTCGTTCTGGACCTTTTCGCTGATGCTCGACGCGTGCGGGGAGGAGGCGATCTGTTCGGTGAACGCTTTCGCGTAGCCGGCGGTGAGGAGGGCCCCGAAGATGGACTGCATGATCGCGCCGCCGAGGTCGCGCTGGAGGTCGGCGGTCCCGGACGCCATGCCGGCGCGGCGCACCGGCACCGAGCCGGTCAGCGAGCGCGAGGCGGGCGTCCCGGCGAAGCCGACCCCGATCCCCATCAACAGGAAGCCGAGGCCGACCGGGAAGTAAGAGGCGCCCTCGTCCCAGAGCAGGAGCATGACCAGGAACGCGAGCAGACAGAAGCTGTCGCCGACCAGCAGGGTGAAGCGGGAGCCGTGCGACTCGACCAGCTTCGCCGACTGCGGGGCGACCAGGATCATCCCGATCGCGCCGGGGATGATCGCCAGGCCCGCCTGCAGGGTCGAGTAGCCGAGCACGTTCTGGACGAACTGCTGGCCGATGAACATCGCCCCCATCAGCGAGCCGAAGACGATGATCCCGGCCAACGCCGCCACCCAGAAGGTCGGCCGCGCGGCGACGTGCAGGTCGTACAGCGGGTTGGCGACGCGCCGCTGGCGCAGCACGAAGGCGCCGATCGCGGCCACGGCGATGATGCCGAGGATCACCGCCGTCTCCCCCTTGCCCGGTTCCGGCGCCAGGTTGATCGCCAGCACCAGCGCCGCGACGAGGAGAATCGAGAGCATGCCGCCGAGGTGGTCGACCGGCTCGGTCGTCTCGTTGACGTGGGCGGGGACGAAGCGCCAGGCGCAGTAGAGGGCGATCGCGGCGAGCGGCGCGCTGACGAGGAACACCGACCACCAGTCGAAGCCTTCGAGCAGCGCCCCCGCGACCAGCGGCCCGAGCGCCGAGATGCCGCCGCCGAGCGCGCTCCAGAGCGCGATCGATTTGGTCCGCTGCGGTCCCGACCAGAGCGCGGTGATCAGCGCCAGCGTGGTCGGGTAGGCCATCCCGGCGGCGACCCCGCCGAAGACGCGGGCGATGAAGAGGACCTCGGCCGAGGCTGCCACCGCGGCGAGGATCGAGGCCGGGATCGTCAGCGCCATCCCCAGCACCAGCAGGGTCTTGCGCCCGTAACGGTCGCCGACCGCGCCGAGGTAGAGGACCGACGCCGCCAGCCCGAGCGAGTAGCCGACCGCGATCAGGTCGACCATCGTCTGCCCGGCGTCGAAGTGCTTGCCGATGTCGGGCAGGGCGACGTTCGCCACCGCCAGGTTCAGGTTGGCCACCCCGGCGACGCCGATCAGCGTCGCCAGCACCAGCGCCGCACGCGCGGGCGCACTGCCGCCGGAGGAGCCCGGCGCCGCCGCGTCGTCGCCCGGACCCGCGGTCGAGCCCTCGACGGCGGGCACTAAACCTCGATCCAGGTCCCGCTCGGGCCGAGGTTGCGCAGCGGGGTCTCGCCGACCGCGCTCTCGCAGCCCCAGGCCTCATGGATGTGACCGAAGACGACCAGCCGCGGCCGCTTCTCCTCGATCGCCGCCATCTCCGCCCTGCTGCCGAAGTGGGTGTCGGAGTCGCCGCCGTCGCAGTGACCGAGCGGGGGAGAGTGGAGGACGAGCACGCAGCCCGCCGGCGCCGGCGCGAGCATCGCGGCCGCCTCCTCCTCGGAGAGGTCGAAGCTCCAGTCCCAGGGCGTCGTCGGGACGCCCGCGCCGAGGCCGAAGAACTCGACCCCGTCGATCGTCCGACCCTCGCCGTGCAGCACCGTCGCCGCCGGCCAGCCGCCCGCCGCGCCGCGCAGCGCGTCCGCGGTCTCGTTGTTGCCGGGGACGAGGATCGTCGGCACCTCGATCGGCGCCAGCGCCCCGATCGTCTCCTCCAGCCCCTCGTGCACGGAGGCGAAGTCGCCGGCGCCGATCACGACGTCGGCGTCCGCCGACATCTCGACCAGCCTGGCGGCCTGAGCGAGGTCCCGGTGCAGGTCGGAGAAGGCGAGCAGCTTCACGCCGGAGAACCTATCGGCTTCGCCGCCCGCCAAGGGCGCCACCAGCGTCGCGGTCGCGCCGGTTCGGTTTCCGCCCGCACGCCGAGGTCGAAGTAGAGGAACGTCTCGCCCATCGCCACGAAGGGGATCAGCAGGGCGAAGACCAGCGAGCCGATCACGTTGATCCAGAACAACGGCAGCGCGGTGAAGATCAGGGCGAACGTGAGGATCGGCCCGGCGGCGACGCCGATCACGTAGAAGACGACGATCACCCGCGCGGTGCGGAACCAGCGGCCGCGGACCAGTTCCGAGCTCGCCCGGAAGGACCGGCGGAAGCTCTTGTCGGTGAAGAGGACTTCCTGCTGGACGAAGGACCAGCCGACGAGCTTCCAGATCGCGAACGGGAGGCCGATCACCGTGAAGGCGAGCAGCAGTACGCCGAGCGTCGCCAGGAGCTGCGCGCCGACCACCCGCCAGAAGCGCTCGCGCACCCCGCGCATCGCCTGCAGGAACCCGACCTCGCGGCTGCGCAGCGCTTCCCGCGCGACGACGATCACCACCGCGGCGACCAGGGCCTGCGCCACCGGCCGCACGAACTGTTCGAGCATGTCGGCCCAGGCGAGATGGATGCCGGAGCTGCCCCGCCGGGTCGATTCCGAGATCAGCCCGGCGAGGAAGTTCGTCGCCCCGATCAGCACCAGCGCCGCCAGCGCCACGGGTAGGAACACCCGCCAGTGGCGGCCGTAGAACTGGCGTGAGGCGCGCAGGATCTGGCCGAGCGCGCGCCGCCGGCGCAGCGTGTCGATGTCCACCGGGCGCCAGCGGGTGAAGCCGACGAAGAGGACGATCAGGACGAGGAGCACGATCACCGTCGCGGCCGCCGCCGGCGGCGACTGGGCGTCGAGGTTGATCAGCTCCGAGGCGGTGGCGACGGCGCCGCAGAACGCCTTCGTCACCTGCGGGCCGGCGATCGTGCCGCCCGGCAGCCGCGGGCTCGTGGTCCGCTGCATTTCCATCCAGGCGAACGGTTCGCGCCACACCGTCTTCGTCTGCGGCCCGGTCGGCCCGTTGTTGTACCCCTTTTCCTTTTCACCCCAACGGCCGTAGTAGTCGGTCCAGGCGAACGGTCCTTTCGACACCACCTGGTCGGGCATGAGGATCGGGCGCAGCCTCAGTTCTCGCAGCGGCCCGGTGGTGTTGTCGCAGCCGAGACCGGACCCGTGCTGGCCGTTCTCCACGTACACGGCGGAGTCGTAGAAGGTCGCGTGCGATCCGGCCGCCGGGTAGACGATCGGGTGCGTCCCTTCCTTCTGCACCTTGCCGTCTTCCCAGTTGGCGCGCTCCCCGCCCGCGTGCTGGAAGAGGATGATTTCCGCGGGTTCTTCGTGCAGCGCCGCCGCCGGGTCGTCGGCTTCGAAGGTGATCTGCATCCCCTCCCAGTCACCCTCGTGCAGGTCGTTGAACTGGTTGAAGTACCAGAAGAACCAGTACTGCAGGGCGAAGCCGGGGTGACCTTCTTCGCGGGCGATGTGGGCGTAGGTGACGGCGGGCGCCTTGCCTTCGTCGAGGAGCTTCTTGAACGCGCGCGCGTAGACACAGGTGTCACCGAGCACCCGACCTTCCAGGTTCAGGTAGAAGCCTTCGCCGAGCCCGGCGATCTGCTGTGCGGTCGGCGCACGGCGGATCGTGGTGGGCTTGCCACCCTCGGCGGCGTGCTGCAGCAACACCGTGGGGTTGCCCAGCACGGTGTCGACGCTGGTCGGTTGGTACTGCTCCTCGGAGGTGTCGCAGGGCGGGTCGGTCTCTTCCCGCAGCTCCGCGATCGGGACGTACTTTTCGGCCAGTTCCTGCGCCGCGCTCTCCGGCGTCGCCGCTCGCGCCGTCGGCGCGAGCGCGAGCAGCGCCGTTAGAAGGACGAGCAGGCGACGCGGCCGCTTCACGCGGCCAAACGTACCAGCGTCAGACCGTCTCGGGAACCGCTTCGTCCTCCGGGACTTCGCCTTCCTCCACTTTGCCCCCGGGCATGAATCTCACCGCGATGACGAAGCCGATCGCGAGCGCGATCGCCATCCCGTGGAAGACGTCGCCGGTCGCTTCGGCGAAGGACATCGGCACGGCGCCGAAGACCTCGCCCGCCTTCGAGCCGAGCGCGTGCCCGATCGCCTGGCAGGTCGCTTCGCCCTGCGACACGCATTCGGCGACCGCGTCGGCTTTGTCCTTGGAGACGCCCTTGCTGCTCAGGGCGCTCTCGAGGTTCGACTTGTTCCAGGTGATCAGCAGCGAGCCGAGGATCGCCAGCCCGAGGCTCGAGCCGAAGTTCCGCACCGTCTGGGTGATCCCGGTCGCCTCGCCGTAGCGGCTGCGCGGCACGCGGTTCAGCGCGTCGGTGTTGGCGGGGGAGAGGACGAGCCCGCACCCGACCCCGGCGATGACGATGTAGTACCACTGGTCGCTCACCGAGAGTTCGGTCATCGAGCTGCCCCAGAGCCAGAAGCCGACGGCGCCGATCGCGCAGCCGAGCACCATCGGATGGCGGGCGCCGATGCTGTCGAGCATTTTGCCGCCCCACTGCGTCGCGGTTGCGAACCCGGCGAAGAAGATCAGCAGGTAGAGACCGGTTTCCGAGGCCGATTCGCCGAGCGAGATCTGCGCGTACTCGCTGGCGAAGAAGAAGAGCGGCACGAAGGCGATCATCAGGAAGAAGAGGACGGCGCTGTCGACGGCGAAGGCGCGGTTCTCGAAGATGCGCAGCCGCAGCAGCGGGTTGCGCGAGGAGAGCTGGTCTTTCACGAACCAGGCGAGGATCGCGAGGCCGAGGACGATCGAGACCCAGGTCTTGGCGTCGCCCCAGCCCCAGATCGCCGACTGCTGCAGTCCCAGGACCAGCAGCCCCATGCCGCCGCAGGCGAGCACCGTCCCGCGATAGTCGATCTTGCCCGGGTGCCGCTCCTCGGCGGGGTTCGATTTCCAGGTGAGGAAGAGGGCGATGATCGCGACCGGCACGTTGATCCAGAAGATCGAGCGCCAGGTCCACTCGGTGAGGAAGCCCCCCGCGATCGGCCCGATCGAGGTGAGCCCGCCCGCGATGCCGAAGAAGATCGCCATCGCCCGGCCGCGTTCGGAGACCGGGAAGGAGTCGAGGACGATCGCCAGCGCCGCCGGGAACATGATCGCCGCGCCCGCGCCCTGGAGGATGCGGAAGGTGATCAGCCAGGCCTCGGCGCCGGAGCCGGTCGGCGTCGCCCCGCAGAGCGCCGAGCAGACGGCGAAGACGACGATGCCGATGACCACCATGCGGCGGTGGCCGGCGATGTCGGCGAGGCGCCCGCCGAAGGCGAAGAGCGCCGAGAGCGAGAGCAGGTACCCGTTGATGATCCACTGCGAGCCGGTGGTCGAGAGGTGCACGTCCCCCTGGATCGTGGGCAGCGAGATCGCGACGATCGTCTGGTCGATGAACGTCATCGAGACGGCGAAGATCATCGCCGCGAGGATCAGTTTCGAGTTTTTGGCGGGCGTTGAGTTCATTGAAGAGGCTTTTTCCGAGGCCTGCGGTGGATTCCTTCCCGGTTATCGGTCCGCTAGGCTGCCGACTTGATGCCATCTATCTTCTGGATCGGGTGCGGCCTCGCCGCCCTCATCGCCTTCATCACCGCCCTGATCGGGGCCCGCTCGAGCACGATGACCTTCACCTCCGGTGCCGCGATGGGCCTCTACATGGGCTTCATGCTCGCCTTCCCGCTGATCGCCATCGGGCTCTCGTCCAGTTAGGAGGCTGAGCGCCGTGGCCGACGTCCCGAACGTCAGGCTCAGCGACGGCGTCGAGATCCCGCAACTCGGGTTCGGGGTCTTCCAGATCCCGCCGGAGGAGACGCAACGCGCGGTCGAGGACGCCCTGGCGGTGGGCTATCGACACCTCGACACCGCCGCCGCCTACCGCAACGAGCGCGGCGTCGCCGCCGGGATCGCCGCGTCCGGCGTCCCCCGCGAGGAGGTCTTCGTCACCACCAAGCTCTGGAACTCCGATCAGGGCTTCGACTCGACCCTCCCCGCCTTCGAGCGCTCGCTCGAAAACCTCGACACCGACCACGTCGACCTCTACCTGATCCACTGGCCGGTCCCGGCCCGCGGCCTCTTCGTCGACACCTGGCGCGCCTTCGAACGCATCAAGGAGGAGGGCGGCTCGCGCTCCATCGGCGTCTCCAACTTCCGCATCGAGGACCTCGAGCGCCTGGAAAGCGACGCCGGGCAGATGCCGACGATCAACCAGATCGAGCTCCACCCGCTGCTCCAGCAGGCCGAGCTGCGCGCCTGGCACGCCGAGCACGGCATCGCCACCGAGGCGTGGAGCCCGCTCGCGCAGGGCGAGGTGCTGGCGGACGACACCCTGGTGACGATCGCCGCCCATCACGAGCGCACCGTCGCCCAGGTGATCCTGCGCTGGCACCTCCAGCTCGGCAACGTCGTGATCCCCAAGTCCGTCACCCCGTCGCGCGTGCGCGAGAACTTCGACCTCTTCGACTTCGAGCTCTCCGAAGACGACATGGCGGCGATCGCCCGACTCGATGTCGGCCACCGCACCGGCCCGGACCCGAGCACCTTCGGCGCTTCGTAGGGCGAACCAGGTCGCCGCCGGGGCGTTCCTGGTCGGCGGCTCGCTCTTCGCGATCGGCGCCCTCTTGGCCCAGGCCGGGATCGGCGGTCCGCGCCTCGTCGCGGTCGTCTACCTGGTCGGCGGCGTCTTCTTCTCGACCGGCGGCTACACCTCGGTGCTGCTGGCGATCAACGCCCCGCACCGCCGCCGCGACGGCACCTGGGCGGGCCAACGCTGGCGCTGGTGGGCGCGCGAACCGGCCAACCTCGATTATCTCGCGGCCGCCGTCCTCTTCTCCGGGACCTTGGTCTTCGGCATCAACCTCCTCGACTCCCTGCTCGGCGACCTCACCGCGGCGCAGGAGGACCGCCTGGTCTGGAGCCCCGACATGATCGGCTGCATCCTCTTCCTCGTCGCCGGCATCGTCGCGATGGTCGACATCTCCGGCTCCTGGTGGCGCCTGCGCGGCGAGGGCCTCGGCTGGTGGATCGTCTTCGTCAATCAGGTCGGCTCGGTCCTCTTCATGGTCGCCGCTGTCGCCTCCTTCGTCCGCGCCGACGGCGACATGATCGCGGTCGGCATCGCCAACTGGGGCACCTTCCTCGGCGCCGCCTGCTTCGCCGTCGCCGGCGTCATGCAGTTCTACGAGCCGCCGGACGGGAGCTGAGTGCCCGAGCGCGGGGGAGGGGGCGGAGCCTGGTGGAAGGCCGGCGCGCCGGCGGCCCTCGTCCTCCTCGCCGAGGGACTGGCGTGGATCGCCGTCGCGATCACCGACTCGGAAGTCCCGGTCGCGAGCACTGCGACCGTCTTCGCGATCGCGGTGCTCGCCGCGATCCTGATGCCGCTCGCGATCGTCGTGACCCGCCGCCGCGACGCCCTCCTCTGGGGCATCGTCTCGATCTGCACGAGCGCCCATGGCCTGTTCCTCGGCGCACTGCTTCGGCCGGGCCGTCCGCACCGCACCCACTTCGGCCCGGGCGTCCGCATTACTGCGGCCCCGGCCGTCCACACCACCTCGGGGCGCCGGCGGCTGTCCTGGGCGCCTCATGGGGGTCCTGGCAGGCTGTGACCCCCATGAGGCGCCCAGGACGTGAGGGGTGCGGGGGAGAGCCGGTACAGGGACGTGAGGCGGTCGGACTTCCGTGA
>JBPYFM010000209.1:0-3682 GCA_051986435.1 Solirubrobacterales bacterium | reverse complement strand
CGCTTGTGTGTCTGCTCGCCGGTTGCGGGGGCGGAAGTTCCTCGGCGACCGCCGAGAGCGTCCCGATCGAAGAATCAGCCGACGCCGAAGTTCTCGACAAGGTGCTCGGCCGCCAGGAAGCGGCGATCGTCGCCTACGGCCAGGTGATCTCGAAGCTGCCCCCGCGCCTCGCCCGCATGGCGGCCTACTTCCGCGCCCAGGAACAGGAACACGTCGACGCCGTGCTGAAGGCGATGCGGGGGCTGAAGAGCTCCGCTGAACCGAGCGAAGAAACGATCGAAGGCGGGGCGCTGAAGACCGATCGTGAACGGCTCGAATTCCTCTACGAAGTGGAAAGCGCGACGATCGACGAGGAGCTGAGCGCGATCTCCAAGCTGGAAGCGCCCTGGCCGCGATCGCTGCTCGCGTCCACCGTCGCCAACCAGGCCCAGCACCTGACGCTGCTTCGGCAGACGCTCGGCGCCGGGCCGCTCGCCTCGGTCCCGGTCCCCTTCGAGAACGGCACCGCCGAACCGCCCGGCGAATAGAGAATCCCTCCTCGTTTATCGCACCCAATATTTGGGTGGTCGGGAGCGTCTGAGTAGGGAATACTGCGGCGGCGATGACCGGGCCCCTCTATGCGATCGGTCGCTGGTGCTCGCGGCACCACTGGCCGGTGATCGGTGCCTGGATCGTGCTCGCGATCGCGCTCGTCGCGATCAGCTCCGCCACCGGGTCGAAGACCAGCGAAAACCTGACGCTGCCGGGGACCGGCTCGACCCAGGCGACCGAACTGCTGGAAGAAAACCTGCCCGAGCAGGCCTACGGGTCGAACCCGGTGGTGTTGGAAGCGCCCGCCGGGAAGAAGCTGACCGAACCGGCCTTCGCCAAGGCGACCGAAGAAACGGTCGAACGGCTGCGGGCGCTGCCCCACGTCAACTCCGCCACCAGCCCGCTCGAAGAAGGCTCCAAAACCCTCAGCAAAAACCAGCAGATCGGTTACATCCCGCTGGTCCTCGGCATCGGCCCCGGGGAAATCGACGAAGAACAGGCGCAGGAATACCTCGACGCGGCGAAGCCGTTCGAAGCTGCGGGGGGCAACGCGTCGGTCGGCGGTTACGTCGGTCAGCAGCTCTCCAAACCGTCGACCGAGTCCTCCGAGCTGATCGGGCTGATCGCCGCGGTGATCATCCTGCTGTTCGCCTTCGGCACGGCGACGGCGATGATGCTGCCGATCGTCGGCGCGCTGATCGGGCTCGCCTGCACGCTGTCGGTGATCAAGCTGCTCGAGCACGTCTTCGAGGTGCCGGGCGTGGCGGCGACGCTGGCGACGATGATCGGCCTCGGCGTCGGCATCGATTACGCGCTCTTCATCGTCACCCGCCACAAACTCCAGCTCGGCGAAGGGATGGAGATGCGCGAGTCGATCGCCCGCGCGACCGCGACCGCGGGCGGCGCCGTCGTCTTCGCCGGCTTCACCGTCGTGATCGCGCTCTGCTCGCTGCTCGTCGCCGGGATCCCGCTGGTGACGACGCTCGGCTTCACCGCCGCGATCGCGGTCGTCTTCGCGGTCTGCGCGGCGGCGACGCTTCTGCCCGCGATGCTCGGTGCGCTCGGTCCCCGCATCAACAGCCTGCGCTTCCACCTCGGGAAGACGCACCCCGACGACAAGCAGCCGCACGGCTGGCGCCGCTGGGCCGAACGGGTCGCCGACATGCCCTGGCGCTCGGCGATCGCCGCGCTGGTCGTCCTCGCGATCCTCGCCCTGCCGATCTTCAAGCTCCAGCTCGGCCAGAACGACATCAGCGCGCTGCCCGAGGAAACGACCTCGCGGCAGGCCTACGACGGTCTGAACGCGGGCTTCGGCCCGGGGGTCAACGGGCCGCTCCTGATCGCCTCCGAATTCACCTCGCCCGAAGAAGCCCAGAAAGTGCTGCCGAGCCTGCAGAAAGCGATCGGCGCGGCCGGCGACGTCGCCGCGGTCACCGAACCGAGCTTCTCGGAAGACAAAAGGGTCGCCGTCTTCACCGTGATCTCGAAATCGGAGCCGTGGGCGGACGAGACCGTCACGCTGGTGGAAAACCTTCGTGACGAAGTGATCCCCGGAGTGCTCGAAGGGACGAAGGCGCAGTCCTACGTCGGCGGCCAGACGGCCGGCTACATCGACCTCGCCAACCAGATCGCCGACAAGCTGCCGCTGATGATCTTCGTCGTCGTCGCGCTCAGCTTCCTCGTCCTGCTGATGGCATTCCGCTCGCTGTTGGTCCCGGTCAAGGCGGCGGCGATGAACCTGATCTCGGTGGCCGCCTCCTACGGCGTCGTCACCGCGGTGTTCCAGCTCGGCTGGGGGGCGACGCTGATCGGCCTGCCCCACTCGATACCGATCGTCAGCTTCGTGCCGCTGCTGATGTTCGCGATCCTCTTCGGCCTCTCGATGGACTACGAGGTCTTCCTGCTCACGCAGATGCGCGAACACTACGCCGAGTACGGCGACGAGAAGCGGGCGGTGATCGAAGGCCTGGCGAACACCGGGCGCGTCATCACCTCGGCCGCGTCGATCATGGTCTGCGTCTTCGCCAGCTTCATCCTGAGCGGCGACCCGGTGGTGAAGGAGTTCGGGGTCGGCCTCGCGGTCGCGATCGCGATCGACTCGACCCTCGTCCGCTGCCTGCTGGTGCCGGCGGTGATGGTGCTGCTGGGGAAGAAAGCCTGGTGGATGCCGAAGTGGCTGGATCGGGTCGTCCCCCACGTCTCGATCGAGGGCGAGGAGTACTTCGCCGCCCGCGACGCCGCCGCTGCAGCGGCCGCGCGTGCGCCCGCGACGAGCGGCGCTTCGTCAGACTGAGAGGCGGTGTTCCCGCTCAACCTGCCCAACGCGCTGACGATGCTGCGCATCCTCGCGGTGCCCGTGGTGGTCGTCGCGCTGCTGGTCGAAATGCCGAACGGGGACATCATCGCGGCGGCGGTCTTCGCCGCGGCGGCCCTCACCGACGGCCTCGACGGCTACATCGCCCGCTCCCGCAACTCGATCACCACCTTCGGCAAGCTGATGGACCCGCTCGCCGACAAGCTCCTCATCGTCGGCGCCCTCGTCTCCCTCGTCTCCCTCGGGCGCCTCGAAGCCTGGGTCGCGATGGTCATCATCGCCCGCGAGGTCGCCGTCACCATCCTCCGCACGATCGCCGCCGAGCGCGGCCTCGTCATCGCCGCCTCCTGGCTCGGCAAGGCGAAGACCGTCCTCCAGATCGGCGCTGTCATCGCCCTCATTGCCACCAACCCCTCACCCGCCTGGGTCGACGTCCTCGTCTACGCCGCCGTAGCCGTGACCCTGATCAGCGGGGCGGATTACTTCTTCGGCCTGCGGCGGAGGATCGACCAGCAGCAACGGGAGCGGGCGGCGGCGGGGACCAGCAGCAGCGCCGCCTAGCCAGGGGCGCCGGGCGGCCGTCCGAGGAGGGCCGGCTGTGCGTGCCGCTTCGGGCCGGCCGCGCCACTTCGGGCCGGGCCGTCCGGACCGCACCCATTTGGGGCCGGGCCGTCCGCATTACTTCGGCCCCGCCGTCCGCACCACTCCGCGGCGCCGGCGGCTGTCCTGGGCGCCTCATGGGGGTCCTGGCAGGCTGTGACCCCCATGAGGCGCCCAGGACGTGAGGGGTGCGGGGGAGAGCCGGTACAGGGACGTGAGGCGGTCGGACTTCCGTGA
>JBPYFM010000208.1:0-3410 GCA_051986435.1 Solirubrobacterales bacterium | reverse complement strand
CGGCCGACCAGGGCAAGGTAGCAGAGGCCGCAGGGCTGCCGCGGGGCGGCTCCGGGCATCAATTCGCCCTTTCGAAGCCATTGTAGGCCACGGTGTCAAGCCGGTCCGGCCGCTGCCTGGCGCCGTGCTTAGACTCGGGCACATGCCGGCTTGTGCGGCCTGTGGCCAGGAGAACCGGCCTGACGCCAGGTTTTGCGACGCCTGCGGCGCCGCCCTCGCCGTCCGCCCGGGGGCGGCCGGGGAGCAGCGGAAGACAGTCACCGTCCTCTTTGCGGACGTGACCGGGTCCACGGCCCTCGGCGAGCGACTCGACCCGGAGTCCCTCCGGGCGGTCATGGCCCGGTACTTCGAGCTCGCCCGGACGGTGGTGGAGCGGCACGGCGGCGCGGTGGAGAAGTTCATCGGGGATGCGGTGATGGCGGTCTTCGGAATCCCGGTCGTCCACGAGGACGATGCGCTCCGGGCCGTGCGGGCCGCAGCCGACCTGCGGTCGGGGCTGCAGGCCCTGAACGAGGGCCTGGAGCGCGACTACGGCACCGCCCTCGAGCTGCGGATCGGCGTCAACACGGGCGAGGTCGTCACCGGCACGGAGGAGCGGCTCGCGACCGGGGACGCCGTGAACGTGGCCGCCCGCCTGGAGCAGGCAGCCAAGCCCGGCGAGATCCTGCTCGGCGCCGAGACGCTCGCGCTCGTCCGCCACGCCGTCGCCGGCGCGCCGCTCGAGCCGCTCGAGCTGAAGGGCAAGGCCACCGCCGTCCCCGCGTTCCGGCTCGACTCCGTCGCCGCGGCGGCGCCGGCGCGGCGCCCGGGGACGGCGATGGTGGGGCGCGAGCGTGAGCTCGAGCGCCTACGGGCCGCGATGGCGCAGGCGGTGACCGACGGCTCGTGCCAGCTCTTCACGGTGCTCGGCGCGGCCGGCGTCGGGAAGTCGCGCCTCTCCGCCGAGTTCCTGGGCTCACTCGAGGGCGTGAACGTCGTCCGCGGCACCTGCCTGTCGTACGGCGAGGGGATCACGTACTGGCCGGTCGTCGAGATCCTGAAGCAGCTCCTGCGACCGGACCCGGGGGACCGGCTCGCCGAGCTCGGCCTCGACGGAACGGTGGCAGGCGCACTCCGCGCCGTGCTCGGGGAGGGCGACGTGCCGACATCCGGCGAGGAGATCGCCTGGGCGGTGCGCCGGCTGCTCGAGGCCGAAGCGCGGCACGCGCCGCTCGTCGTCGTCCTCGACGACATCCACTGGGGCGAGGCGGCGTTCCTCGACCTCGTCGACCACATCGCCGACCTGAGCCGCGACGTGCCGATCCTGCTGCTCTGCATGGCGCGACCCGAGCTGCTCGACCGCCGGCCGAACTGGGGCGGCGGCAAGCTCAACGCCACGACCGTCCTGCTCGAGCCCCTGGCCGCCGACGACGCCGCAAGGCTCGTTGCGGACCTCCTCGACGGCGCCGAGCTCGACGGCGAGCTCCGCCGGCGGATCCTCGACGCGGCCGAGGGCAATCCGCTCTTCGTCCAGGAGATGGTCGGTCTCGTCCGCGACTCGCCGGGCACGGCGGTGAGCGTCCCGCCGACGATCCAGGCCCTCCTGGCCGCCCGCCTCGACCAGCTCGATCCGACGGAGCGCCGGGTGCTCGAGCGCGGTTCCGTGGAGGGCAGGACCTTTCACCGAGGGGCGGTGGAGGCGCTCTCGGCGACGGAGCTCGAGCTCCGGGCGCCGCTCACCGCACTCGTTCGCCGGGAGCTCGTGCGGCCGGACCGCCCCCAGTTCCCCGGCGAGGACGCCTACCGCTTCCGGCATCTGCTGATCCGCGACGCGGCCTACGACGCCCTCCCGAAGGCGATGCGCGCCGAGCTGCACGAGCGCTTCGCGCTGTGGCTCGGCGAGCACGGAGCCGATCTCGTCGAGCTCGACGAGGTGGTCGGCTACCACCTCGAGCGCGCGTACCGCTACCGGGTCGAGCTCGGCCCGTCCACCCCCGAGGCCCAGGCGCTCGCCCGCCGCGCGGCCGAGCGGCTCGCTGCCGCCGGCCGCAGAGCCAACTCCCGCGACGACCTCCGGGCGGTGGCCAGCCTGCTCGGCCGGGCCGAGGCCCTCTTCGGGCCCGACGATCAGGGTCGTCTGGACATCCTCCCCATGCTCGGCCGCACCCTGCAGGACACCGGCGACTGGGACGGCGCCCGGAGGGTGCTCGCAGATTGCCGCGAGCGCGCCGCGAAGACCGGCGACCGGCGCAACGAGGCCGAAGCGACCGTCGCACTCGTGCACATCGAGATGTTCACGGAGGCGCTCCGGTCGCATGACGAAGTCCGCGCGATGCTCGCCGAGCCGCTCCGGGTGTTCGAGGAGCTCGGCGACGAGGCCGGGCTCGCCCGCACCGTGGGCCTGATCGGCCAACTCCGCTTCTGGGCGGGCGACGCGGCGACGGGAGTCGTCGACCTCGAGCGTGCGGCCGACCACGCCCGCAGGGCCGGGGACGTCGAGCAGGAGAGCCACTGCCTCGGTTACGTGCTGATCGCGGCGCTCCACGGCCCGACACCCGTGCCGGAAGCGCTCGAGCTCTGCGCGCGCGTACCCGAGCGGCTCCCGGGTAACCGGCGGATCGAGGTGGCGTCGCTTCGATGCCGGATCAACCTCGAGGCGATGGCGGGCCGATTCGATGCATCACGGCGACTGGTCGCGGAGGCGGACGCGATCGCGAACGACCTCGGCCTGGAGCTGACGGGTGCGAGCATCCGCTTCGAGGCGGCGCGCGCCGAGCTCTTTGCAGGCGATCCGGCGGCTGCGGAGCGCGAGGCGCGGCCCGGACTGGAGCTCCTCGAGCGAATCGGCAACCGCGGGCACTGGGTGACGGCGGCGATGGTGGTCGCCGATGCCCTACTCGAACAGGGGCGGCCGGCCGAGGCGGAAGCGCTCGCCGACCTGGCCCGGACGTGGGCGATGCAGGAAGACATCGACCCGCAGATCGGCCTGAGGCGTGTGAAGGCGAGGGTGCTCGCGGCGCGCGGCGAGCTCGACGACGCCGAGCGGCTCGCCCGCGAGGCGGTCGCGCTCGCGTCGCGCACCGACTACCTGGAGAACCACGCGCTCTCCTGTGCCGACCTCGCGGAGGTGCTCGACCGGGCAGGTCGTGCGGACGAGGCGCGTGCTGAGCTCGAACGGGCGCTCGAGCTCTTCGAGCGAAAAGGGATGACGGTCAGCGCGGACCGGATCCGCGCCCGCCTCGCGCCGTGAGCTGAGACCCGGTGCCAGGCACCAAGGTGCCTGGCACCGGATTTACGAGCTGACTACTTGAGCTCGACCGAGGCGCCGGCCTCTTCGAGCTGCGCCTTGATCTGGTCGGCCTCCTCCTGGTTCACGCCCTCCTTGACGGGCTTCGGGGCCGAGTCGACCAGGTCCTTGGCCTCCTTGAGGC
>JBPYFM010000207.1:0-41854 GCA_051986435.1 Solirubrobacterales bacterium | reverse complement strand
CCGGCACCTTTTCGGCGACCAGGCGACGGCTGCCGGTGCCGGCGAGGTCGTGGGCCAGGGCGACCGCGTCGTCGCCGCCCGGGCTGCCGTCCGACCCGACCACGATCGGGCCGGTCTCGTAGCGTGGCGTGGTCGCCTTGGTGACCTTCTTGTCGTCGGTGGCGGGCATCGTCGTTCCTCTCGCTCGCTGAAGTTGCCTTGCGAGCGAATCTAGGAGCGCCCGCCTCCCGCGCCATCCGGGTTTCACCGCAATGTCACGGCGGCGTGCGGCGGATGAGGGGTCGTGCCGGCGCCGGGGCCTGGGAGGGCAGGGGGTGTGGAGGGACCCGCGCGGAAGCCCCACGGGATATGCACGGGACCGTCACGGAGGTGCGCCGCCGGGGCGACGTACGGCGTCCCCCGACCGGTCGGGACCCTGCGTGGTTCGTTATCCACCTGTGAGGGGGATTTCGAACCACGCAGGGACCGACCCGCCCTTGCGTGGTTCGAAATGGGCGTATGGCGCCCATCTCGAACCACGCTAGATCCCGACCGGTCGGATCCCGGACTCTTCCTCACGAGACGATCACGGAAGTCCGACCTCCTCACGTCCCTTTGCCCGTTGTTTCACGAAGGCCCCACGCCCTGGGCGCCTCATGGGGGTCACAGCCTGCCAGGACCCCCATGAGGCGCCCAGGACGGGCCGCCGGCGCCCCGAAGTGGTGTGGACGGGCGGCGAAGTGCTGTGGGCGCCCGCGCTAAACCCCCGCCGTCTGCTCCTCGAAGTGCTTGGAGAGCATCGTCACCTGGCCCTGGTAGTTGGAGCCGAGGTCGGCGCCGTAGAGGCGCTCGGCCGGGGACTCCATCCACTCGAGGCCGAGCTTGCAGACCGGCTGGCGGTGCTCGACCATGAAGGGGACGTCGCGGGCGCGCACCTCGAGGGCGGCGCGGCTGCCGGGGCGCGCGCCGGCCGGGTCGTAGCCGAAGCCGGGGTCGAAGAAGCCCGCGTAGTGGGTGCGCAGCTCGCCCGCGGTCGGGTCGTAGGCCATCATCTCGGCGGCGATCTGCGGTGGGATCGACACGCCCTCGGCGGAGAGGAGGAGGTAGAAGATCTCCGGCTCCAGCACGATCTTGCCGCCCGCCTCCGGGTAGACGGGATCCCAGTAATCGCTCCAGCGGTAGGCGCGGATCTTGCCGAGGTCGACCGGCAGGCTGTTCTTCTTCGCCCGGTAGCCGACCACGCGGTCGGCCGGGCCGGAGACGTCGAGGCTGAGGAAGAGGCCGTCGGAGACGGCGAGCTCGGACTCCGGGACGGGGTCGGAGTCGAGGTAGACGAGCGGCGATTCGCCCTGCAGCTCGCGGATGCGCCCGTCGCCGAGGCGGACGTCGCCGCGCGCCAGGCGCAGCTGGTTGAGGGAGAGGCCGGTGCGCACCTGGACGGCGAAGGAGCGCGGCACGACCTCGAGGTAGAGGCGGCCCTCGTAGCCGGCCCTGATGTCGTCGAAGCGGTTGTGGCGGTCGGTGATCACGCGGGTGAAGACGTCGAGCCGGCCGGTCGAGCTCTTCGGGTTGGCGCGGGCGCGCACGTCCTGGGGGAGGGCGAGGCGCTCGATCAGCGGGACGAGGTAGGGCCGGTCGCGCTCGAGCACCGCGCCGTCGCGCAGGTCGACCTTCTGGAAGGCCAGGCCCTCGACCTTTTCCTCGACGGTCGAGTCGACGTCGGGGAGGAAGGAGCAGCGCAGCGCCCAGGCCTCGTCGCCGAGTCGCAGGTCGATGCTGGCGGGCTGGATCGCCTCGGGGCGGATGCGGTACTCGCCCGAGCTGACCCACTCGCGCTCGATCGCCTCGGCCAGGGCCTGCGAAGGGAAGACGCCGCTCGCGCTCTGGGCCTCGCTCATCCAGCGGAGGTTATTCGCCGCGCCCGCTCGGTGCCGAGGTGGGGGGCGAGCGCGAACTCCAGCACGTCCGGGATCAGCGCGGCGAGGTCCGCGGCCTCGCCGGCGACGACCCGGCGGCCAAGTAGAGCGGCGATGCCGCCGACGACGGCTTCGTCGGTCGCGGGAGGGACCGGGGCGGCGCCGGGCGGGTCGGGCGCGCCGTCGCGGAGCAGCGGCACGAAGCTCTCGACCGCGGCCTGGTAGCGGTCGTAGATGCCGCGCCCGGCGCGCAGGCCCTCGGCGAGGACGATCGTCGCCAGCGGCGGCTCGCCGGACAGGAGGGTCAGCAGCGCGGTGATGCCGGCGCGGACGCGGGCGGTCCACTCGGCGTCCGGGTCCGGCGCGCAGGCCTCGACCACCGTCGTGCGGATGCGGTCGACCGCGTGGTCGTAGGCGGCGAGGAAGCAGTCGTCCTTGCTGTCGAAGTGCTTGTAGAAGTCACTCTTGGAGACCGCCGCGCGCCGTCCGATCATCGACACGGTGGTTTTCTGATAGCCGACGTCGGCGAGGGTGAGGATCAGCGCCGAGATCAGCCGCTCGCGCTGATTGCGCGCGACGAACTCCGGGGACAAGCCGTGACGGCCACGCGGCAGGCGGTCCATGTGATCGTCAGAGTGTGACATCGCGGTGTCACATTCGCACCTGCTTCTCAGTCACCTTTTTCCTACATCGCGGTACGGAGAAATCACGAAGTCGGTGAGCTCGGGAAGGAGCTCGGTGGCCTTCTCGGCAGCGCCCCGACGGGCCTCGCGCTGGAGGATCCAGACCGTGCCGCCGACCAGAGCCTCCTCGAGCGTGACGGGGCGCCCGGGGCGGGCCGGCGCCGTCGCACGCAGTCGGTCGGTGAAGCCTTCGAACGCCGCCTCGTAGCGCGCCGCCGACTCCGGGCCGGCGGCGGGCGCCTCAACCAGGCAGAGCTTCGACTCCGCCGGGTGCGAGGCGATGAACTCCAGCAGGACCCGGAGGCCGGTTTCGGTCCGGGCTGCCCAATCGTCGACGGGGAGCGCGTCGCAGGCCTCCGCGATCTGGGCTTCGGCATCCGCCACGGTGCGGTCGAAGGCGGCCAGGAAGAGCTCCTCCTTGCCGGAGAAGTTGTCGTACAGGGTTTTGCGCGCGACGCGGGCGCGGCGCACCACGTCGGCGATCTTGGTCGCCTCGTAGCCTTGCTCGGCGCAGAGCTCGGCCATCGCGTCGATCATCCTCCGCCGCTTGTGGGAGGCGACGAACTCGGGGGGAAGTTGAGGTCGGGTTGCGCTCACGAATGCTCCCGAAGTCGGTTGGGGAGCATGAGCCGAAGGATACCCAGTGTCAGCAAATTCATGCTCCGCTCAACATTTCTTCTGGTACCGTGCAAAAACATGAATCGTTTTCTTTAGGAACGTAGCGAGTGTCCGGTCCCGATCGGACAACACCCTGCAATTTCTACACGACAGTTTCTTGGTCTCACCCGACAGAAACCAGCTAAGCCGGGACTTCTTGATGGCGGCGCTCGGGGATGACTGGCCCGAGGACCTCGTCCAGATGGCGGCCGAGATGCTTGCCGACAGCGAAAGCCGCTTCCCCTCGGGGCCGCGCCGACTGCCCGCGGACCTGGTCCGGGCGATCCAGCGCGAGCGCCTCCTGGTCGGGATGCTGCGCTCCGTCTCCGAGCTGGGCTATCGCTCGACCAACGTCCAGGACGTGATCGAACGGGCGGGTGTCTCGCGGCCCACCTTCTACGAGCACTTCTCCAACAAAGACGACTGCTTCCTCGCCGCCTTCGACACCTGTGCCACACAACTTCGTGAACGGGTCGCCGCCGCGGCGGACGAGGGTGGTGACATCTGGCGCGACCGCCTGCGCAGCGGCTTCAACGCCCTCCTCGCCTTCGCCGCCGCCGAGCCCGAGGCCGCGCGCATGGTGATCGTCGAGGCCCGCGCCGCCACCCCCGACGCCGCCCTCCGCCGCGTCGCCCTTCTCGACTACTTCGCCTCCTGCATCGACACCAAGGTCCGCGAGCTCCTCCCCGCCGGCACGACCTATTCCACGGTCACCGCCTCCGGCGTCGTCGGCGGGGTCGAATCCCTCCTCTACGCCCGTCTCAACAAGAACCAGATGGACGACCTCCCGGCCCTCCTTCCCTCGCTGATGTACTTCGCGGTGGTGCCCTACGAAGGCCACCTCGCCGCGAGCGAGGAGCTGGGGCTCCGGACGACGTAGTCCTGGCCCGCCGGCGATCGCGCATCGTCCGCCGGCCTACGCCGCGGTCGTGCTCAGCTCGCGGCGCACGACCGGGGCGACCTCGGTGCCGAAGAGCTCGATCGAGCGCATCACGTCGGCGTGGGGGAGGGTGCCGACGCTGAACTGGATGAGGAAGCGGTCGTGGTCGAAGATCGAGTGCTGGTGGAGGATCTTCTCCGCCACCTCGGCGGGGGAGCCGACGAGGTTGGCGCCCTGGAGCGTCCGGCTCGCCTCGAACGCGGCGCGGGTCATCGCCGGCCAGCCGCGCTCGCGGCCGATCCGGTCCATCATCCGGGCGAAGGCGGGGAAGGTGATGTCGGCGGCGGTCTGTGACGTCGGCGCGACGAAGCCGTGGGAGTTGATGCTGAGCGCGGGGCGCGCCGCGCCCGCCTCGGCCGCCGCTGCGGCGTGGAGCTCCGCGAACGGCCTGAAGCGCGCCGGTTCGCCGCCGATGATCGCCAGCGCCATCGGCAGGCCGAGGCGGCCGGTGCGGATCGCCGACTCGGGCGAGCCGCCGACCGCGACCCAGACCGGCAGCGGGTCCTGCAGCGGACGCGGGTAGACGCCGCGCCGGTCGATCGGCGCTCGCAGCCGCCCGTCCCAACTGACCTCGGTCGCGGCCCGCACCGCGAGCAGCAGCTCGAGCTTCTCGGCGAAGAGCTCGTCGTAGTCATCCAGGTCGTAACCGAAGAGGGGGAAGGACTCGATGAAGGAGCCGCGGCCGGCCATGATCTCGGCGCGCCCGCCGGAGAGCAGGTCGAGCATCGCGAAGTCCTGGAAGACGCGCACGGGGTCGTCGGAGCTGATCACCGAGACGGCGCTGGTGAGGCGGATGCGCTCGGTGCGCTCGGCCGCGGCGGCGAGGGCGACGGCCGGAGCGGAGACCGCGAAGTCGGGACGGTGGTGCTCGCCGACGCCGAAGACGTCGAGACCGACCTGGTCGGCCAGCTCGATCTCCTCGATCAGGTCGCGCAGGCGCCGCTCGGCGCTCACCACCGGGCCGCCCTCGACCTCGGGGGTCAGCTCCGCGAAGGTGTAGACGCCGAGTTCCACTCGACGCCCGATGCTAGTGAGCCGGCGGGCCGGCGCCGACGGCGGCGCTGAGTCAAGATCCCGCCATGGTCGGCGAACGCAGCGAGGAGGGATTCGCCGCCCTGACCCTCGAAGGTGACGCGCGCGGCGGCCTGGAGGCCACCTTCGTGCCGGAGGCGGGGATGATCTGCTGCTCGCTGCGGCACCGCGGCGAGGAGCTCCTCGGGCAGCGCCATGGGCTGCGGGCCTACGTCGACCACTACTCGACGATGGGGATCCCCTTCCTGCATCCGTGGGCGAACCGGCTCGGCGCCGACCGCTTCGACCTCGCCGGGCGCCGGGTCGACCTCGCCTTGCCGGACCTGCCGTTGAAGCGCGAGGAGAACGGCCTGCCGATCCACGGCCTGCTCGCGGCGGCGCCGGGCTGGCGGGTCGAGCGCCACGTGGAGCTCGACGGCGGCGGCGCCCTGGCGGCGAGCTTCGACTTCGGCGCCCACCCGCACCTGCTCGACGCCTTCCCGTTCCCGCACCTGGTCGAGATCGAGGCGACCCTGCTGGAGGGCTCGCTGGAGATCGCCACCAGCGTCAGCGCCACCGCCGACGTCGCGGTGCCGATCGCCTTCGGCTTCCATCCCTACCTGCGGCTGCCGTGGGTGTCGCGCGCCGACTGGATCCTCCGCGCGCCGGTCCACGAGCGCCTCCTGCTCGGGCCAAGCAGCCTGCCGACGGGCGAGCGCGAGCCGACCGCGATCGAGCCCGGCCCGCTCGGCGGTCGCACCTATGACGACGCCTTCCTGGCCCCCCCGCCCGGCACCGCGTTCGCCCTCGTCGGCCCCGACCGCCGGATCGAGATGCGCATGGACAGCGGCTACCCCTTCGCCCAGATCTTCGCCCCCGCCGACACCGACGCCGTCGCGATCGAGCCGATGACCGCCCCCACCAACGCCCTCCTCACCGCCGGCCCCGAGCTCACCTTCGTCCCGCCCGGCGAGACGTTCAGCGCAGCTTTCGCGATTCAGGTTTTCGAGAACTGACGCTTTCTGGCGGCCCGGAGAGGGTCGGCCACGACGGGATCGGGACCGACGCCCCCGAGCTCGTGCACGACTCCTTGCGGGCCGCCGGCCAGGGGATCTGCTCGAGGCGCCTGGCTCACCATCGGTGAATGCGCCTGGTTCGCAGAATCGGCGCGTTGGGGCTGATCCTGGCCGCCCTCGTCGCGCCCGCGCACGCCGCCGCGTCGGCCGTGGAGGTCGCCGCGCTGCAGTCGGCGCTCCAGGGCATGCGGCTCTACAGCGGCTTCGTCGACGGGATCAGGGGGCCGCTCACGCGCGACGGGATCCGCGCCCTGCAGCGCCGGGACGGGTTGCGGGTCGACGGGATCGCGGGTCCCGAAACCCGGCGGGCGCTCGGGTGGCGCGGCCGGCCTGGCCTCGGCAGCAGGGTGATGCGGTACGGCGACAAAGGCTGGGACGTGGCGGCGCTGCAGTTCCTGCTCCAGCGCGCCGGACAGGGCGCGGGCCGGGCCGACGGCCTCTTCGGGCCGCTGACCAGGGCGGCCGTGGTGCGCGCCCAGGAAGTGGCGGGCATCGCGGTCGACGGGTTGGCGGGGCCGGTCACGATCCGCTCACTCCGCTCCGGCGGGGGCGGGGACGGCGAAGCGCCGGCCACCGGCCCGGTGCGGTTCCTGCGCCCGGTCCCGGGTCCGATCGGCGACCCCTTCGGCGCCCCGCGCGACGGCTACACCCACACGGGCGTCGACATCCCCGATCCGGAAGGCACCCCGATCGGCGCGGCGGGCGTCGGGACCGTCATCTACGCCGCCTACAACGGGGGTGGCTACGGCAACCTCGTCGTGATCCAGCATCGCCTCGGCTACACGAGCTGGTACGGGCACATGTCGACGATCACCGCCTACGTGGGGGAGGCGGTGGTGGGCGGGACGCGCATCGGCTACGTCGGATCGACCGGGGACGCGACGGGTCCCCACCTGCACTTCGAGGTCCGCCACTACGACACGCCGATCAACCCGGTGCCGCTGCTCCTGCCGACCGTCGCCCGGCCGGCGACGAGTGCGGTGCGTGGGCCCGCGGGCGGCTGCGACGGGCTCAACCGCGGCGGCCACGACGACTGGATCGCCGGCGAGCGTCTCTGCGGGGAGGGCCTGCAGGACGCGCCGCGCAGCGAGGGCGACTAGCCCAGGGCGTCGCGGATCGGCGCGTCGACCGGCGTCGTCGCGATCAGCTTGCGGTTGGCGAATTCGAGGATGCCCAGGTGGGAGAGCTCGCGCCCGAAGCCCGAGCGCTTGACTCCACCGAAGGGAAGGTTCGGCTCCGAGGCGGTCGGGTGATTGATGAAGACCATCCCTGCCTCGAGTCGGTCCGCCACCGCGCGGGCACGCTCGCCGTCACTCGCGAACACGGCCCCACCGAGGCCGTACCGCGAGTCGTTGGCGAGGGCGATCGCCTCCTCGTCCGACTCGACCCGGTAAACGACGGCGACCGGACCGAACAGCTCCTCGTGGTAGGCGCGCATCTTCGGGTTGACATCGACAAGGATCGTCGGCTCGACGTAGGCACCCGGCCGGTGGATCCGCCGGCCGCCGGTCACGACGCCGGCGCCCTTCTCGATCGCCTCGTCGACCTGCTCGATCAGCCGCTCGGCCGCCCGCTCGGAGGAGAGCGGCGCCAGCGTCGTCCGCTCGTCGAGCGGGTCGCCGGGTTCGGGCTCGGCCATCCGTTCGGCGAGGCCGTCGAGGAAGTCCTGGTAGGCGTCGGCGATCACGATCATCCGCTTGGCACTGGTGCAGACCTGTCCCATGTTGTGCATCCGTCCCACGAACGCCGCCTCCACGGTGCGCTCGAGGTTCTCGCCGTCGAGGACGAGGAACGGGTCGCTGCCGCCGAGCTCCAGCACCACCTTCTTGACGGCGCGGCCGGCCTCCTCGCCGAAGGCGGAGCCGGCGCGGTCGCTGCCGGTCAGCGAGCAGCCCTGGACGAGTGGGCTTTCGATCATCCGTGCGATGTCCTCGACCTCGACGAAGACGTTGGTGAAGACGCCGTCGGGGGCGCCGGCATCCGCGATAAGGGCCTCGATCGCCAGCGCGGACTGAGGCACGCCCGCCGCGTGCTTCAGCAGGATCGTGTTGCCGAGCACCAGATTCGGCGCACTGATCCGGATGGCCTGGTAGGCGGGGAAGTTCCAAGGCTGCACCGTCAGCAGGACCCCGAGCGGGTCGTTGCGGATCACCGCCGAGCCCTCGTCGTCCATTTCGAGCGGTTCGTCGGCGACCTGCGCCGGACCCTGCTCGGCGTAGTACTCGAGGATCCGGATCGTCAGGTCGAGCTCCGCCCGGCTGTGGCCGATCAGCTTCCCCATCTCGAGCGTGATCGTCCGCGCCAGCTCCTCGTGGCGCTCGCGCATCAAGGCTGCCGCCCGGCCGACGACCGCGGCCCGCTCCTCCGCCGTTCGATCCCGCCACGGCGCCGCCGCGCGATAGGCCCGCTCGATGACCGAATCGATCTCCTCGCCGCGCAGCGAGGGGAACTCGCGCAGCACCTCGTTGGTGTGCGGGTTGACCGTCGCGAAGGTCCGGTGGGCACTTGCCGTGGGCCTGGCCATCGCCGGGTCCCTACGCCCGCACGGCGGAGATGTCGATCCGCAGCGCGACCTTCTCGCCGACCAGCAGCCCACCGCCGACGAGCGACTGCTGCCAGGTGAGGCCGAACTCGGTCCGATCGATCGTGCCCCGAGCCGCGATGCCGACGCGCTCGTTGCCCCAGGGGTCGAGCGCCGCGCCTTCGACGTTGGCCTCGACCTGGATCTCACGGGTCACGTCCCTGATCGTCAGGTCGCCGGTGACGCGGTAGGTTCCATGCACGACGTGCACGATCGCGGTCGACTCGAACGTGATCAAGGGCCACCGCTCCGCGTCGAAGAAGTCCGGACCCCGAAGGTGTTCGTCGCGGTCGGCGTTGTTGGTGTCGATCGAGGCAACCTGGACGCTGCCACGGATCCGTGAGTCGCGGTAGTCCTCGGCCGCTTCCAGCGTCCCCTCGTACTGTTTGAAATGGCCGCGAACGGTGGAGATCATCATGTGCTTGACCTCGAAGCCGACGCTGGAGTGGATCGGATCGACGGTCCAGGTACCGGTCGGCACCCGCACGAGCCCCTGCTCGGTCTGCAGCTGAGTCATCTGAGTTCGCTCCTTGTCGTCTGCGGCGCTCACGCGTCGCGGCGCCTACGTGCCCTTGGGTAGGCCGCCGCGGCACATCTGTCAACCACGGGACCGCCGCCACGCCCGAGGAGCACTCCGCACCTCGACAAAGGCCGCGGGCGGCCTACGCAGATATGCATGAAGAGGGAGCGAACCCGTCCTTGGCCGGGGCGAGAGCCGTGATCGTCACCTGCGTCAACTGCGGCCGCAAGAACCGCCTCCGCCCGAACGCCGACGGCGTCCCGCGCTGCGCGGTCTGCCACCACCTTCTCCCCTGGCTGATCGACGCGAGAGCCGACGATTTCGAGCGAGAGCTGCATGCCCCGGTCCCCGTGCTGGTCGACTTCTGGGCGCCCTGGTGCGGTCCCTGCAAATGGATCTCGCCGGCGGTGGAAGAGCAGGCCCGCACCCGGGCCGGCAAGGTGAAGGTCGTCAAGCTCGACATCGACGGCGCCCCCGAGATCGCCGGCCGCTACGGGGTGCAGAGCATCCCGACCCTGATGGTGGCCCGCGACGGCGAGGAGGTCGACCGACTGGTCGGCGCCGTGCCTAAGCCGCAGCTCGAATCCTGGGTCGAGAGCCACTTGGCGTCCTAGCCCTCGCCGCCGTTTCGGCGGCCGCTCGTCGGGCGGTGCGCGTAGGCGGCCTCACGGACGGCCTCGTCGGTCTCCACGGTCGCTCCCAGGGCACCTCCGACCGTCCCCAGGGTGCTCGCGAGCAAGGCGATGCGCACGTAGTCCCAACCGTTGGTGTCGCGACCGACCACTTCCGAGAGCAGCGACGGTTCGATCAGCAGGAGCGCGCCGAGCAAGCTGGCGACGAAGACGAAGAGGTAGAGCGCGGTGACCCCGACCGCGACCGTCGCGGTGGTCGCCAGGTTGAACAGCGTCACCTGCTCGCGCACGCGCGGATCGGGGGCCCGCTCCCAGAGGTGGTGGGCGGAGATCAACGTCACCGACGCGGCGACGATCGAAGCGAGGGCGGAGATCGCAAGTCGCAGCGGACCGAGGCTCGTGGCGATCCTCCAGACTTCGACCTGGATCAAGGCGAAGGCAACCGCGGCGATCGCCGCCAGGATCGCTCGCCAAAGCCTCCCGACCAGCCGCCAGGGGTGATTCGCGCCGACCATCCCGGCCAGAAGTCGCAGGTTGCCGGTGATGACGCGGGCGACGAAGACGGCGCCTCCGTCATCTTCGTCGACCGCGCCGGCCAGCTCGGCGAGGCGGCGCTCGACCCCGAGCCGGGCGCCGCTCGTGCGGGCCGCGCGGCCACGCTCCTGATCGCCGACCAGGCTCCCGACCGCATCGGCGACGACGTCGTAGAGGCGGCGGCGGCGTCTCACCACCCCGAGCGCCGGGAGCGAGACCAGGGCCACGCCGTGGGTGCGGCTGGCGTGGCTGAGCAGCGTCCGGTGGGCGAGCCGCAGGGGGAGCTCGGTGATCACCACCGCCAGGTCCCAGTCGGCCTCGAGCAGCCGGCGGCGGGCTGCCGAGACGAGCTCGGTCAGGTGTACCGGTGGCTCGGCCAACGCGTCGGTGAGGATCTCCAGGTCCCACTCGACCTCCGGGTAGCGCTCGGCCAGGGCAGCGCCGAGCTCGGCCGCCAGCTCGTCTGCCGCCACTTGATCGATTGCGGGCGAGACGATCAACCCGAGCTTCACCGCCGCCATCGCGACTCGCACGGCGCTCAGCGGCGCCGCGCTTCCAGTTCCTCGATTCGCGCCAACAGGTCGCAGGCGAGCGCCGCGCCGGCCACGTTGAGGCCGAGGTCGCGGCGCAGTCGCATCAGCCGGGCGAGGCGCGCCGCGGCGTCCCAGTCGAGGGGGTCGACGGCGTCGAGCGCGATCAGGCGCCGCACCAGGTCGGGGTGGAGGCCGGAGCGCCTCGCCAGCGCGCGGACGTCGGCGAGGACGAGCGTCGTGCCGGGCGACATCAGGTCCCCTGCCTCGGGTCGAACCGCGAGGCCGCCGCGAGCTCCTCGAACAGCTCCCGTTCGCGTTTTTTGAGCTTTTTCGGAACGACGATCCTGACGCTCGCGAAGAGGTCGCCTTTGCGTCCGCCCGGGCCCGGCATGCCCTCGCCTCTCAGGCGCAGACGGCGGCCGCTGGAGGAGCCGGCCGGCACTTTGACTTTGGCACTGCCGTCGAGGGTCGGGACGGGAACCGTGGCCCCCAGCGCCGCCTCCCAGGGCGCGACGGGGAGCTCGACGACAAGGTCGTCGCCCTCGCGCCGGAAGCGCGGATGGCTTTTGATCCGCACCCGCAGGTAGAGGTCCCCTGCCGGGCCGCCGCTCGCCCCTTCGCCGCCCTGGCCCGCGAGGCGGATTTTCTGACCGTCGCGCACGCCGGGCGGGATCCGCACCTCGAATTCGCGGCCATCGGCAAGGGAGATTTTCCGTTTGCCGCCGCGCGCCGCCTCCTCGAGCGTGACCTCGAGCGTCGCCTCCTGGTCGCCGCCGCGCATCGAGAAGCCTTCGAAGCCCCGGGCGGACCCTCCCGGCCGGCCGCCGAAGAAGCTCTCGAAGAAATCGCTGAAGCCGCCGCTGTCGCCGAATCCTCGGCCGTCCCCGCCGCCGAACCCGGAGGCACCGCCGAACCCCGTGCCTGCGCCGAACCCCGTGCCGCGGCCGAACCCGGAGGCTCCGCTGACGTCCTCGCCGGCTTTCCAGTTCGCCCCGAGGCGATCGTATCTCTCCCGTCTCTCGGGATCGCGCAGAACCTCGTAGGCCTCGGATACTTCTTTGAAGCGGTCCTCGGCGCCGGGATCCTTGTTGACGTCCGGGTGGTATTCACGGGCGAGCTTGCGGTAGGCGCTGCGGATCTCCTCGTCACTGGCGCCGCGGGGGACGCCCAGTACCTCGTAGTAGTCGCGGAAGCCGACGGCCAATCAGCCCTCACCATCCCCGTCGGGCTGCTGCTCCGGCTCCGGGCTGCGGCCGTCCCGCGAGACGACCACCTGCGCCGGGCGCAGCACCCGGTCGCCCCGCCGATAGCCTGAGCGAGCGACATCGAGGACGGTGCGATCGGGGACCTCGGCGCTCTCCCGCACCGAGATCGCCTCGTGAAGCTCGGGGTCGAAGGGCTCGCCCGCGGCGCCGACCCGTTCGACCCCCTGCCGGGCGAGGATCGCCTCCATCTGCTCGAGCACGCTGTCGAGCCCCGCGGAAGGCTGCATCGCCAATGCCCGGTCGACGCTGTCCACCGCCTCGATCCAGTCGAGCAGCATCCGCTCGGTCGCTTCGGCGACCCGGCGCTCGATTTCCTGGGAGGAGCGCTTACGGTAGTTCTCGAGATCGGCGCGCGCGCGCAGGTAGCGCTCGTCGTCGGCTTGACGCGCCTCTTGCTCCTCCTCACTCACGGGTGAACTCGGCATCGACGACTTCCTCCTCCTCGGCGGCGGGCCGCCCCTCACCGTCGCCACCGTCCTCGGGACCCGCCGTCGCACCGGCAGTCTGCAGCGCCTGGACCATCTGCTGCAGGTCGGAGGTCAGCGGACGGACGCGGTCGAGATCGGCCTGCTCCTCGATCGCCCTGCGGGCGTCCCGGACCAGCGACTCGGCCTGTTCTTTCTGGTTGACCGGGACCCGGTCGCCGAGTTCCTCGAGCTGCCTCTCGACCCGGTGGGCGAAGGCATCGAGCTCGTTGCGGGCGTCGACTTCTTCGCGACGGCGGCGGTCTTCGGCCGCGTGCTCTTCGGCTTCCTTGATCATCCGCTCGATCTCGGAGCTGTCGAGGTTGGTCGTTTCGGTGATCGTCACCTGCTGTTCGGCGCCGGTGTCTTTGTCGCGCGCCGAGACGTTGAGGATCCCGTTCGCGTCGATGTCGAAGGTGACCTCGATCTGTGGCTCGCCGCGCGGTGCCGGACGGATCCCTTCGAGTCGGAATTTCGCCAGCTGCCGGTTGTCCCTGGCCATCTCGCGCTCGCCTTGGAGGACGACGATGTCGACCGCGGTCTGGTTGTCCTCGGCGGTCGAGAAGACCTCGGTCCGCCGGGCCGGGATCGTCGTGTTGCGCTCGATGACTTTGGTCATCACGCCGCCCATCGTCTCCAGGCCGAGCGAGAGCGGGGTGACGTCGAGCAGCACGACATCCTCGACTTCGCCTTTCAGCACCCCGGCCTGCAGGGCGGCGCCGATCGCCACGACCTCGTCGGGGTTGACCGTCTGGTTCGGGTCCTTGCCGCCGGTCAGTTTGCGCACCAGCTCCTGGACTTTCGGGATGCGGGTCGAGCCGCCGACCAAGATCACCTCGTCGATGTCGTCGGCGCCGAGGCCGGCGTCTTTCAGCGCCCCTTCGACCGGTCCGCGCGTGCGCTCGATCAGATCCTCGACCAGCTGCTCGAACTTCGAGCGCGTGAGCGGGATGTTGAGATGCTTCGGACCGGACGCGTCGGCGGTGATGAACGGCAGGTTGATCTGGGTCTGAGTGGTCGAGGAGAGCTCGACCTTTGCCCGCTCGGCCGCTTCGTAGAGGCGTTGCAGCGCCTGGGGATCCGCCGCGAGGTCGATTCCTTGGTCTTTTTTGAATTCTTCGGCAAGCCAGTCGACGATTCGCTTGTCGAAGTCGTCGCCACCGAGGTGGCCGTCGCCGCTGGTCGCCCGGACCTCGATCACGCCGTCGCCGACTTCCAGCAGCGAGACGTCGAAGGTGCCGCCGCCGAGGTCGAAGACGAGGACCGTCTCGGAGCCTTTCTTGTCGAGGCCGTAGGCGAGAGCCGCCGCGGTCGGCTCGTTGATGATCCGCAGCACCTCGAGTCCGGCGATCCTGCCGGCGTCTTTGGTCGCCTGGCGCTGGGCATCGTTGAAGTAGGCGGGGACCGTGATCACCGCCTCGGTGACTTTTTCGCCGAGGAATTTGGCCGCGTCGTCCGCCAGCTTGCGCAGCACCGCCGCCGAGATCTCCTCCGGGGCGTACTGCTTGCCACGGACCTCGAAGCGGACGGCGTCGCTCGGCCCTTTGACGACTTTGTAGGGGACGGTCTCGATCTCGGAATGGACCTCGTCCCATTTGCGACCGATGAACCGCTTGGCCGAGTAGATCGTCGCCTCCGGGTTGAGGATCGCCTGGCGTTTCGCGACCTGACCGACCAGCCGCTCGCCGTCCTCGGTGAAGGCCACCACCGACGGCGTCGTCCGTGATCCCTCGGAATTCGGGATCACCTCGGCCTGCCCGCCCTCCCTCGTTGCGGCGACCACCGAGTTGGTCGTGCCAAGGTCGATTCCGACCGCCTTTGCCATTGTGGCCTCCTCTCGGGCCCGATGTGCGGGCCGCTCGCATGCTTGCCCACCTCTTGGTAGGGCGGCCAAGGTCGAGATCAAGAGGTTTGATTCACGCCAGCGAGGGGATCGAAGGGAGACGGGGCGGCCCCCCGGTCTGCGCGATCCTGGGACGCCGCCCGGTCCTTGGACGGCCATGCTGGACAAAGAAGGGCGCTTTGCGCGACGACGCGCACACAGGCGGCTTGCCTCTCACCGCGACCCGCGAGCGAGATCTTCTCGCGCGGACCGAGGCCGGCGACCGTGTCGCCACCGAGGAACTGGTGGGCGCCTTCATGCCGGCGATCGACGGCGTCGCGAGCCTCTACGTGAGCTTCCGTAGCCTCGAACGCCGGGAGCTCCGACAGGAGGGCGTCGTCGGCCTGCTGCGCGCGGCGCGGCGCTACGACGAAGGCTACGAGACCCCGTTCTGGGCCTACGCCTCGTGGTGGGTGCGGCAGGCGATGCAGCAACTCGTCGCCGAGCTGACCGGTCCCGTCGTCCTTTCTGACCGGGGGGCTCGCAACCTGGTGCAGATGAAGCGGGCACGCTCAGACTTCTTTCAGGAATACCGGCGCGAGCCTTCCGACTCAGAGCTCGCCAGGAGCGCGAGGATGCCCCTTGATCAGGTCCAGCAACTGGTCTCGGTCGAGCGTGCTCCGAGCAGTCTCCAGGCCCGACTCCCCAGTGACGATGACATGGCGACGACCTTCGCCGACCGACTCGGCGATCCGGCCGCGGAGGACGACTACGAACGGATCCTCGAACTCGTCGACGGCGAACACATCCGCGATCTCGCCGCGGGACTCGAGCAGCGCGAGCGCCGCATCGTCTTCGCTCACTACGGGATCGACTGCCGACAGCGCACACTGCGGGAGATCGGCAGGGAGTTCAACCTCAGCGTCGAGCGGGTGAGGCAGCTGGAGGAGCGCGCTCTCGACAAACTCCGCCGGGCGGTCGTCTGGCCACCCGGTGCTACGGAGCCGTAGCGAACGGCCCCGGCTCCCCGCCGACTTCGGGGACGTCAGGCCGCTCGGGGCCGCGGACTTTGGGCCGACGGTCCGGCCGGGCCCGGCGTCCGGAGGTCCGCCAGCAGGCGCGCCGCCTCGGCGGCCACCTCGTCGTCGACCAGCACGTCGTAGCGGTCGGCGCTGAGGCCCGCAACCGAGTCGAAATCCCGCCGACCACGGCTCAGGGCCTGCATGAGCAGCCCAAAAAGGGCCCCTACCAGGGCGCCGAACCAGAGGCCGTCGATCGCCAGCCAAAAGGCCGAGGTGATCGGTTCGAACCAGTTGAAGATCCCGAACAGCCATCCGATCAGGATGCCGATCAGGGCGCCAGAGACCAGGCCTTGCAGCGCCGCCTCGAGGTAACCACGGCGTCCGGTCACACGCTCGACCAGCTTCAGGTCGCGGGCGACGATCGCGACGCGCTCGACGGGGAACTTCTGGTCGGCCAGATGGTCGACGGCAAGCTCTGCCTCGGCGTAGGTCCTGAAGGAGGCGACGGCCCGGCGTGGCTCGTTGTCGATCCCGTTTCCTGGGCGGATTTTTCGGTTTGTCATCTCGACCAACTCCTTCTCTCGCGAAGGCCTGCGGATTGCGGTCACCCGGTTTGGTAGGGCAGATCGGGGCCGGGTCAAGATCTCGACAGGAGTTGCCCCGGGCCTACCTGTGGGGGTGACGGCAAGCAGTCCTACGAGAAGGAGGAAACATGGCACTGCCAGTACGTCGCTCCGCCGGTGCCCCGCTGGCGGTCGAGCAATGGGACCCGTTCCGCGAGCTGATTCAAGGGGTGTTCGGGAACACGATGCAGAACGGCCAGACCATGTTCGTCCCGCGCTTCGACATCGAGGAGACGGAAGACGCCTGGATCGTCGAGGCGGAGCTGCCGGGGGTGAAGCGCAAGGACGTCGACGTCGAAGTGCGCGACGGCGAGCTGCTGATCACCGGTGAGATCAAAGAGCGCGAACGGGTCGGGGTGGTACGCCACCGCACCCGCCGAACGGGCAAATTCGAGATCCGCGTGGCGCTGCCGAACGACGTCGATCCGGAGAAGGTCGACGCGCGGCTCGAGAGTGGCGTGATGCTCGTCGAGATACCGAAGCCGGAGCGCGCGAAACCCCGCAAGGTGACGGTCGGCGGGGAGGACTCGGAAGAAGGCTCAGAACAGGGCTCAGAAGAAGGCTCCTGACCGCGCGGGAACGGGCGGGGGCTGAACGGCTCCCGCCTGTCCCTCGCTCACGGATTGAGCGCGGCGTAGACCAGCCGCACCGCCATCGCCCCCTCGCCGACCGCGGAGGCGACGCGCTTGATCGAGCCGGCCCGGACGTCGCCGGCGGCAAGGATCCCCGGCACCCCGGTTTCGAGCACGGCAGGCGGCCCCTCGTGGTCCCGACGGCTCGGCGCGGCGCCGGATCCGGTCAACACGTAACCGCGGTCGTCGAGCGGGACGACGCCGTCGAGCCAGCCCGTGCACGGTTCGGCGCCGATGAAGACGAACAGCTCGCGGACCTCAAGACGCCGCCGGCGGCCGCTCTCCAGGTCCTCGACGATGATGCCGTCCAGGGAATCCTCGCCGACCAGCCCGCGAACCTCGGTCCTGCGGAGCACCTCGACATTGGGCAGGCGCTCGATCCGGTCGGCGAGATAGCGAGACATGTCGCGAGTCAGTTTCTCGTGACGGAGCAGCAGATGGACCTTGCCGGCACGGCGCGCGAGGAAGGTGGTTGCCTGTCCGGCGGAGTTGCCGCCGCCGACCACCGCGACGGGGGCGCCGACGCAGAGCCGCTCCTCCATGAACGTGGCCTCGTAGTGGATGCCGTTGCCCTCGAATTGCTCGAGCCGCTCGACCGGGAGCCGCCGGTAGCGGGCGCCGGTGGCGATCAGCAGGGCCCGCGTTTCAAGCGTGGTCCCGTCATCGAGAGAGATCGCGTTGATCCCGTCGCGGCGCATGAGCCGGCTCGCGGCGGCACCGACGACGATCCGGGCGCCGAACTTGCGCGCCTGGATCGTCGCGCGTTCGGCCAGCTCGGCGCCGGAGATCCCCGAGGGGAAGCCGAGGTAGTTCTCGATCCGGGACGACGCGCTCGCCTGTCCGCCGACGGCGATTCCGTCGACGGTCACGGTGGACAGGCCCTCCGAGGCGCCGTAGACGGTCGCCGCCAGCCCTGCCGGTCCGGCGCCGACGATGACAAGGTCGCAGACGCCGTCGCGCGGCTCCTCGCGCATCCCGACCGCCCCCGCCAACTCCGCGTTGGCCGGGTTGCGCCAGACCCGGCTGCCCCAGACGACGACCGGCGTCTCCTCGGGCGAGACTCCGAGCCGCTCGAGGAGTGCCTCGGCGCCCTCGTCGCGCTCCGGGTCGATCCAGCGGAACGGGAGTCGGTTGCGGGAAGCGAAGTCGCAGAGGCGGCGAGTGTCCGCCAGGTAGCGCGAACCGACGATCTTCAGCCCCGCCCCGAGGCCGCTCAGGAGCTCGCGACGCAGTAGGAAGGCGCGCAGCACGAGGTCTCCGAGGCCCGGGTCTTCGCCGACCAGTTGGCGCAGGGTCTCCGGCGCCACGTCGAGGACTTCGCCGGCCTCGCGCACGACCGTCGTGTAGAAGGCGGGCTGCCCGGTCAGCAGGCTGAGCTCGCCGAGGAAGCGACCCGGACCGTGGACCGCGACCGCGGGCTCGGTGCCCTCGGCGTCGGCGTGGGCGGCCACGAGGCCCGCGAGGACCACGAAGAAGTCGTAGGGGGAGTCGCCCTGGCGGTAGAGGCGCTCCCCGACGGTCGTCCGCGAGCGGCGGCCGCGCGCCGACAACACCTCGATCTGGCTCTCGCTCAGTCGCGGGAAGGCTCCGTCGCGGTCGGGCGTCTCGGCGGTCTCGGCCGACTCGGCGGCGCCCATGCTCTCAACGAGCGGCGACCACCGGCCGCACCTGGATCGTGCCGCCGACGTGGTCGGCCCGGTCCTCCTCGAGGATGTCGCCGAGCAGGCTGGTCCAGGCCAGGGCCAGCCGCTCCGCCCGCGCCGCGCCTCGACCCGGAGACACCTCGCGGATGACGAGAAGCCCGGCGGCGGGAACGAGTGCGCTGACCCGCGCCGCGCCCTCGACCCCGACCCCCTCGTCGATCACCACCGCGTCGACGGCGCCGGTGCCGGCGCGGTCGAGAAAGTCGAGGGCTTCCCTCACGCAGGGCGCCTGCGAGCCGGATCGCCTCCGCAGATGCCAGATCGCGTGTGCTCCGCGGTCCCGCAGCGCTGCCGCCAAGGAGACCGTGAAGCTGTCGTGCAGGACGACGACGTCCTCGGGGCGCACCCTGCCGCCGAGCGTGGGCTCGGCGAGCTCGGCGCCGCGGAGGTATTCGTCCTGCGCCGCGGCGCCGAGCGACCGGAGCGCGGGGGTTCCGGCCAACATCGCATCGAGCTGCCGTGCCAACGCCGCCGGAGGTCCGACGGCTTCCACGTCGAGGGGCCTGATCTCCGTGTCGTCCTGGAGCAGCTCGCGGAGGCGCCGGCCGGCCGCGTGGCCACCGTGGAGGGCGGCGGCGCACCACACGATCCGGCCGGCCAGGGCATCGTCGCCACGCGACCGCAGCCAGGCGAGTACCCGTCGGTCATGGAGTCCGGCGGGAGGCGCGATGCGATCGGTGCGTACGACGGCCATCTGTGGTCCAGGTAGGCCGGTGATGCCGGGTTGTCAACGGTGGCCAAGGCTCCCATTGGTCGGGACTTGAAGCAGGGTGAGTTCGGCTTACCGATGGGAGCGCCCTGGGTTGGCGACGAGATCTCCGCCGCCACCCCACGATCCGAAAAGGAGACTCTGTTGAATCCCCGACAATTCGACGCCGGCGTTGATCGTCCAACGCCTCGCCAGAGCCCCCGCGTCGCTGATCGGCGACGGAGCGAACCCACGACGCCGCAGACGCAGTGTCCCAACTGCCGGTTGCGAATCCGCAGCGCGGACCCGCCGCTGCACTGTCCCCGTTGCCTGGTGCGGGGGATGGGGCGCTTCGAGCTCTTCGCGCTTTCAGCTGGGCGGCAGAGCAGAGGCGAAGGGAAGGCGGCTCGATCGCGACCGCAGATGCGTCCCGCCGGCCCGTCCGCCGCACTCGAGATCGAGCAGACGGTCGTCTGGGCGGAGGCGCGCCAGATAAGCATCCGCGGCGAGCTGGATCGCGCCGGCGCCGACGTCCTTCGGAGCGTGCTCGCCGACACCATGGGATCGGGGCTGCCATGCATCGTCTTGGATCTGTCGCGTTGTCAGCTTCTTGACGTCGCCGCCCTCGACGTGGTCCTCGGAATGGAGCTCGAGCTCGCCGCCAACGGCCAAGAGCTGGTGGTCGATGGTGCGACCGGACAAGTCGAGCGGCTGATCGCGTCGGCAGACGCGAGCTCTCCCAAGGTGCGTCTCGGTCGGCTGAGGTAGGCGTGCGCCGATGATCAGATCCAGTCTCGACCCGGCGGACTGCCCCTCGCTCTCGCTATACATTCGCTCGTGGGGTGCGCCTCCACGAAAGCGCGCCTTTTACGGGAAGGGGCCCTCAGATCAAAAAGCGTGACCCAGCACGCCGAGGCGCGAAGGCACCAAGGGCCGGCGCCGACAGGAAGCGTCCGACGCGAACGGCGCTCGAATGCGCCGAGCAGTTGGCCCAGACCGGAAGCTGGGACTGGGATCTCGAAGCGGACGTGCTGCTGTGGTCGGACAACCTGTTCCGGCTGCTGGGGCAGGAGCCGGGGGCGATCACTCCGACCCCCGAGTACGTCATCGATCAGACCCATCCGGACGATCGCCCGCGGCTCGAGGCGGAGGTCGAGGCGGCGCGACGCGAGCGTCGTTCACCCGACGTGACCTTCCGGGTGGTTCTGCCCGATGACAGCATCCGCGTCCTCCGGGCCACCACCACCGCGGTGGCCGAGATGAGCGATGGCCGCCCCGCGCGCCTGATCGGCTCGGTCCAGGACCTCACCGACACGCTCGAGGCACAGCGCAAGCTGGCGGAGTCCCTGACCCTGGTGGAAGCCATGCAGTCGGGCGCTCCGGTGGGCTTTGCGTTCGTCGATACGGATTTTCGGCTCGTCCAGATGAACCAGACGCTCGCCGAAGTCAACGGCTCCCCTGCGGAGGAGCAGTTGGGGAAGACGGTCGCCGAAGTCGTCCCCGACGTCTGGGCCCAGATGCAGCCGGTGTACGAACGGGTCCTTCGCTCAGGCGAGCCTGAGGTCAACTTGGAGGTCGAGCGCGAGCGCGGCACGACGGGCGATCTGCGCTCGTGGCTCTCGAGCTATTACCCGGTCCGGGTCGAGGGGGAGGTCATCGGCCTTGGGGTGATCGTCATCGACATCACGGACCGCACCGAGGCCGAGCATTTCCGCGCGGCGGTGATGGACACGATCCTCGAGGGGCTCTTCGTGCTCGACAAGAACGGTCGGGTGAAATTCATGAACCCGGCCGCGGCGAAATTGCTGGGTTGGAGCGAAGCGGAGCTGTGCGGCAAGTCGATGCATGAGGCGATCCACTACCAGCACGCCGACGGCTCTCCCCATCCCGAGAAGGAGTGCGAGTTGCTGAAGGTCAGGACCGAGCGCCGAGCGGTGCAGATGATGCACGAGGCCTTCACGGCCAAGGACGGGACGATCATCCCCGTCAGCTACTCGGCGGCACCGCTGATGCGCGGGGCCTCGCTCGACGGCGTCGTGGTCGTCTTCCGCGACCGCACCGCGGAGCAGGCGAAGGAAGAGGAGGCGAGGCGCGAGCTCGACACCCTCGCCTGGGTCGGACGCATCCGCGACGCCTTCGACCAGGGTCGGATGGTCCTTTTCTCGCAGCCGATCGTCCCCCTCGCGCACGGGCGCCCGGGTGAGGAGCTGCTGTTGCGGATGCTCGGCGCCGGTGGTGAGGTGATCCTTCCCGGCAGCTTCCTGCCGGTCGCGGAGCGCTACGGGTTGATCGGCGAGATCGACCGCTGGGTGATCGGTCAGGCGGCCCGCCGTGCCGGCAGCGGCTCACGAGTCGAGGCCAACCTCTCGGCCCGGTCGGTCGGCAACTTCGACCTGCTGCCGTTGATCGAACGCGAACTGGACGCGGCCGGCGCCGATCCCGGCGACCTCGTCTTCGAGATCACCGAGACGGCGTTGATGGACAACGCCGAGGCCGGTGAAGCCTTCGCCCACGGCCTCAGCGCGATCGGCTGCCAGATCGCCCTCGACGATTTCGGCACCGGATTCGGCAGCTTCACCTACCTGAAGACCCTGCCGATCACCTACCTGAAGATCGATGTCGATTTCGTCCGCGACCTGACCAGAAGCGAGGCAAACCAGCACCTCGTCCGGGCAATCGTCGGCCTCGCCTCCGATTTCGGCTACCAGACCATCGCCGAGGGCGTCGAGGACGCCGAGGCGCTGGCGATCCTGAAGGAGTTCGGCGTCGACTTTGCCCAGGGAAACCATCTCGGGGCGCCCGCCCCCAGCATCAGGTGATCGGCCCTGGGGGCCGGGTTGTCGCATCCCGCCCTGCTCCTAGATGCGGTTCCCGGACCATGGGCACGGCGGGTTCCGAACCAGCGACCTCCGCCAGATCGCGAACTGAAAGAGCCACGCCGTGCGCCAGGGCATTCCCGACCCTTCCCGGTGAGAATCACACGCGGCGGACAAGGTGACCGCCAAGGCGTTTGAACCGGCGACCTCCTGGGTGCGATAGGGCGACGTTGAGTGTTCTGGGTTCGCATTCGGCTTTCTAGAGCGGTGTAGCGGCAGGTTCCTATATTGGAGGCCCGAGGTGGATGTACGTCGATATACGCAGGGATATACGCCGTTTCGAGCTGAGGGGTGCGCGGCGGCGTCCCTTCGCCGTTTGGGCCTGACCGGCCCGGGCGCGTCCCGGGCGAGGACGGGCTCGTGCCGCTCCAGCTGCGGAGGCTCCCTCTGGGGCGAACCCGCTCGAGCTCTGACCCAACGGGCGTATTCGCCCGGGCTCCGGTCGCACGCCGCACTCTGGTCTCGGACTCAGCGAAGCAGAACCTGTGCAGCTTTTGGGCACTCGTGCCCAGGATGAGGGGGAAAACAGGGCCGGCTCGAAATGGTCGTCGCCACGGTGCATGAGCCCCCGCTACGCGAAACTGGCCGGCGCCCGCCCGCGCCACCGCCCAGACCTGCTGCCCGACTTACCGCTGACCAACAAGAGCATTCAGCTCTGCTGGGCCTGCGCCGACTGCCGATGTTCGTCCTCCTCCGCCATCTCCGGCGCGTCCGCCGCGAACCCGCGCTGCCGCCGTGCTCGCCGGCGACCCGCCACGTCGACGCCAAGGGTGCCCGACGACGTCACCGCGCCCTTTCGGCGGCGGGATATCCGTCGGAGTGAGAAGGTGAACTGTGGCGGTCTGCCAGAGGACCGCCGTCGAAAGGAGTGCGTCATGAAGACGGCAGTCATCGCCCTGCTCCTGGTCCTCGCCGTGCTCGCCCTCGCCGCCTGCGGTGGCAGTGGTGGCACCACGACCGAAGAAACCAGCGCCGGCGTCGCCGAAGGCGAAGGAGGAGCGGCCGAAGAAGAAGGTGGCGAAGCAGAAGGCGGAACCGGCACCGCCGCGACGATCAAGGTGGAAGCGAGCTCCAGCGAACTCGCCTACGAAGAGAAGGAATTGACCGGCAAAGCCGGCAAAGACACGATCGAATTCACCAACCCGGCCTCGATCGCCCACAACGTGACGGTCGAAGATTCCGCCGGCAAGATCATCGGCGAAACCGAAACCCTCGCCGAAGGCTCGACCTCGGCCACCGTCAACCTCGAACCCGGAACCTACACCTACTTCTGCTCGGTTCCCGGCCACCGCGAAGCCGGCATGGAAGGGACCCTGGTTGTCAAATGATGCTTGCCCCGCCCGGACTCAGGCGTATCCGTGGACACGGCCGGGCGTTGAGCCCCTCCGATCTCTGAGATCCGTAGCCCTTTCTGCTCAGGGCATCCTCGACGGGCACGAGCTACTCGTAGCCTCAACCGGGGTCGAGCCCGCGCTCGGGGGTGTAGTCGAACTCTCTCCTCTCCTCGGCCACGCGTCGGGCGGCTTCCTTCTCGGCGGCCTCACGGAGGATCGGCGTCACCGCCGCCTCGCAGGCCTCCGGCCTTCGTCGAGTCAGGCGGCCACCTTCGTCATCGTCCCCTCGGCGCGCACCGCGGCGAGGAGGAGCGGCGCGATCAGCTTCTCGGCGTTGGCGACCCTGAGCGCCCCCGGCCAGTCCGCGGCGCCGCGGAGCGGCGTCGCCTGCGCGCGCATATCCGGTCTGATGGGCGGGGTCGAACACCCACAGCCTCTCGGCGGGCCCGGACCTATCTCATGGCGTTCGGAACGTCCCTGGGCTCGTCAGCTAGGCGAGTTCCAGCGCGATGGGGTCCGTTATCGCATCACCGCTGATGCGACGGGCCGCATCCTGTGAGTGCGCCGCGACACCGCGGTTTGAGCTGGCTCGACGACGAGCTGCCGACCGAGCCTGTCCACATGGCGGTTCTACCTCGACGAGCTGAACTCGGCGGAATTCGCGGCCCGCGGCATTCTGCCGCCGGCCCGGGCCCGGCTCGCGTGACATGAATCGCACCGGACGCCGGACTCCATGCAGATGGCGAGGTAGAAGGCTTTACGTGGCTGACTTGGCCGCCCGTGAAGAAAGTCTTCGAGGTCCACCGGGTCCCGTAGGTAGGCGCCGCCTGAAATGCACTGCGGCTGAATGACGAGGGCCAGGGCGGGATCCGGATCGGGAGTCCGGGTGTCGCCCGGGGTCGATCGATCCGGCGATCGAGCAGCGGCCCGGGCCGCCGGCGCCGAATGGGGTTGCACCGCCGTCATCATCGACGTGCGCCTCGCCGTCGGCCGCCGGGTGTACGGCGTGTGGCCGCCGCGGGCAGTGGTGAAGACGTGGCGGGAGACCAGCTCGCGGACACGGCTTGCGCGTGGTGGGACCGGAGGACCGAGCAGTCGAGGCCAGAGGCATACCCGCCGGCACGAACCTGTTCCATGCCGCATAGATGGCAGTTTGCCTGTCTCAAAGTTGACAGGCAGACTGCCATCTGCTTGAGTCCCGGCTCCGGCCCGTTCCTCGGATCGGGTAACGCAGCAACCTGGGACACATAGGAGAGCTTCATGTTTGAACAGTTCGCGTCGAACGCACCAGGAGTGTCTGGGCGAAACAGTCTGGAGGGGCAGTTCTGATGGCGGCGAGGAAGGGGCACTCGCTCGGAATGGTGGCGCTCGTTTTGATCGTGTTGTCGATCTTCGTCTCGGCCTGTGGTGGCGGTTCGAGCTCGTCGACCTCGAACGACTCCAGCGAAGGGTCGACGAGCGGCAAGGAAACCACCAACGCTTCGGCGACCTCCGCAAGCGCCTCGCCGGTCGTGAGTGAAACGGCGAAGGCGGTGGAAGCGCTGGAAGAGGAATCGACCAAATGGGAAGGCCCCACGAGCGCACCACCCATCGAATCCGGGAAGAAGATCGCTTACGTTTCCTGCGGAAGCTTTGCTGCCGTCTGTGTCGAAGCAGGAAAGGCACTGACAGCAGCCGCCGAAAAGGCTGGCTGGGAAGTGACGACGATCGACGGCAAGGGCACCGTGTCTGGGTGGCTGCAGGCGTTCGACCAGGCCATCGCGCTGAAGCCGGACGGAATCATCTCGTTCGCGGTCACGCCCTCGACCATCCCCAAGGCGATTCAATCCGCCGAATCGGCGGGCATCCCGGTGGTGACCATGCTCGGCGCCGGGAAAGCCGGCCCCGATCCGTACCCAGGGGTGTTTTTCGACGCCAGTGAGCAGCCGGTGGAAATCGGCAAAGCGATGGCCGACTACGTGATCGCCAAGAGCGAAGGCAAAGGTCGCGCCGTCTTCGTCTGGGACCCCTCCTACGAAATTGCGAAGGCGAAGCGGGAAGGGTTCCTCAAGGAGTTCGAAACCTGCGAAGAATGCGAACTTCTCGACGACGTCAACACGCCGTTCGCGAATCTGGCCAACGATGCACCCGGTCTCACCTCACACTGGATCGACGCATTCGGCTCTGAACCGTTCTACATCGTCTCGGTAGGCGACGTGGTGTTCGACAGTGTCGTGCCGACGCTGAAGTCACGCGGCGAGGACCCGGAAACCGTTCAGCTCGTTGGTGCGGACGGGTCCAGCACCTCCTACGAACGGATCCGTCAGGGTGGCCAGTATCAGGTCGCAGACGTACCGCAGCCGATCGAAGAGCTCACCTACGAGTCGATCGACCAGCTGAACCGCGCGCTGCATGGCGAACCAGCGGATGAATACCTGCCTGATCCGTACCTGCTGACCGAAGGCAACATCGAAATCCAAGGCGGTAGTGAAAACAAGTACAAGCCCGCCAACGGTTACGAAACCGAATACCTGAAAATCTGGGGCGTCGGCAAGTAGATGTCCCCTCTAGCGGAAACGCCGGAGAGGAGGAGTGGGGAGCCGGGGGCCCCACTCCTCCAGATCTCCCACCTGACCAAGCGCTTCGGGTCGACGACCGCCCTTGAGGATCTGAGCCTGCGAGTAGACCGCGGGGAGATCGTCGCCCTGCTGGGAGAGAACGGGGCCGGCAAGTCCACCACGATCAAGATCATGGCCGGGTTGTACGAGGCCGACCAAGGCTCGATAGCGGTCGAGGGCGAATCTCTTTCGGGGGGCGCCGATCCTGAAGCGATCGCGTTCGTCCACCAGGACCTCGGCCTCGTCGCCGATATGACGGTCGCCGAGAACATCGCCCTGACCACGGGCTACGCGTGTAACCGTGCCGGGCTCGTCCGCTGGGGCACGGTGCGGCGCGACGCCGGCAACGCGCTCGAGCGACTCGAAGTCAGGCTGGACGTCAAGGCGCCGGTGAGTGAACTGAATGCAGCGGAGCGCTCCTTCGTGGCGATCGCGCGGGCTCTCGCGCAGGACGCCCGCATCCTCGTCCTTGACGAGCCGACTGCGACGATGGGCCCGCGGGAGGCCGAGCGCCTCCTCGAGGCGGTCGAACGTCTCTCGGGCGAGGGTCTCGGGATCATCTACGTGACCCATCGCCTCGACGAGGTCTTCCGGGTCGCAGATCGCGCCGAGGTACTGCGGAACGGTCGTCTGGTCGCGAGTGTCCACCGTGCTGAGTTCGTCGGGGAACGGATCGTCCACGCGATTACCGGACGGGAGATCGAGGAGCTCGAGAAGCGCCGCGGACACCGGCCGGCGAGGCCGACCGGCGGCGAAGAGTTGGTGACACTGAGAGGCGTCGTCACCGACGGCGCCGGTCCCGTCGACGTAACCCTTCGATCCGGCGAGGTCTGTGCCCTCACCGGGCTCGCCGGAGCCGGCCAGCACGCGGTGGCGCAGTTGCTGCGTGGCATACGGCCGCTCTATCGAGGTCGTGTGGAGACGGAGAGGGGCAGCTTCCGCAGCGGCCGTCGCATCGATCTCGGTGGTGGGGTTGCTTTCACGCCGGGAAAACGTGCGGAGGAAGGGATCGCGCCGGAATTGACCCTGCGCGAGAACCTGTTCCCGAACGGCCCGGTAGATGGAGAAGGTTCCCCTCGCCCGGCCTCTCCGCGAACCGAGGCGAGCGCGGCCCGGAAATTGCTGGCGCGCTACGCGGTACGGCCGCTCGATTCCGAGGCGCCGATCTTGACCTTGAGCGGTGGCAATCAACAAAAGGTGGTGATCGCCAGGGCCCTGTCCGGTGCCCCTCGCCTGATCGTCCTCGAAGACCCGACCATGGGCGTCGATGTCGGGGCCAAGGTCGAGATCTACCGATTCCTCGAGGAGGCGGCTGCCGGTGGTGCGGCCGTGGTCGTTGTCACAGCGGATTTGGAGGAGGTCGAGATCATCGCCGACAGAGCAGTCGTCTTCAGGTCGGGCCGCACCGTCGGCGAACTGACCGACGGCAGGATCTCCCAAGACCGCCTTCTCGCACTCGCCGGAGGCATCGACGATGAATAGGGACAAGTTGACCGGTCTTCTCAGCCGGAATGCCCTGGTCGTCATCTGGGCCCTGCTGGTGATCTTCTTCTGGCGGCTGCTCCCGGACAGCTTTCTGAGCGGCGACAACATCAGGGCGACCCTCACCAACTATTCGGTGTCGGCACTGATGGCACTGGCCGTACTGGTGCCCCTCGTGTGCAACCAATTTGACCTTTCGGTCGGCTACGTCCTTGGGCTGGTCAACATCCTTGCTGTCGGCCTGCAGGTGAAAAGCCACGTCGCCTGGGAGGTGGTGATCCTGCTGATGCTTGCCCTCGGAGCACTGATCGGCCTGGTCAACGGGCTGATCGTGACGAAGGCGAAGATGAGTTCCTTCATCACCACGCTCGGCACCGGCATCATCCTCTACGCGATAGGCCTGAAGTACACGAGCGGCGAACAGATAATCGGTGTTCTTCCCTCGGGCTTCGCCAACCTCGTGACCAGCACGTCGGGGATCCCGAAGCCTGCGATCTACGTGGTCGTGGTCGTGGTCGTGCTGTGGCTGGCCCTGGAATATCTGCCGCTCGGCCGTCGCATGTACGTGGTCGGATCGAGCGAGCGGACTGCGGCACTTGTCGGGATCAAGACCGACCGGTACGTGATCTTCAGCTTCGTCGTCTCGGGCGTTCTAGCCGCCGCGGCAGGGGTGTTGCTCGCTTCGCTGCTGCAGAGCGGGCAGAGCACCACCGGGCCGGAATATCTTCTGCCTGCATTTGCCGCGGTCTTCCTCGGCAGCACGGCGATCAGGCCTGGGCGGGTCAATGCCTGGGGAACCATCGTCGCCGTGCTGGTACTGGCCACGGTGGTCACCGGGTTGTCGCTCAAGGGATTCGAATCCTGGGTAGAGCCTCTGTTCAACGGCCTGATGCTGATCAGCGCTGTGGCCGTCTCGGGCTATCTGCTACGACGCAAGGAGGCACACGCGAAGGCTGACCGCGCGATCGGCGACGGCTCCACAGGAGCCATCGTGGCCGAGCGGCCCTCGGTCGAGGAAGGTGCCCGGTGAGCGACGAGGAGCGCATCTACGTCACCTACGCGATCGAGACTCCGCTGACTCTCGACATCGCCGCCGAGGCAATGGCAGGCGAGCAGTCCACGGGGACGTTCACCACGGTCCCCGGTCAGACGGCGGAATTGCTCGAGCGCTTCGCGGCCAGGGTGGAGAGCGTCGTCCCGGAAGGCTCCTCCGCGACCCCCAGCCTGCATCTCGCCCGTCCTCCGGTGACCGGGCGTGACCGTTTCGAGCGCGGGGAGGTGATGATCTCGTTCAACGCCGAGAACTCCGGTAGCAGCTTGCCGATCCTGCTCTCGACGATAGCGGGGAATCTTTTCGAGCTCAATGAGCTGACGGGCATCCGGTTGCGCAAGCTTGAAGTTCCTGACAAGGTCGCCGCCGGATACGCAGGGCCGCAATTTGGCGTGAATGGCACGCGGGCACTCGCCGGCGTCCATGGCCGGCCCCTGCTTGGAACGATCATCAAGCCCAGTGTCGGCCTGAGCCCGGAGCAGACTGCGCACTTGGTCAGCGAGCTGGTCGACAGCGGGCTCGACTTCCTCAAGGACGACGAGTTGCTCGGCAGTCCGCCCAGCTCTCCCCTTGGCAAGCGGGTGGCCCGGGTCATGGAGGTGATCGAGAAGGCTGCCGATCGGAACGGCCGCAAGGCGATGTTCGCGTTCAACATCACCGCCGATATCGATCAGATGCTCCGTAACCACGACGCGGTCGTCGCCGCCGGAGGAACCTGCGTGATGGTCAGCATCAACTCGGTGGGGACGGGGGCTTTCGCCCGCCTCCGGGAGCACAGCGTGTTGCCGATCCATGCCCATCGCAACGGCTGGGGAATGCTCACTCGCCACCCGATGCTGGGGATGGACTTCAGCGTCTACCAGCAGATCTGGCGGATTCTCGGTGCCGACCACCTTCACGTCAACGGCCTGCAGAACAAGTTCTGGGAGAGCGACGACTCGGTCGTCGACTCGATAAATGCCTGTCTCACGCCCTCCTCCGATGGCCGGCGCGTGATGCCGGTGGTGTCCTCGGGCCAATGGGGTGGACAGGCTCCGGAGACCTTCCGGCGGACGAGGACCGTCGACCTGATCTACCTCGCCGGGGGAGGAATCATCGGCCACCCGATGGGTCCGCGGGCCGGGGTGGCGGCGATCAGGCAGGCGTGGGACGCGGCCTTGGCCGACGAGGCGCTTACGGACGCAGCTGCACGGCACCAGGAGTTACGGGAATCACTCAGGTATTTCGGTGGCCGATCGGATTCGACATCGATGGCATTGGACAGCGAAGGAAAGGACCAGGACTGATGATCAAGGTGGCCATAGTAGGAGCGGCGGGAAAGATGGGGAAACGGATCTCCGCCGCGCTCAGGGACGACAGCGAGCTCGATGTGACGTACGTGGTTTCGAATGAGGCCGGCGAGAAGGTCCTCGCGGACTCGGGTCTGACGGCGACCCCCATGGCAACGGCGCTGTCAGACGCCGCCGTCGTCCTGATGGCCGTCCCGGACAACAAGATCGACGTCGTCTCGCGTGAAGTCGTGCCGCTGGTGCCGTCGGGCGCCCTGATCGCCTGTCTCGATCCGGCGGCGCCTTACGCCGGAGAGTTGCCTGAGCGCGATGACGTCAGTTACTTCGTGATGCATCCGTCCCATCCACCGATCTTCAACGACGAGGTCGACATGGACGCGCGGCGCGACTTCTTCGGTTCGGGCAAAGCCAAGCAGGCTGTCGTCTGCGCGCTGATGCAGGGACCCGAGGACGCCTATGCGCTGGGGGAGAAGATCGCCGCGAAGGCCTTCGGACCGATCCTCCGCACCCACCGGGTCACGGTCGAGCAGATGGCGATCCTCGAGCCGGCGCTTTCCGAGACCGTGGCCGCCACCTGCCTCACGGCCATCCGCGAGGGACTCGACGAGGCGGTCGGCCGTGGTGTGCCTTACGAAGCGGCCCGCGACTTCGTCATGGGCCACCTCAATGCCGAGATCGCGATCATCTTCAACGAGGTCGAGTTCGGGTTCTCTGATGGCGCGAAGAAGGCGATCGCCGAAGCGATGCCGGAGCTCTTCAAGTCCGATTGGAAGTCGGTCTTCACCGATGAGAAGCTGAAGGCGAGCGTCGATCAGATCGTCAACGCCTGACGATCGCGCGACGGCGGTAAGCAGATGAGCACCACGCTCCAGGCCGGCCCGGTCGATCTCCAGCTCTCGGGGATCGACCTCCGGGACATACGTCTCGGCGGGCTCGAGCTCGTCCAACGCCTCTACTTCGCCTTCCGCGACGACGGGTGGGGCACGGTCGAGCCGGTCGTCTCGAACCTCGTCACCGAGACCCGGGCAGACGGCTTCACGGTCAGTTTTGACGCGAGGGCAGAGCAGAATGGGCTCGCCTTCGCTGCCGCGGTGACGATGGAAGGGAACCCCGACGGGACCATCGTCGCCCGGATGCGGGCGGAGGCCTTGAGCGCCTGTCGCTACAACCGCGTTGGGTTCTGTGTGCTGCATCCACTGAACTGCATCGGTGGCCGGTACAGAGCCACGGTCGGGGGGCAGACGGTCGATTCGGATGTCTTCCCCACGGCGGTCGCTCCTCAGGTGATCAAGGACGGACTGGTCTGGCCGATCGTCCCGTCCTACGACCACCTCGAGATGGAGCTCGATGACGGGCAGGTGATCGAGTTCCAATTCGAGGGCGACCTCTTTGAGATGGAGGACCAGCGCAACTGGACCGATGCCTCGCTGAAGACATACTCGACGCCGCTCTCCCTCGGTTTCCCCCACGAGGCCGCCGCCGGGGAGATCCTCGAGCAGACGGTGCGGATTTCATTCCCCGACCTCGGGTCGCGGCGGCGTGCGGAGGTCCCGGACCGTAGCCGGGTGACCGTCGGCTACGCGACCGACGGTCGGCTGCCTGCGATCGGTCTCGGTCTCGATCCCGACGCCGCTCCGCCTGCGGATGACGTCCTGGAGTTGTTGCGGCAGGTTGCGCCCGCCCACCTACGTGTCGACGTAGACGCCGCCGCCGCTTCCGCGCCCGCGCGGTTGGCCGCGGCGACGCAGGTGGCAGCAGACCTTGGTTCGGCGATCGAGGTTGCTGTCGTGGTGCCTGCCGACGGTCAGATTCCGGCCGCCTTCCTCCAGGGGTTGGCGGCGACCCCGATTGCGCGGATGCTGGTCTTTCTTGACGGTGCGCCCGTATCCGACAGCGGTGCCATTTCCCGGCTGCGAGAGACACTTGACGGGAGGGTCCCTCGGGTCCCTCTGTTCGCCGGCACCGACATCTTCTTCACCGATCTGAACCGCGGCCGGCCGGACCTTGCCGGCGTCGACGGAGTGGTGTTCCCGATAACGCCGGGTTTTCACGCCACCGACGATGTCTCGCTGATGGAGAACGTCGACCCACAGGAGACGGTGGTCGCCAGCACCCGACTTCTCTATCCCGGGCTACCGGTCGCGATCAGCCCCGTCACCCTGTTGCCGCGCTTCAACCCCCACGCGGCGCCCGGGGTGGAAGGGATCCCGATCGACCCCAGGCAGGCCGACGACTTTGCGGCCGCTTGGACGCTGGGATCGGTGGCGCGATTGGCTCAGGGCGGCGCAGCGTCGGTGACCTACTACGAAACGGTAGGTCCTCGCGGCATCGTGATCGACGGTGTTCCGACCCCGAGCCACGAACTGTTCGCACTTCTGGCCGGTTGGCAGGGGGCGCAGCTGCTCGACGTCGAGGTCGGTGGACCCCGGGTCTTTGCCCTCGGTCTGTCGCTGGACCGGCGCAGGACGCTCCTGCTCGCCAACCCACAGGCGGGTGCGCAGGAGGTGGAGGTCGAACTCGGCGAGGGCGTCGAGGTCTTCCGTCTGGACGGTTACTCAACTACGCAAATCGACTTTGGAGGGTAGACATGGCTGGGTCTTTTCGGGTGGGTATCTCAAGGGACTTTCTCAACGCGGAGGGGGAAACGGTGTTCCCGGACATCGGCCTCTCGATCCTCGACGCCTGTCCTCGGATCGAGTATGAGTTCCTTCCTGAGAATCGGCCGGAGATCTCCGCCGCGGAGGCCGGCTCTTACGACGCATTTCTGCTGCTGATGCCGCGGGTGACGAAGGCGACCCTGGCCGGCTCCCCCAGGGTGTCTCTCTTCGCCCGCTTCGGGGTCGGGTACGACTCGGTAGACATCGATGCCTGCACCGCGGCCGGTACGGCGGTCACGATCACGCCCGATGCGGTCCAGCGTCCCGTCGCGATCGGCGCCCTGACCTACATCCTCGCCCTGACGCAACACCTGGTCCCGCGCGATCGCCTGACCAAGGACGGGCGCTGGGCTGAAAAGAACAACTACATCGGCGTCGGGCTGACCGACCGCACCATCGGCTTCCTCGGTTGGGGACGGATCGGGCAGGAGACGACGAAGCTCCTCCAGCCGCTGGACGTACGTCAGGTCGCCCACGATCCATTCGTCGATCAAGAGGTCGCTGCCGCGGCAGGGGTGGCCATGCTGGGTATCGATGAGCTCTTCGAACAGAGCGACGTCCTCGTCGTCCTCGCGCCGCTCACCGAGGAGACTCACCACATCGTCAACCTCGAACGCCTGAACAAGATGAAGAAGAGCGCCTTTCTCGTCAACGTGGCCCGCGGACCTCTGGTCGACCAAGATGCCCTCTATGAGGTGTTGAAGAATCGGACGATCGCGGGTGCCGGCCTCGACGTCTTCGACCCGGAGCCGCCGGAGGCCGGTCATCCGCTCTTCGCCTTGGACAACCTGGTCACTACGCCCCACTCGATCGCCTGGAGTGATCAAGGCTTCCAATGGATCGGTGAGAGTGCCTGCAAGAACATCGTCCGGGTGGCCGAAGGGGAGGAGCCGCAGTTCGTCGTCAACCGTGCAGTGCTGGGGAGCGATGCCTTCGGTGCGCGGGCATCCGCGCCGCAGGGGTCCTGAGATGGGAGAGGCGCATCGGTGGGGAGGATTCCCCCTCACCGCACCGGCTAGGTTCAACTCCGTGATCGACTGCCTTGGCGGCTGGGCGGAGGAAGACCCCGATGCGATCGCCCTGATCAGCATCGACTCGCAAGGGAAGCGGGCGGGCGAGGCGACCGTCGCCGACCTCCTGGCGGAGGTCGAGTCCGTTGCCCGCGGTCTAACTGAGCTCGGCCTGGCGAAGGGCGACCGGATCCTCGTCATGCTTCCGCGTGGCGAGGACTGGTACACCGCGGTCCTCGGCGCGATGAGGGTCGGGATCGTGCCGCTGCCTACCCCGAACCTTCTCACCACGCATGACCTCGCCTACCGCCTGCGCGCCAGCGGAGCCCGGGTCGTCATCACCGACCCTGCCGGGGCGGAGAAGATCGACGCGATCGATGATGACAAGGCGACCCTGGACCATCGGATCATCGCCGGAGGCGGCAGGCAGGGGTGGCTTGGCTACGGCGAACTGAAGCGCGACGGCGCGACCGCGCGGCCGGAATTGCCAACTGATCCGACCGCCGCCGACGAGGATCTCCTCATCTACTTCACCTCCGGCACCGTTTCGGAGCCGAAGATGGTGCTGCATCGCCAGGAGTATGGGCTTGGCCACGTCGCCACCGCACGCTTCTGGCACGACCTGCGAGCCGGAGACCGACACTGGACCGTCTCCGACACGGGCTGGGCGAAGGCAGCATGGGGTGGCCTCTTCGGCCAGTGGTACCAACGTGCGACGGTGGTCCAGGTGGACCTTGCGAGTCCTTCCGCCGAGGCGATCCTGGGGGCGATCGCCGATCACGACATCACCTCCTTCTGTGCGCCTCCGACCCTGTATCGGACCCTCGTGCAGGCCCATCTGGACGACTGGGACCTGCCCACCCTCCGTCATTGCACCAGCGCCGGTGAGCCACTGAACCCTGGCGTGATCGAGCGTTGGCGGGAAGGGACCGGACTTACGATCCACGATGGCTACGGGCAGACCGAGACGACGGCACTTGTCGCCAACGTCCCCGGATCCGAGATCCGTCCCGGCTCGATGGGGAAGCCGCTGCCGGGCTGGGAGGTGGACGTCCTCGACGAGAACGGCGCGGCGGCTCCCGACGGTGTGATCGGCGACGTTGCGGTCCGGTGTGAGCCACGACCGGTCGGACTCTTCTCCGAATACGTAGACGCCGCCGAGGCGACCGCGGAGCGTTTCCGGGGCGGCCGGTATCTCACCGGCGACAGGGCTGCGCGAGACCCCGACGGTTACTTCTGGTTCGAGGGCCGCGAGGACGATGTGATCACCTCTTCGGCCTACCGCATCGGGCCCTTCGAGGTGGAGTCCGCGCTGGTCGCCCACGACGTGGTGGTGGAGGCTGCCGTCGTCGGGAAACCTGATCCCGACCGCACCGAGATCGTGACTGCCTTCGTCGTCTTGGTGGAGGGACACGAGGGCGATGAGGCCCTGATCGTGGAGCTACAGGAACACTGCAAGCAGCGGACTGCGCCGTACAAGTATCCGCGCGAGATCTTCTTCGTCGACGAGCTGCCCAAGACCGTGAGCGGGAAGATCAGGAGGAGCGAGCTGCGCGAATCCCTACGGGTCGGGCAGTGACGAAGGTCGCCTTCTACGCCGACGACTTCACCGGGGCCACCGATGCGCTCGCCCAGTTCACCCGGTGCGGCCTGAGCGGCGTGCTGCTGACCTCGGTCCCGGCGAGCACCGACCTGGCCCGGTTTGCGGGAGGGGTCGATGTCGTGGGTGTCGCCGGAACGTCGCGGGCGTTGCCGTCCGAGCATCTGCGGGCAATGCTCACAGGCCCATTTCGGCGACTGGTAGATCTGAGTCCTGAGTTCTTCCAGTACAAGGTTTGCTCCACGTTCGATTCGTCGCCGGAGATCGGGAGCATCGGCAGGGCGATCGAGGTGGCTCGCGAGATCGGTGGCAGACGGCCGGTTCCGGTTGTCCCCGCCCAACCCGACTTCGGCCGGTATACGGCGTTCGGGACTCACTTCACCCGCGCCGGCGAGCGGGTCTATCGATTGGACCGTCACCCGACCGTGTCGCGGCACCCGATCACGCCGATGCGGGAGGCGGACCTGATCGCGATCCTCGCCACCCAGACAAGTCTCCCAGCCGAGCTGGTCGATATCACCGTGGTGGACGCAGGGGGAGAGATACTAAGGGGGCGGTATCAGGCGGCTGGAGAAGCCGCGGCGCTCTTGGTCTTGGACGCACTGCAAAACCGACATCTCCAAGCGATCGCGGGTACCGTCGCCGAGAGTGAGGAGACGGGCCCCCGCTTCATCGTCGGCTCCGGCGGTATCAGCCACGGGGTCGGGAGGCATCTGGTCGGGGCCGGCCCGACCGAGACTTTCGACCAGCGACGTATGGTTGCCCCTACCGACAGATTGCTGGTGCTTTCCGGAAGTGCGTCGCCACAGACATCGGCGCAGATCACGGCGGCGGTGGAGCGCGGTTGGGCCGCGATCCGCCTTGACACGGCCTCGCTGCTCGACCCGGATCGACGTGAGGAAATCACCGACTCGCTCAGCTCGGCCGTGGTCGGCGGGCTCTCTGCGAGACCCGGGGTGATCGTCTACACGGCGGACGGCCCTGCCGATCCAGTGATCACACGGACTCGTGAGGGCCTGGCCCAATCTGAGCTTTCCTCCGACGAACTGTCGCGGCGCATCGGCAGGGTCTACGCGGAGGTGATCGAAGGCGCAGTGTCCTCGACCGGCGTCGAAAGGATCATCGTCGCGGGCGGTGACACCTCGGGCCACACGGTCACCGCGCTACAGGTTGATGCATTGGAGATCCTCGCCGTTCCTTACGTTGGCGGGGCACTTTGCCGGGTCATCGCCTCCTCGCCCCGGCTGGCGGGCTTGGAGTTGATGCTGAAGGGCGGACAGGTCGGCCCACCGGGGCTGTTTGACGAGATGCGCAGCGGTAACGGAGAGTCGGTCAAGGATCGAAGGGTGGGCGCGTGAGGCCGACCGTCGGTGGTTTGACGACCCCTCCCGGGCTGTAGTCTCGCCAGGTGATGGCCTCTTCAGCGACCGAGGATGATTCCGCCAGCCTTGCGAGTGAGCTTCGCCTCGTACTTGCTCGCCTTGTCCGCGGCCTCCAACAGCAACACCGATTCCCTCTGCCGCAGTCGCAGGTTCTGAGTCGATTGGATCGGGAAGGCCCGCGGACCGTCAGCGAACTGGCTACCGAGGAACGAGTGAGGCGCCAATCGATGCGGCAGACCGTCGACAATCTGGAAGAGGCCGGCTTGGTGAAACGTCAACCCCATCCCAAATATGAGCGGCGCGCATTGGTCACCATCACGCGAGGGGGGAAGGCTTCGCTCGACGAGGACCGCCGCCATCGAGACCACTGGCTGGCGGTGGCGCTGGAGGAGGAGTTGAACCGTAGGGAGCGCCAGCAGCTCTCCCGGGTCCTCCCTCTCCTAGGGCGGATCGCGGACGGCGAACGGTCAGATGCGCCCAGTTGACAGTTTGCCTGTCGTAGCATAGGATCAGTCCATGCTCAAGGAGACGGTGTCCGAAGAGGAATCGATCGTTTTGATGGATTCGATCGCGGCGGTCGATGCGGACGACATCGGCCGTGTTGTCGTGGCTGCTTCGCACGGGGGCCTCAGCTCTTCGGAGTACGCACGGCGATTCGCCATCGGCGCGGTCTTTCTGAACGATGCGGGCGTCGGCAAGGATGAGGCGGGCATCGCGGCTCTGGGGATCCTCGATGCCCACGGCCTCCCCGCCATCGCCGTCTCCCATCGGAGTGCCCGCATCGGCGATGCGCGAGACATGTGGCAGGAGGGAATCGTGTCACATGTCAACGAAGCAGCAGCGAATCTTGGTGTCGTTCCGGAGTCGAGTGTCCAGGAGGCCGCTGGCTTCCTGGCGGCGGCTATCTCGAACTGATCGCCTCCCGGCGCCGCGAGGAATCTCAGTGGCTCGGAATCCTCGAAGGGTCGCCCACGTTCCCGGCCAGACCACGCTCGAGGTGATGCCGCGGCGCTCCACGATCTCGGCGACGGTCGTCAAAGGTCGACCCCGACGTAGGTATCGGAGTCCAGGAGGTGGACGAACTGGACTCCTCACCTGGCTTGTAGCTCAGGGCGGCGGTTCTCCGGGCCCGACCGATGGCCATCGCGACGAGCCGCCGGTGATTGTTGAGCTGGGTGTCGTCTTCCTCGGGTCCGTGCGGCATCTGCTCGGCAGCAGGAGCCAGGACCACTACATGGTCGAACTCGAGGCCGCCGGCGGAGTGCAGGGTGCTGAGCCCGACCTGCTCGTCTCCGCGCCACTCCTTCTGGTCTGCGCACAACGCGGTCATGGTCACGGCGCTCTTCGACGGAGACAGCGGTACATGTGTCGCACCGCTCCAGATCGACCCCGGCCAGGAGGAACCAATAGGGGGTCCAAAGCTTGCTTCCCCCTGAGAAATTCCGCTTTGTCACCAAGCGGCGGATCCAGGGAGCTGACGGGGCCTGTTCCTGATGGCGCGTCTACGGCTCGGCGATCAGGAAACCCGGCTGGATGGGCACGGCTGGTTTCGAACCAGCGACCTCTCGCGTGTGAAGCGAGCGCTCTCCCACTGAGCTACGCGCCCGGGAGTCGAGCAGTTTACGCCGCTGCGAAGGGGACAGGCGTCCGGGCGGGGCGCCACGGGTGTCAGGCACGAATCTCAGACAAGTGTCCAGAATAGTCGGTACGCAGGTTGAGAATTTTAAGTAATACGCGTAGAAGCTGGGGGCAAGAGTTCGTTCGAAATGTGTTTACGAAAGGAGCATCGTGTCTATTTCGCTCAGGAGTCGCATACGCCAGGTTCTGCTGGCGGGATGCGTGTCGGGAGCGGCCCTATTCGTTCTCGCTGCCGGCCAGGCGTCTGCCGCCACCTATCCAGGCGGAGGCAGTACGTTCACCGGGAGCGCGGAAGGGTGGAAAGTCGCATCTTCGCCTGAAAAGTCCTGCAAAATCGGCAAATTGTTGGAACTGGCGTGCACGAATGAAGGCGAATACGACGGCACCGTCGGCGCGCCGGCCGGTTCGTACGAGGTCAAAACCAACGTCACCGTCAACCTGCTCGGCCTGTTCGAAAGCCAGCTGACCGCGGAATCGCCCGCGTTCACGGCCGTGGGTAGCGGCGGCGGATCGCTTTCGCTGGCGCGGTCGTTCGCCCCCGGCGGCCTCCTCCCGCTGACCCCCAAATTCACCTACACCGCCTACCTGGTCGACAAGACGACCAACACGAAGGAGAAAGCGCTCACCGAGTCGGTCGAAGGCGAAGTCCCGTTCGCGACCAAATCGGGCGGCGTCTCGCTGACCGCGGGCCACAGTTACGTGGTGCAGATCGAAACGGTCACCACCTCGACCGTCGCATCGATCGGATTGCTCGGCGAAACGGCGGCCCACTTCGACAACGTGGTCGTCAACGGTCCCGACGCCCCCGGCACCCCCGGCGGCAACGGCGGGGCGAACGGTGGCAACGGCGGTAACGGCGGGGGCGGCGAAGAAGAAGGCGGCGCCGGCTCGCGCGGCAAGAAGGGTTCCGGCGGCGGCGTCTCCAGCGCCCGGCTCGAGAGCCTGATCAAATCGTCGAGCCTCGTCGGCGCGGCGACGCTGAAGGGCAACCGCCTCTCGGTCAAGGCCAAGTGCCCGGCGAAGGTCGGCACCACCTGCACGCTCTCGCTGCGGGGGATGCTGGGCCGCAAGAAGCCCGCCACCGCGGGGCGTCGGGCCCGCGTCAAGCATGGCAAGGCGAAGAACTTCGCCCTTGTCGTCAAGCCCGCTGCCCGCAAGGCGGTGAGGTCGAAGTCGAAGCTCCTCTTCAAGGAGACGGTCCGGGCCGGCAGGGCCAAGGCGACGATCTACAAGTCGCTGAAGCTGGTCCGCAAGTAGCCGGCAAGTAGCGCGGCCTGGGCGCGGCCGGCTCAGGCCGCCGGCTGCGGACGGACGACGGGCTCCCCTGCGAGCGGAGGGGGGCCCGTCCCCGCGTCCAGCTCGACGTGCGCCTCGCGGTCGGCCTCCTCGTGCCGCCGCAGCGCCAGGCCGACGAAGGGGAAGACGAGCGTCGAGAGCATCGCCGCCCCGACCAGCCCGGCGGCGGTCGAGGCGCGCATGTGGCCGGTCTCGGTCGCCAGGGTCGTGATCGCGACCACCAGCGGCAGCTCGGTCGCGCAGTAGAAGGCGAGCGCGGCGCGGTCGCGCGTCCCCAGCACGCCGCGGTAGAGAAGCATCGCCGGCACCCCGCGCACCACGAGGAAGAGGCCGAAGAACGTCGCCAGCTTGGCGATCGCGCCGAGGCTGCCGAGCGCTCCGAGGTCGAACTCGATCCCGCTGGTGACGAAGAAGAAGGGGACGAAGAAGCCGAACCCGACCGCGGTCAGCTTCGACTCGAAGACCTGCAGCTCGTGCCCCTGCAGCGCCAGCCGCACGATAATCCCGGCGACGAAGCCGCCGAGGAGCAGGTCGAGGCCGAGCTTCGAGGCGAGGAAGACGAGGCCGAAGACGAGCACCACGGTGAGAGCAGGATCGGGCCGAACTCGCCCGCGCCGCCTGCCGCCAGCAGGTAGGTGCCGAAGCGCGTCTTCAGCTCGTCGTTGTCGCGGAGGATCGGGATCAGCGTGCCGATCGCGGTCGTCGCCATCGCCGAGCCGGTGTAGAGGAACGAGACGACGATCCCGGCCGCGGCGAGGATCCCGCCGAGCCCGTAGGCGAGCGCCACCGAGAGCACGTCCTCGGCGTCGCCACCTCCGACAGCTTCATCGAATTCTTCTCCAACCTCGGCCCCAGGCGCCGAGCTTCATCGGCCTGCCCTTGATGCGGTCGAAGTCGATCTCGTAGATGCTCGGCATCGCCATCGGGCCGCACTCAGCTCCAGCACCACGACCGGCGGCGCCAGTCGCTTGGGCACGACCGCGACGGTGGTCGCGGCGATCGCCGCGACAAGGACGATCGCGAAGAATGATGAGGTGTCGACGTCGATCAAGCGGCGTGATCGTACGTCCGCCCGGTAAGCTTCTAGACGGACCGTGCTAGGCGGGGAATCAGCGGTGCCCTGTAACCCGCAATCCGCTCTAGCGGGGCCGACTACCGTTCCGAGGGACTGACTGTCGGGGTCAGTACGTCGCGGCGGCGTTGACGGCCGGGTCCCGCGCGACGTGGGCACGCGAACCAGGTCAGGTCCGGAAGGAAGCAGCCTTAAGCGGATGCCGCGGGTGCCGCGGGGAAGCCCGGCCCGAGCCATAAACGACGGACACGCCCGGTGACCAGATCTCGAAGGCGGGTGCACGGTCCATTTTTCGCCGCCCCTCGGGGGCGGCGGCGCGCCGCCGGCCGGCAGACTGCCGCGCATGCTGGACGAGCGCTGGATCAGATCCCTGCACGTCGAGTCGATGCGACACGCCGACCTGCACGCGGAGCGCGCGCCGCACGTGCTCTTCCAGGCCTCGACGGTCGGGGCGCTGCTCGACGGCTCCTTCGATGGGGACCTGACCTTTGCCGAGCTCGGCGAGCGGGGCGACCTCGGCCTGGGGACGCTGAACGGGCTCGACGGGGAGATGATCGCGATCGACGGGGAGTTCCTGCGCGCCGACGTCGACGGTGAGGTGACGGCGGTCGGGCCCGAGGAGCGCACGCCGTTCGCGGTGGTGACGCGCTTCGAACCGACGGTCGAGGCGGAGATCGCGGCGGGGCTCGACCACGAAGCGATCCTCGACGCGCTCGACGCGCTCGCGCCCCCCGGCGCGTCCTCCTTCGCGGTGCGCCTCGACGGCCGTTTCGAGACCGTGCGCGCCCGCTCGGTCCCGCGCCAGGAGCCGCCCTATCGGCCCCTCGCCGAGGTCGTCGCCGACCAGCACGTCTTCGGGCTGGCCGCTGTCGAGGGCTCGATGGTCGGCTTCCGCTTCCCCGCCTACGTCGAGGGCATCGAGGTCGCGGGCTACCACCTGCACTTCGTCGACAACGCGCGGCGGCGCGGGGGCCACGTGCTCGGCTCGCGCTCGGCAGGCCCGCTGCGGGCGCGCATCGATCCGGCGGACGACCTCCACGTCGAGCTGCCCCCGACGGTCGACCTCGCCGACCCGGATCTCGCCGCGGCGACGCATGCGGCGATCGAGGCGGCGGAGCGGGGGTAGGGGCTCCGCGCGGCTCGGGCCGGGCCGTCCGCACCACTCCGCGGCGCCGGCGGGTGTCCTGGGCGCCTCATGGGGGTCCTGGCAGGCTGTGACCCCCATGAGGCGCCCAGGACGTGAGGGGTGCGGGGGAGAGCCGGTACAGGGACGTGAGGCGGTCGGACTT
>JBPYFM010000206.1:0-2019 GCA_051986435.1 Solirubrobacterales bacterium | reverse complement strand
CGAAGGAAGCTGATCGTGCGCTCCCAGGAGAGCTGGGCGGCTTCCGGATCGTGGACGCCCACGCGTTCGGGGCGGTCGAGGTCGTTGAAGAAGGCGTGCGTGGCGCCCTCGTACAGGTAGAAGGTCGCCTTCCCGCCGGCGCCCTTGATCTCCCCCTCGAGCTCCCTGGCCTGCTCCGGTGTGATGAAGTCGTCGGCCGCGCCGAAGTGGCCCATCACGGGGCCTTTGAGCTTTGCGAAGTCGGGCTTTCCGTGCGGCAGCACGTAGTAGTAGCTGACGGCGGCGGTGACCTCCGGGCAGGTCGTGGCCGTCCACACCGACAGGCCTCCGCCGATGCAGAAGCCGACCGAGCCGATGCCCGATCCCTCCACCCCCTCGCGGGTGGAGAGGAAGTGGGCGGCTCCGCACATGTCCTCCTCGGCGCGGTCCATCGAGAGGGCCATCAGTTTCTGCTGGGCCTCGCTCGGCTTGGTGGTCGAGTCGCCGCGGAAGAGGTCGGGGGCGAGCGCGAAGAAGCCCTCGGCGGCGAAGCGGTCACAGACCGAGCGGATGTGCTCTTCAAGGCCCCACCACTCTTGCAGCACGATCGTGGCCGGGCCGTGCCCGGCGGCGGGCGATGCCAGATACCCTGGCACGGCTCCGGTGCTCGTGGGGAACTCCAGGTCAGGCATGCTTGGCTCCTTCTCTTGGCTACTTCGGGGTTGGGCATCCGCCGTGCTCACGGCGCGGGGAGATCCTTTCACGTCGGGCCTGGCCTGCAGCCAACCGCCGGCCGCTTCGAGCCTTACCCCGGCAGCGAGAGCACGTGCGCCTTGGCGGGATCGATGCGGCCGTCGAGGAGATCGAGGTAGGCGCGCTCGAGCGCGTCGGGACCGCTGCCGTGGATCACCTGCAGCCAGCCCCGCGTCCACTCCAGAAACGGCTGCCAGGCTTCGGCGATCCGCCGTTCCAGGCTCTCCCGTCCCCACTCCTCGGTACGCTTGGCCAGCCGGTCGGGCGCGAAGAAGAACGTCGGCCGCGGTCCCGGCAGCGACGCCGGGACCTCGCCCATCCGATCGTGGTGGGTGGCCCCCACGACGGCGGAATGGGCGAGGTCGTCGCCGTAGTGCCCGTGGACGGCGTTGCGCAACTCGGCATCGCCGGCGATGTCCACGTACACGGCTCGCCCCGCCGGGAGTGAGTCCTCCTCGCCATAGGCAACCACGTGGTCGTAGACCTCCAGGCCGCGCGCGAACTCCACGCCGCGCGAGGAGGTGAGGCCGACGACGTCGACGCGCGCGCGGCGGGACAGCAGGAAGGCGAGCGCGCTGGCGGTCTTGCTCGAAGCGCTCGAGATCAGCGCCATGCCGGCGCCGAACATACCCGCGTCGTCGAGGAAGTCGTCGATCAGATAGGAGGTGAAGAACAGCGGCCGAAACAGCATCTGCTCGTCCTCGCTGTCCGCGTCGTAAAGGGGATCGGCGGTCACGTTCAGATAGCCGTTGTATGCGGGCGGCAGCCCCGCCCGATGCGGCGCGTCGTCGAGGAACCCTCGCGCATCGACGCGCGCGGGAGCGACGACCAGCTCGCTGGACGGGGGCAGGTAGCCATACACCCGCGCGCCCGCATCGACGGCGTCGTGGCTGCTGGCGGTGACGTGCGCAAAACCCCACACCGGCACCCGGCCCCAGCCGTCCTCGGCGGGGAAGAATCTCCAATAGGACATCGCCTCGCCGAACTTCGCGTAGGTGATGTTGTTGGAGGTGAGCCCGAAGGAGTCCACAGCAAGCAGCGCCTGACCGGGCTTCAACGCGGGCGGGTCGCCCTCGTGAAAGCGGCAGCGGTGAAGGTCATCCTTGGCGAGGAGGAAGTCCATTAGTCGGCGAACTCGGCGTCGCGCTTGTGCAGGAAGGCGTCCACGGCCTCGGCCGGGGCCCGGCCGAAGGTGCTCATGATCTGCTGGCGGTCCTCGTACTCGACCGCCGACTGCTCGGAGGGAAGCTCGAGCGCGGTCCACATTCCCTGCTTTGTGAGCCGCAC
>JBPYFM010000205.1:0-5308 GCA_051986435.1 Solirubrobacterales bacterium | reverse complement strand
CAACACGCACGCAGGTGCGGTCGTCCTAACCGGCGCTATAGGTCGGTTAGGACGACCGCACCCCGGGGGACCCTCGATCCGGGCCCGGAAAGGGACGGAAGGCGCCCGGGAGTGTGACGTTCCCGGCATCTTCGTCACGGATCGGGCCAAGGTGTGGGATCTCTCCCCGTGGACTCCGACGTAAGTCCGACATCGGGCCGAGCGTGGGAGCTCCATCACGTAAGTCCGACTTCGCGACGTCCCTGTGACGGAACCCTCCCGCACCCCTCACGTCCTGGGCGCCTCATGGGGGTCACAGCCTGCCAGGACCCCCATGAGGCGCCCAGGACAGCCGCCGGCGCCGCGGAGTGGTGCGGACGGCCGGCAGCCCGGCCCGCACCAAGGACGCCAGCCCGGGGACCCGCACCTCGGACGGCCGCCCACGGAGCGCACCTCGGACGGCCGCCCGCGGAGCGCCCCTCGGGCGGTCGCCCAGACGAGGGCTGCCTAAACCGCGACGACGACGATGAACGCGGCGTAGAGGGCGAACCAGCCGGCCACGGCGGGGGCGGAGAAGCGCTTGCCGCGGTGGAGGCTCGCGTAGGCGAGGAGGCCGCCGGCCAGGCCGAGGCAGATCGAGAGGACCGCGTTCGCGGTGAGGCTCCACTCGGTGAAGACGAGGCCGATGCCGATCGGGATCGTCGACTGGAAGACCATCGCGCCGCTGACGTTGCCGAGGGCGAGGGCATCCTTGCCCTCGCGGACCCAGAAGAAGCTGTTGACCTTCTCCGGCAGCTCCGTCGCCAGCGGGGCGAGGACGAGGGCGAGGACGAGCGCCTCGACGCCGAGGCTGTCGGCGATCGAGAGGAGCTCTTCGACGAAGAGGTGGGCGCCGCCGACCATCGCGCCGAGGCCGACGAGGAGCTGGAGGGCACAGAGGATCGCGGGCGGCTCGCCGTGGGTGCGGTCCTCGCGGCGGTCGAAGTAGAGCGGATCGAGCGTCTCCTCGCCCTGGACCGCGCCCGAGGAGGCGAGGGTGCGGCGGACGTAGAAGACGTAGGCGAGCAGGAAGAGGATGCCGACCGGCAGGCGGACGCCGAAGGGCGGTCCCCAGGCGAGCGCGCCGGCCACCGCGAAGAAGGCGAGGAAGAAGAGAAGGTCCCGCTCCAGGGTCGGGCCGTGGGCGTCCAGGGCGACGCCCTGGGCGCGCCGCTCGCGGTAGAGGTAGGCGAAGAGCCCGATCAGGCCCATCGCCAGGGTGCCGAGCAGGAACGGCGCGCCGACGATCGCCCCGATCGCCACGTCTTCGGAGCCCTCTTCGGCGCTGATCAGGGCGATGATCGCGATCAGCGTCTCCGGCGTCGCCGTCCCGACCGCGGCGAGGACGCTGCCGACCGCCCCTTCCCCCAGTCCCAGCACGTGGCCGAGCCACTCGACCGCATTGGTGAACAGCAGCGCGCCGGAGAGGACGATCGCGAAGCTGACCAGGAGGAGCAGGTATTCCATCGGCGGAGGCTACCCGCGGCCGCGGCCGTCGCCGTCAGGCGAAGTAGAACGCCAGGCCGAAGACGAGGTACACCGCGAGTAACTGCACGCCCTCGAACCAGGTCGACTCGCCGTCCTGGATGACGTAGTTGGCGATCAGGATCGCCACCACGATCGCGCCGAGCTCAAAGCCGTTGAAGACCAGCGCCAGCGGATAGGGGCCGATGAAGTAGGAGGCGATCGCGAGGACCGGGGCGACGAAGAGCGCGACCTGGCCGCTCGAGCCGATCGCGATGTTGACCGCCAGGTCCATCTTGTCTTTGCGGGCGACGAGGACGGCGACCCAGTGCTCGGCCGCGTTGCCGACGATCGCCACGACGACGACGCCGATGAAGAACTCCGAGAGGCCGACGGATTCGGAGGCTTCGGTGATCGAGCCGACCAGCACCTCCGACATCACGCCGACGAGGACGCCGGCGATCGCCAGCGCGATCACCGAGGTGCGCACCGACCACCCCCACCCTTCCTCCTCCTCGTAGTCGGGATTGAAGAGGTCGCGGTGGGTCTTCAGCGAGAAGACGAGGCCGAGGACGTAGGTGATGATGAGGACGATCGCGACCGCGAGCGAGAGGTGCTCCACGGTCGGGTCGAAGTGGGTCGACTGGGAGCCGGGGAGCGGCAGGCCCTTGCCCTCGACCAGCTCGAAGATCGCGGGCATGATCAGCGCCGCAGCGGCGAGCATCAGCATCGAGGTCTGGATCGCGGCGCCGGTGCGGTTGAAGAACTGTTTGTCGCGGCCGAGGCCGCCCGCGAGCATCGCGGCGCCGAGGACGAGGAGGACGTTGCCGACGATCGAGCCGACGATCGAGGCCTTGACCACCTCCTGCAGCCCCTTGCCGAGGGCGAAGAGGGCGATGATCAGCTCCGGCGCGTTGCCGAAGGTGACGTTCAGGAGGCCGCCGATGCCGGGGCCCGAGCGCGCCGCGAGCTCCTCCGTCGCCCGCCCCATCAGCGCCGCCGTCGGGATGATCCCGAGCGCCGAGGCGGCGAAGACGACGACCGCCGAGGCGCCCGCCAGGTCGAGCGCCACCGCGATCGGGATCAGTGGGACCAGCAGGTACGGGTAGCCCTGGGGGCTACGCAGGAACGACGCGTCGAAGCGGGGCTGACCGGTCAGGCGGCTATTCCATCAACGTCGCGCATTCCTGCACGTCCGAGGCGCTCTTGGCTTCCGCGAGGCATTCGGTGAATTCCTTCGACTTGCCGGTCGAGGGCAGTTCGATTTCCGGTTCGGACGACTTGCCGCCGCCCGCGGAGGAGCCTTCGCCGGTCACCGCGCCGGTGATGCCTTCGATCAGGCCGCCGAGTTCTTCGGTGCCGCCGCCTTCCATCATGCCCAGCAGTTCGAGCGGGTTGATGCCCAGCTGGCCGAAGAGCTTTTCCAGCGGCTGCGCGTTCGGGGGCGCCTCGATCGTCTGCTTTTCGTTCACCCCGCCGAGCGTGAAGTCGAATTCGATTTCGTCCTTTTCGCCGCTGCCCTTCGGTTCCACGGTGAGGTCGGCGGTGACCCTGCGGACGATGTGGTCGTCTTCGCCGACGTAGATCTCGGCGTGCGCCTGCTTCACCGCTCCGGTGATTTCGTCCTTCAGGTTCTTCAGTTCCTGGAGCGGGAACGGGCCGGCGGCGTCCAGCTGCGCGGAGCAGGCCGGGGTTTCCATCAGCCGGATGATCGCGTCGACGGCCCCCTTCGGTTCGAGGTCGCCGCTCAGTTTCGTCGTCTTCACCCCGTCGACTTCCTCGCCGCCTTCGTTTTCGAGGTTGTCGACGAATTCTTCGAGGTTCATCGAGGTGGCCGCCTTCTGGCAGGCGGTCGCTTCGCCCCCGGCGCTTTCCTTTTCGCCTTCCTGCTCGGCTTCTTCGAAGCCCGACTTGACGAAGCCGAAGGTGGTCGGGTCGACTTCGTAGCTCTTGCCGTCGTAGCCGAGGTAGGCGCGGTCGCCGAGGACGGTCAGGCCGCCTTCGAAGTCGACCTTTTCCCCGTCCGCTTCCCCGTCGGCCTTCAGTTCCAGGCCGAGTTCGGGGAGGCTCTTCTTGCCGGTCGACTGGAAGGGACCGGTGAGGTCGACCTTCAGTTCGCCGCCGTGCTGCCCTTCGCTCTTGACGTTCATCGTCAGGTCGACGGTGCCGCTTTCGACCCCTTCGAAGGTCGCGTTTTCGATCACCTTCTGCGGGTCTTCGCTGCTGCCGCCACCGCCGCCGCCACAGGCGCTCAGCAGGGCTGCCAGCGCGGCGAGGGCCGCGATCAGGGCGAAAGTTCGTTTACGGCTCAAGGGGTGGCGCTCCTTCGGTCGAAACGGACGGGCCCCAACTGTAGGGGCTCGGCCGGGAAAGCGCTCTGCGAAGCGACGCTCAGGCGTGCCGCGGGCGGGCGCGGAGCGCCTATTCGCCCAGTTCGCCGCCGAATGATTCTTCCGATGGAGGGCTCTTTTCGCCGCTCGGGATGCCCGCGGCAAAGGGCAGGAGCAGCGCGCCGACCACGATCAGGGCGATCCCGACGCCGACCAGCCAGCGGATCTTGGTGAGGTGGCCGAGGATGCCGACGGCGAAGCCGACCAGCACCAGGGCGAGGTAGGGGCCGATGCTGTGCGGGAGCGCCGCCGACGGCGGGAGGAGGTCGTGCACGGGCGCCTGATTATCATCGCCCGATGGCAGATGAGTCCGTGGAGGCGGTGAAGCGCTCGCTCGCCGAGGTCGGCTACCTGGCCGACGAGCCCGCCGCGCTGGTGTCGTTTCTCGCCCAGCGGCTGGGGAAGCCGATCCTCGTGGAGGGCCCGGCGGGGGTCGGGAAGACGGAGCTGGCGAAGGCGCTCTCGCGCTCGACCGGGCGGCCGCTGGTGCGCCTGCAGTGCTACGAGGGGCTCGACGAGGCGAAGGCGATGTACGAGTGGAACTACCGCAAGCAGCTGCTGCGGATCCAGGCCGGCGGCGCCGAGCGGGGCTGGCAGGACGTGCAGGAGGATATCTTCGGCACCGAGTTCCTCCTCACCCGGCCGCTGATGCAGGCGATCTCGAGCCCCGAGCCGGTCGTCCTCCTCATCGACGAGATCGACAAGACCGACCAGGAGTTCGAGGCGATGCTGCTGGAGCTCCTCTCCGACTTCCAGATCACGATCCCCGAGCTCGGGCAGATCAGCGCGACGACGATACCGATCGTCGTCCTCACCTCCAACGACTCGCGCGAGCTGACCGAGGCGCTGAAGCGCCGCTGCCTCTACCTCTGGCTCGACTACCCGGGCATCGAGCGCGAGATGGACATCGTCCTCCTGCACGCGCCGGAGATGCCCCGCGAGCTCGCCAGGCGCATGGTCGAGGTGGTCGAGATGGTCCGCGAGCTCGACCTCAAAAAGCCCCCCTCGATCGCCGAGTCGATCGACTGGGCCCGCACCCTCCTCCTCATGGGCGTCGACGACATCGACCGCGAGACCTTCCAGAGCTCGATGTCCATCATCGTCAAGCACCGCACCGACATCGACCTGGTGGCGGAGCGGGTGGGGCTGAAACTGCCCGAGCGCGCGGGGTAGGGCTCAGCGGGGCGGGCGGAGGCGCCGGGGTGCCTGGGGCACGGGCCGTCCGGAGCGTTTCGAGGCGGCGTCCGCTCCGCTGCGGGGCGGGCCGTCCGCTGCCACTTCGGGCCGGGGCGTCACACCACTTCGGGCAGGCCGTCCACACCACTTCGGGGCGCCGGCGGCTGTCCTGGGCGCCTCATGGGTGTCCTGGCAGGCTGTGACCCCCATGAGGCGCCCAGGACGGGAGGGGTGCGGGGGAGAGCCGGTACAGGGACGTG
>JBPYFM010000204.1:0-6986 GCA_051986435.1 Solirubrobacterales bacterium | reverse complement strand
CATCAACCCCTCGATGACGTCCTCGACGCCGAAGCGCTCGAAGAGCGGGGTCTTCTTGTCCTTGTAGAGCTCGACGTTCTCGAGCAGCTCCGGCGACGTGCGCGTGAAGAACGACGTCAGCCGCTGGAACTGCTTCTCGTCGTCGACGATCGCCCGCTCGAAGTCCTTGGAGAAGATGTCGCGCACGACGCGCACCGACAGGTCGGCCTCCTGGAAGACCATCGCCGGCGCCTGCGCCTCCTCGGCGCGCTTCTGGAGGACCTCGTAGAGCTTGTGGAGGTACTGCAGCTCGCGCTCGAAGTCCGCGCGCTTGGCGCCCTGCGCCGCCGTGCGGACGATCGCGCCGCCGCCTCCGAGGTCGAGGCCCTTCACCTCCTTGCGCAGCCGCTCGCGCTCCTTGTCGTCCAGGCGCTTGGAGACGCCGATGCCCTCGCCCGTCGGGGCGTAGACCATGTACCGGCCGGCGATCGTCAGCTCCATCGAGAGCCGCGCGCCCTTCGTCTTCAGCGGGTCCTTGACGACCTGGACGATGATCTCCTGACCCGGCTTGAGCAGGTCGGTGATCTTCTTGCCGCCCTCCTTGCCGCGGCCGCGGCGGGGCGTCTCGACGCCCGGCAGGACGATCTCGTCGACGTGCAGGAAGCCGTTGCGCTCGAGGCCGACGTCGACGAAGGCGGCCTCCATGCCGGGCAGGACGTTGTCGACCTTGCCCTTGTAGATGTTGCCGACGATCGAGCGGCGGCCGCGACGCTCCATGTAGAGCTCGGCGACGTTCGCCTTCGCCCCTTTCGTTTTGGCCTCGAGTACGGCAACGCGGGTCTCGCCTCGCTCGGCGGACACCAGGATCGTTTTTTTCATGTGTTCAGCTCAGTTCGGTTAGGTACGCATGCGCGGGCCCTCTACAGAGGCGTCACCACGCGAACCTTCCCTGCCGGCTGAGATGCGCCTGGACGTTGATGCTCTGCAGAACTCCGATCGCCAGGAAGGTAGCGAGCACGGAGGACCCTCCGTAACTCACCATCGGCAAGGGGATGCCCGTGATGGGCATGATGCCGAGACACATCCCGACGTTCACGAACACCTGGAACAAGAGCTCGACGGCTATCCCGCCGGCGATCAACATTCCGTATCGGTTCTTTGAGAGCGTCACGATCCGCAGCGCCCGCCAGATGAGAAGGGCGTAAAGGGATAGGACGAACGCGGCGCCCACGAACCCGTAGCGCTCCCCGATCACCGCGAAGATGAAGTCGGTCGAGCGCTCGGGCACGAAGTCGAGCCGCGTCTGGGTGGCCTGGTCGCCGCGCCCGGTCTTCTGACCGGCGCCGATGGCGACCATCGATTGGTCCTGCTGGTAGCCCGCGCCGCCCGGTTCCGCGCTCGGATGCAGGAACGACGTCAGTCGCTGCTGCTGATATTCGTGGAGCACGGGGTGGCCGACGGCAGGCGCCACCACGAGGACTAAAGCTATGAGTGCGGCGATTACGCCGCCGATTACCGCAAAGTGGGTCCATGGGACTCCTCCGAAGTACATCACGGCGAGGGTCCCGACGGCCAGCACCATCGAGGTGCCGAGGTCGGGCTGGAGGAAGACGAGTGCCGCCGGACCCAGTCCCAGAGCCAGATAACGGATGGTTCTGCGGACCGGGGAGCCGCGTCGGGCGCCGTCGATGACGAAGCCCGCGAGGGCCAGGACGAGCAGGAGCTTGCCCAGCTCCGACGGCTGGAAGGAGAAGAACGGGAGTTCGAAGGCGCGCCGCGAGCCGCGCGCGGCGAAGCCGAAGACGAAGACCAACGCGACCGAGACGCAGAGGAAGGTGTAGATCCCGACCCGCAGCTCGCGGAAGCGCGAATAATCGATCCGGCTGAGCACGAACATGCCCAAGATGCCGGCGATCCCGTAGAGCGCCTGGCGCTCGACGTAGTAGTTCGGGCTCCCGGGGACGTCGTGGGTCGTGGCCTGCCCGAGGGTGAAGACGCTGAAGCCGACCAGGCCGACGGCGGCGAAGGCGAGGAACCAGTCCATCCGGGCGAGGCCGAGGCGTTCGCCGATCGAGGGCCGTTCGTCGAAGAGCTCGGGCCGCGCCTGACGCGCCCGCGTCGCGTACATCATCCGCCTTTACCCGTCCCGGTTTCTTCCAGCGGGATTTCTTCGCCGTACGCTTCTTCGGAGGGGAATTCTTCGCCCGCGGATTCTTCGACGGGGGATTCTTCTTCGGCGGCGCCTTCGAGTGACGTTTCGCCTTCGTAGCCCGCTTCGGCTTCTTTCGTTTCGGCTTCGGTTTCCTTCTTCAGCGTGTCGTGGAAATACGCTTCGAGGATCTGCTTGTTGGCCGGGGCCGCCGATTCGGCGCCGAAGCCACCTTCCTCGATGGTGACCACGGTGACGATGTTCGGGTTCGGGTAGGGCGCCAACGAGATGAACCAGGACTGGTTGCCGTGGCCGACGCGTTCCGCGGTGCCGGTCTTGCCCGCGATCGGGATCGGGAATTCGGCGAACACGGGGGTCGCCGTCCCCCCCGGCCCGGACGTGGCGAGGTGCAGCCCTTCCATGATCAGCTGTCGCGATTCGGGGTCGATTTTCACGTGGCGCCGCGGGCCCGGGTCGATTTCCTTCAGCACCCGCCCGGCCGTGTCGAGGATTTCCTTGCCGAGGTGCGGGGTGACGACGGTACCGCCGTTGCCGAGCGTCGAGTAGGCGACCGCCATCTCCAGCGGGTCGGTCTGCAGGTAGCCCTGGCCGACCGCCAACTGGATGTTCTGCCCGGGTCCCCAGGGTTCGATGTATTCGTTGCCGTTCGCGATTTCTTCTTCGTCCCACTTCTTGCTCGGCACCAGCCCTTCGGCGCCTTCCCCCAGCGGCAGGTCGATCCCGGTCGGCCGTCCGATCCCCATCTTCGCCGACCATTCCTGCAGGTAGTTGCTCTTCCACATCTTGTAGCCCTGCGTGTAGAAGAAGACGTCCGACGACACTTCGAGCGCGTGCACGAGGCTGATCGGCCCGTTCACCGCGCCTTCAGAGTTTTCGAAGGTCTGCGTGCCCACTTCGATCTTGCCGGTGTCGTCGACGACCGTGTTCGGAGTGAAGACGCCGTTTTCGAGCCCCGCCAGCGCGGTGATGATCTTGTAGGTCGAGCCCGTCGGGTACGCCGATGAGGTCGCCCGGTTGAAGAGCGCGTCGCCGGATTCTTCGCTGGAGAGGCTTTCGTACTGCACCTGGCTCATCGGCTTGGTCCATACGGTCGGGTCGTAGGTGGGGGCCGATCCCATGCCGAGGATTTCGCCGGTGTGGATGTTCATCGAGACGAACGCCCCCGGCAGCCCGCGTTCGGCCAGCGCCGCTTCGCCCGCTTTCTGCACGGCCGAGTTGATCGTCAGCTTCAGGTTCTTGCCCGGGATCGGCGGCGTCGAGGTGAGATTGCCGCCCGGCGTCGGCTCGCCCAGTGCGTTCACCTGATAGCGGGAGGTCCCCGGCGTTCCGCGCAGGTACTTGTCGTAGGTGTACTCGAGGCCTTCCTTGCCGACCACTTCGCCCGGTTCGAGGCCCTTGTACGGGCCTTCTTCCAGTTCTTCTTCGGAGACCTCGCCGGTGTGGCCGAGGACCTGCGCGGCCTCGCTTTCGTCAGGGTAATTGCGGACGAAGACTTTTTCCACGGTGACGCCCGGGAACTTCCCCGGATGTTCTTCGATGTAGTAGATGAGCGTGTAGCCGACGCCGCGCCGCAGCGTCAGCGGCGCCCCGGCCGCCACGACTTTTTCTTCTTCGGCGATCCGCTTCAGGATCGTCGGCAGTTTCATGTGGACCAGTTCGCCCAGTTCGGTCAGCTCGGCGTTCTTCGCCGCTTCGCTGGCGGGCAGTTTCGAGGGGTCCACCTGGAGCGCCAGGCTGGTCCGGTTGTCGACCATGACTTCGCCGTTGCGGGCGAGGACTTTGCCGCGCGGGGCGACGATTTTCGTCGAGCGCGTGCGGTTGTTCTTCGCCTCGGCGAGGTTCTTCGAGCCTTCGATGATCTGCAGCGACCAGAGGCGGAAGAAGAGGATCGCGAAGAGGACCACGGCGACGCCGCCGACCACGGCGATCCGCAGCGCCATCCGATTCGGGCGTGCCCTGTCCTCCGGTCGCAGGTACACGCCCCTACGCTCCCAGCACCGTCGGTCGGCGCGTGCGCCGCACCGTCGCCTCGTCGACCAGCGCCGGGCGGACCAGGCGCCGCATGCCGACGTAGATCGCCCAGCCGAGGAAGAAGGCGAAGATGCTCTTGATCAGGATGTCGCGGACGACCAGCACGCTGACATCGGTTTCGATGCCGAACATCGCCTCGACCGCGCCGAAGCCGAGCTCGGCGAGCAGGGTCAGGATCGCGCACATCAGCGGGGCGACCAGGCGGCTGTGGATCTCGAAGCGCTCGCGGAACGTCCCCGCCGCGTAGCCGACCGCGATCAGCACCAGCGAGGCGCCGCCGATCGGCTGGATCAGCAGGCAGTCGAGCAGGAAGCCGATCGCGAAGCCGGAGACGGCTCCGGTCATCGTCCCGCCCAGCAGGCCGAAGCTGACGACCAGGGCGGGCAGCACGTCGGGGCTGACGTGGAAGAGCTCGACCTGGGAGAAGAAGGTCAGCTGCAGCAGCACGCCGAGCAGGCCGATGATCAGCAGCCTGGCGACGATTTTCGGGGTCAGGATCACTGGTGGGCTCCCCCAGTCAGCACCTGAACCGTGTCGAGGTTGCGCAGATCGGCGTAGGGCCGCACGATCGATCGTTCCTGGGCCTCCTGTTCGATCAGCGTCGCCTTGGTGACTTCGCCGACCGGGATGTTCGGCGGGAAGCGCGATTCGATCCCTTCGCCGTGCCAGCCGGCGGTGACCACCGTTTCGCCCTTGTGGATGTTCTTGGCGGAGTTCAGGAAGCCGAGCACGAGGAGTTCCGGTTCGCCGACCGTCGCCTTGACGATCCCCTGCACGCCGGCCGGGACGATCCGCACCGAGACTTTGCTCGAGTGGTCGGAGAGCAGCATCACCTGCGAGGTCGAGCCCGTCACCGCGGTCACGCGCCCGATCAGGCCGTCGCCGTTGACCACCGGGTCGTTCACCGCGACCCCGTCGCCGGAGCCGACGTCGATCATCACCTCGCTGAACCAGACCGTCGGCGAGAGCCCGATCACGCGCCCGGTCACCGGTTCGGTGCCTTCCGGGATCGCCCCCGATTTGTCGAATTTCAGGAGCTTGCGCAGTTCGGCGTTTTCGGCGAGCGCCGCCTTCCCGCCCACCGCCTGCTTGCGGGCGACCTGCAGTTCTTCTTCGAGCCGGTGGTTCTTGCCGCGCGCGTCGAAGGTTTCGTCGACCCAGTTGATCAGGTCGCGAGCGGGCTTCAGCGCCCGATCGAGGACCGAGGAGACCGGGGCGAGGACAGCGGTGACGCCGCGCTGCAGGCCGTTCGACCCGCCGCCGTACGTCAGCGTCAGCAGCGCGAAGCTGCCCACGATCAGAAGTGCGAGCACCGCCCTACGGCGGCGTACTTGCTTGCGATACACGGTTTGGGTCCAGGTTGCCGGTTCTGCTTGAGGCCCGGATGAGCGCCGTCGCGTCAGACACGCTGGCGCACTCCCGTGCCGTTCCTGCCGCTGCGGTGGATCGTCTCGAACTCCTCGAGCGAGATGCCCGAGCCGACGGCCACGCAGGTGAGCGGCGACTCTGCCAGTTGGCAGGGCATCTGGCACTCGTCGTGGAGGCGCTGTTCCAGTCCTTGCAGCAGCGCGCCGCCGCCGGCCAGGGTGATGCCGCGATCCATGATGTCACCCGCGAGCTCCGGGGGCGTCTGGTCGAGGGTCTCCTTGACCGCGGCGACGATGTGGCCGACCGGCTCTTCGAGCGCTTCGCGGACCTCCTCGGAGGACAGTTCGATCGTCTTCGGGAGGCCGCTGACGAGATCGCGGCCGCGGATCTCGGTGCGGACCTCGGTCGGCAGCGGCGCCGCCGAGCCCGCCTCGAGCTTGACCTCCTCGGCGGTCTGCGCGCCGATCGCCAGCTTGTAGTTGTTTTTGCAGTGGGCGACGATCGCCTCGTCGAGCTCGTCGCCGCCGACGCGGATCGACTGCGAGACGACGATCCCGCCGAGGCTGATCACCGCGACCTCGCTGGTCCCACCGCCGATGTCGACGATCATCGACCCGGTCGGCTCCGCCACGGGCAGGCCGGCGCCGATCGCCGCGGCCATCGGCTCCTCGATCAAGTAGGCCTGGCGCGCGCCCGCGGACAGACAGGCCTCCTCGACCGCCCGCTTCTCCACCCCGGTCACGCCCGATGGCACGCAGACGACGACCCGCGGATGCGCGAAGCGGTTCGAGTGCACCGACTGGATGAAGTGCCGCAACATCTGTTCCGTCACCTCGAAGTCGGCGATCACGCCGTCCTTCAACGGCCGGATCGCGGTGATGTTGCCGGGCGTCCGGCCGATCATCCGCTTCGCCTCGACCCCGACCGCGTGCACCTGCCCGGTCTGCGTGTCGATCGCCACCACCGAGGGCTCCGAGAGCACGATGCCGCGACCGCGCACGTACACGAGCGTGTTGGCGGTGCCGAGGTCGACCGCCATGTCGCGGCCGCCCAGCCGGAAGAGGCGGGTGAACCAGCTCAAATTTCAGTCCGTCGAGTAGCCAGAACGGTCCATGATTCCAAACGCGAGAAATCGAACCGACGTCGCCCCCCGCCCCGCAGAAAATCCGTCGCTTGCAGGATTAATTTCCCTTCGTAAGGCGCTAATGCGCTGCTAAGAAGCGGCTATCGGCGGGCCCGGTCGAGCTCCCGGGGCGGGCCGTCCACCCCGCACCGACTTCGGCTCCGGCCAGTCCGCACCGCTTCGGGCCGGGCCGTCCACACCACTTCGGGGCGCCGGCGGCTGTCCTGGGCGCCTCATGGGGGTCCTGGCAGGCTGTGACCCCCATGAGGCGCCCAGGACGTGAGGGGTGCGGGGGAGAGCCGGTACAGGGACGTG
>JBPYFM010000203.1:0-23489 GCA_051986435.1 Solirubrobacterales bacterium | reverse complement strand
TCCCGTGACGCCCCCGCGTCCATTCCTCCACTCATCGAAGACCCGGCCCTCTCGGCCACGGCCACAGCCTGCCCGGGCCGTGGCCGAGAGGGCCGGGTCCCTCGGCCGTCCCTTTCTCGTCCCTTTCCTCCGTCCCTTGGCCGTCCCTCGGCCGTCCTCTCCCGCGGAGGAAGAACGCCTACGCTCGCGACATGTACTCGCCGGTGCGCGTGTCGACCTTGATGGTTTCGCCCTCCTCGATGAAGAGCGGGACCTGGACTATGGCGCCGGACTCGAGGGTCGCCGGCTTGTTGCCGCCACCCGAGGCGGTGTCGCCTTTCAGGCCGGGATCGGTCTGCGTCACCTTCATCTCCACCGAGGCCGGCACGGTGACGTCGCTCGGCTGCTCGTCGACGAAAAGGACCTCGACTTCGGAGTTCGGCAGCACCCACTGCATCGAATCGCCGAGCACGGCCGAGGGGATTTCGATCTGGTCGTAGTCGCGGTTGTCCATGAAAACGACCGCATCGCCTTGGTCGTAGAGGTACTGCATCTTTTTCGATTCGGTGCGCACGGAGCGAAACTTCTCCCCCGCGCGGAAGGTTTTGTCGATCACCGCGCCGTCCTCGATGCGGCGCAGCTTGGTCCGCACGAAGGCGCCCCCCTTGCCCGGCTTGACGTGCTGGAACTCGATGATCTTCCAGACCTTGCCGTCGATCTCGATGTGGGACCCGTTGCGGAATTGGTTGGTGGAGACAGTCATTGGCGCGGATGCTAGCGACGGGGGGTGGCCGGAGTGAACGTCGCCGCGGCGCCGCCGCCGAGGACCCGGCGGACGAGGCGGGGCGCGAGGATCCGCAGGTAGGCGGCGAGGGCATAGGGACGCGGGACGTAGCGCTCGGGCTTGCCGCCGGGGCCCACCTCATGGATCGCCTCGGCGACCTTCTCCGGGGTCGAGAGAAGGAGGCGGGTGAGGGCTTTCTGGCGCAGCTCGGTCTGCGGGAAGCCCTCGGTGGGGACGAAGCCGGGCAGGACCATGCCGACGTGGACGCCGTGCGGGGCCTCCTCGAGCGAGAGGGCATCGGTCCAGCCGATCAGGGCGAACTTGCTGGCCGAGTAGGCGCCCGAGTTGGGGCGGCTGACGCGGCCCGCGGTGCTGGCGACGTTGACGATCGCGCTCGGCGCGGAGCGGCGCAGGAGTGGCAGGAGCGCGTCGGTGAGGCGGACGACGGCGTCGAAGTTCAGCTCCATGTGGCGGCGGACGTTTGCCCAGCCGGTCTCGCCGAAAGTGCCGCGCCAGGCGGCGCCGGCGTTGTTGACGAGGAGGTCGAGGCGGTCGTGGTGCCCTTCGACGTGGGCGAGGACCTTGGCCGGGGCGTCCTCCCGCGTGAGGTCGACGGCGAGCCAGGTGGCGGGGCACGGCAGCGAAGCGGCGAGCTCGGCGAGCAGCTCGCCGCGGCGGGCGACGAGCACGAGCTCGACCCCGGGATCGCGGGCGAGGCGCCGCACGGTGGCGGCGCCGATCCCACTGGAGGCGCCGGTGACGAGGGCGACCTTGGGCTGGGTGGGCATGCGCCCACCCTAAGTCACGATCCGCCGCACTTGCAGAGGGTGCCGCCTGCCGATTCGGTCGTCGAGCCGTATCCGGACGATTCGACTGCGCCGAGGGCGCTCCCATCGTCACGGCGCAAAGCTCCGCGGCACCAGGCCCACCGTCGACGCATCGACGAGGTGCCGCTCGACCGGGTCGACGACCCCGGCGTCGCGTCGTCTCGCCCGTGGCCGCCCGCGAGCCGAGTTGCAAGGATTGGGCGCGTGTCCGACGCCTCGTCCGCGGCAGGCCGACCCGGCCCGGGCCGCCACCACCGCCACCACCGCCACCACGCCCCGCGCCTGAGCGCCTCGCGCCGCGAAGGCGAGCGCGTCACGCCGCTGGAGCTCTTCTTCGACCTCGTCTTCGTCCTCGCGATCACCGAGTGCACGACGCTGATCTCCCACCACCCGAGCTGGGGGGGAATGGCCCAGGGAATGCTGGTGCTCGGCGTCCTCTGGTGGGCCTGGGCCTCCTACGCCTGGCTGACCAGCGTGATCGACCCCGAGGCCGGGCCGGTGCGCCTCGTCTTCTTCGCCGCGATGGCCTCGATGCTGATCGCCGCGATCTCCGTGCCGGAGGCGTTCGGCGACCTGGCGCTGGTCTTCGCCCTGTCGATCGGCTTCTTCCGCGTCGCCCATATAGCGCTCTTCATGATCGCCAGCGCCGACGCCCCGGACCTGCGGCGCTCGACCGCGGCGCTCGCCGTCTCGACCGCGATCGCGGTCGCCCTGCTCGCCACCGCCTCGGCCTTCGACGGGCTGGCACAGGCGGCGCTCTGGGTGCTGGCGCTGGCGCTCGACTTCGGCGGCCCGTACTTCTTCGGGATCGAAGGCTGGCGGCTCGTCCCCGGCCACTTCGCCGAGCGCCACGGGCTGATCGTCATCATCGCCCTCGGCGAGTCGATCGTCTCGATCGGCGCCGGCGCGGCCGGGCACCTCGACCTCGGGATCGGCACCGCGGCGGTGCTCGGCGTCGGCGTCGCGGCGGCGCTCTGGTGGGTCTACTTCGACGTCGTCGCGCTGGTCTCGGCGCGGCGCCTCGCCGCGGCCGAGGTCGGCCCGGTGCAGAACGCGCTGGCCCGCGACTCCTACTCCTACCTGCACCTCTTCCTCGTCGCCGGGATCGTCATCACCGCCTACGGCCTGGAGGAAGTCCTGGCCCACACCGACGCGCACCTGCACTGGCTGACCGCCTTCGCGCTCTGCGGCGGCATCGCCCTCTACCTGCTCGGCCTGGTCGCGTTCCGCCGGCGCCACAAACACGACTGGAACCGCTACAAACCGGTGTGCGCCGCGCTGCTGCTGATCCTGATCCCGATCGCCACGACGATCCCCTCGCTGGCGACGCTGGCGATCGCAACCGCTCTCCTCGCGCTGCTCGTGGCCTGCGAGCACACCCAATACGACGAGCGCCGCGCCGAGCTGCGCGCCCGCAACACGATGACCGAGGCCGAGGCCGAGCTGGTCGCCGCCGAGCGGGAGGAGTGAGCGACTGCGCCATACTCAACGGCCTATGACGACTGCGAACGACGTACCGACGCTTCTTGACGAACTGCTGCGCGCCGGCGCGCCCTCCGGCTACGAGGGTCCCGCTGCCGAGATCTGGCGCAAGGCGGCCTCGTTCGCCGAGCTCTCCTACGACGGGATCGGTTCGACGATCGCCCGGGTCGGCGAGGCCGAGCCGCTGGTCGCGATCGTCGGCCACATCGACGAGATCGGCCTGATCATCACCCACGTCGACGAGAAGGGCTTCCTCTGGTTCGAGCCGATCGGCGGCTGGGACCCGCAGATCCTCGTCGGCCAGCGGGTCGAGGTGCGCGGGCGCGACGCCATCGTCCCCGGCGTCGCCGGGCGCAAGCCGATCCACCTGCTGGAGCCCGAGCAGCGCAAAAAGGTCGTCGAACTGAAATCGATGCACATCGACATCGGCGCCGCCGACCGCGAGGAGGCCGAGTCGAAGGTCCGCGTCGGCGACCCGATCGTGATCCGCACCGAGCCGATGCAGGTCCTGGGCTCGCGCCTCGTCTCCAAGTCGATGGACAACCGGCTGGGCGCGTTCGTCGCCCTGGAAGCGACCCGCCGCTGCGCCGAGGGCAAAGGCCCGGGCGGCTCGATCGCGGGCGTCGCCGCGGTGCAGGAGGAGATCGGGCTGTTCGGCGCGCGGACCTCGGCCTTCGAGCTGCGCCCCGACATCGCCGTCGCGGTCGACGTCACCCACGCGACCGACGCTCCGGGGGTCGACGAGAAGGAGGTCGGCGTGCACCCGCTCGGCTCCGGCCCGGTGATCGGCCGCGGCTCGACGCTCTCGCCGAAGGTCTTCGAGCTCCTCGTCGAGACCGCCGAGGCGGAGGGTATCGAGTACTCGATCAGCGCCAGCGGCCGCAACACCGGCACCGACGCCGACGCGCTCCAGATCGCCCGCTCGGGCATCCCGACCGGCCTCGTCTCGATCCCCCTGCGCTACATGCACTCGCCGGTCGAGATGGTCGACCTGCAGGACGTCGAGAAGGCGATCGAGCTGCTCGCCGCCTTCGGCAGCCGCATCGAGGCCGGCGTCGACCTGAGCCGCTGAGGCGACCTCGCTCAGCTGTTCCTTTTGGACGCCACAGGTCCATAAGGAACAGCTGGCCTGGGGTCAGTCGACGACAATCAGCTCTTTGGGGAGCGTCGAGAGGTTGCGCAGGCCGGTGTCGGTGACGACCACCAGGTCCTCGATCCGCACTCCGAGGTTCCCGGCCAGGTAGATCCCCGGCTCGACGGTGACGACTTCGTTCGTCGCGAGGACGTCGTCGGAGCGCAGCGAGAGGCGCGGGCCCTCGTGGATGTCGAGGCCGACGCCGTGGCCGAGGCCGTGGCCGAAGTGCTCGCCGTGGCCGGCCTCGTCGATCATCTTGCGGGCCGCCGCGTCGACGTCCTCGCCCTTCTCGCCGGGGCGGATCGCCTCCAGCGCCGCCTGCTGGGCGGCGAGCACGGTCTCGTAGACGCGCCGCCCTTCCTCGCCGGGGTCGCCGGTGGCGTAGGTGCGGGTGCCGTCGGAGCAGTAGCCGTCGAGCTTGGCCCCCATGTCGAAGACGACCAGCTCGCCCGCCGGGATCACCCGATCGCCGGGCTCGGCGTGCGGTTGAGCGCCGTTCGGGCCGGCGGCGACGATCGTGTCGAAGGAGAGCGTGCCGCCGCCGGCACGCACGTGGCTCTCGAAGGCGTCGGCGACGGCGCGCTCGGTCTTGCCGACGAACCCTTCTTCGACGGTCGCCTTCAGCGCCGCGTCGGCCAGCTTCGACGCCTCCGCGATCGCCGCCAGCTCCTCGGGGTCCTTGACCCGCCGCAGCGCCTCGACCGCTCCCCCCGCGGCGACCGCCTCGACGCCCTCGGGCAGTTTCTCCTCGAGTTTGGCGAGCGTGCGGACCGAGACGTGGTCGTCCTCGAAGCCCACCTTGCCGGCAAGGCGCTCGGCGATCCCGCCCAGCCAGTCGCCGGTCACCGTGACGGTCTCCCACTCGGAGACCTCGGCCGCGGCGCGCTCGGTATAGCGGAAGTCGGTCAGGAAGACGCGCACGCCGGGCCCGCAGACCACGGCCCCGTTGGTGCCGGTGAAGCCGGTCAGATAGCGGACGTTGGTGAGGTCGGTGACCAGCATGCGGTCGAGGCCGCGCTCGGCAAGCGCCGCCTCCAGGCGGTCGCCGCGGCCGCGCATCAGGCCGTCACCCCGAGCTCGTGGGCGAGCACGTCGAGCGCCTCGCGGTACCCGTCGGCGCCCTTGCCGGAGATCTTCCGCACCACCAGCCCGTCGAACACCGACACCTTCCGCCAGTCCTCCCGCGCCTCCACGTCGGACAGGTGCACCTCGACCGCGGGCAGCCCGGCGACGTCGAGCGCGTCGGCGATCGCGCGGCTGTAGTGCGTCCAGGCCCCGGCGTTGATCAGCGACCCGTCGGCGATGTCGGGCAGGCGGTGCAGGTACTCCACGAACTCCCCCTCATGGTTGGTCTGGAAGAAGATCGGTTCGAGCCTGGCCGCGCGCGCCCAACCTTCGATCTGATGTTCGAGCTCCGACAGCGACCGCCCCCCATAAAGCTCCGGGTTCCGCCGATCGAGCACATCGAAGTTCACCCCGTGCAGCACGGCGACGCGATTGCGGGTGGTGACGCTCACGAGGGCCACGATACTCAAGCACCGGCCGCGCCTTCGGCTCGTGTGCACGGCATGCGCAGGGGAATTGCAGTGCTCGGGCTGGGGCCGCTCGCCAGGGGATGCTTCTAGGCCGCGATCAGCTCGCGCACTGATGCTTCGACCTTGGCCGGGTCGACCAGTTGGCCGATGCGGGGGGCGCCGGGCTCGTCCAGGAGGACGAAGCCGACGCCGGCGGCGGTGCGCTTCTTGTCGAATTGGATGGTGTCGACGATGTCGTTCAGGCCGACCTCCGGATCCAGCTCGACCGGGAGGTCGAAGCGGGCGAGGATCTCCTTCACCTCGGCGCGCAGCTCCTCGGCGTCGGAGAGGCGCAGGGCGGCGAGCAGGCCGAGGCCGACCGCCTCGCCGTGCCGGTAGCGATCGAGACCGCCCGCGCTCTCGATCGCGTGGCCGACCGTGTGACCCAGGTTCAGCATCTGGCGGAGGCGGCCGTCGCGTTCGTCCGCGGCGACCACCGCGCACTTGAACTGGGCGCACTTGAAGATGATCTTGTCCAAGGCGGAGGGATCGATCTGCTTCATGGTCCTGACTTCCTCCCAGAGGGTCCCGCCCGCGAGCAGCGCGGTCTTCAGCACCTCGACGAAGCCGGCGCTCAGATCGCGCATCGGGAGGGTCGCCAGGGTCGCGGTGTCGGCGATGACCGCGCTCGGCTGGTGGTAGGCGCCGACGTAGTTCTTCACCTGGTTCAGATCGACGCCGGTCTTGCCGCCGTAGGCGGAGTCGACCTGGGCGACGATCGTGGTCGGGACCTGGACCACGGGGACGCCGCGCTGGTAGACGTGCGCGCAGAACCCGGCCAGGTCCCCCACCACTCCGCCGCCGACGGCGACCACGTGGTCCTCGCGCGTCATCCCGGACCTGGCGAGCGTTTCCAGGATCCGTTCGGCCGCCCTCAGGGTCTTCGAGGACTCGCCGGAAGGCACCTCGGTCGTCGACTCGATCGATTCGAGCGCCTCGGCGTACCGCTCGACCGCCTTGTCGGCGACGACGAAGCGACGGCTCTCCAGCGGCCACCAGCCGCAGCCAAGGAGGCCGCGGCCGACCAGCACCGGGTACTCGCCGCCGGGCGCGGACGCCCAGAGGAGCTTCGTGCCGGCGGGGAGCTCGGACAGCTTGCGGAGCATCGGCAGGGCGCGGCGGACGATCTGGCGGTCGCCCATCGGCACGACGGCGTCGGCGAGCTCTTCGTAGAGGGGCAGGCGGACGTCGAGGAGGTTCGTGACGTCCTCGGCGGAGCTCGCCAGGGGGCGGTCGGAGTGGGCGATCCGCCGCCACGCCTCGGCGGCGTCGACCTGCAGCCAGACCACGGTGTGGCGGGCGAGCGCGGCGCGGATCCGCGGCGAGAGGACGCTGCCGCCGCCGAGGGCGATCGCACCACCGTCGTCGGCGTTCTCCAGCAGCGAGCCGACGACCTCGGCCTCGCGCTCGCGGAACCCCTCCTCGCCGTGCCGCTCGAAGGCCTCTGGGATCGTCGAGCCGAAGCTCACTTCCATCAGCTCGTCGATCTCGACGGTCGGCAGACCCTCGGCGCGCGCCGCCGCCAGCGCGGTCGACTTGCCGGCGCCCATGAAGCCGACGAAGACGATCGACGCCTTCACCGCTTCCCCTCGCTCACCGCGCGTCGATCCGCGCCTTGTAGGCGTCGATCGCGGCGCGTACGTCGTCGATGTGGTCGCCGCCGAACTTCTCGCGGTAGGCGCGCGCGAGAGCCAGGCAGATCATCGCCTCGGCGACCACGGCGGCGGCCGGGACGACGGTCGAGTCGGTCCGCTCGCGCAGCGCCTGGGCGGGTGCGTGGGTGACGGTGTCCACCGAGCGCAGCGGCTTGGTCAGCGTCGAGATCGGCTTGATCGCGGCGCGCACGGAGAGCGGCTGGCCGTTCGTCATCCCGCCCTCGAGGCCGCCCGCACGGTTCGTTTCGCGGAAGTAGCCGCCCGCCTCCGACCAGAAGATCTCGTCGTGGGCTTCGGAGCCGGGGCGCGAGGCCACGTCCCACGCTTCGCCGATCGAGACGCCCTTGATCGACTGGATCGAGGCGACCGCCTGGGCGAGCCGGCCGTCGAGGCGGTCTTCCCAGGAGATGTGGGACCCGAGGCCGGGGACGAGCCCGAAGGCGATCACCTCGAAGGTGCCGCCGAGGCTCTCGTTGGCCTTCCGCAGGCGATTGATCTCGGCGACCATCGCCTTGGAGGCCTCGCGGTCGAGCGTGCGGACCGGGTCGTCGTCGACGCCCTTGAAGTCCGCCGGGGTGAGCTCGTCGCGCTCCTCCGCGACGACCGAGGCGATCGAGGTCACGTGGCTGTGGACCTCGACGCCGAGCGCGGTGAGGAAGCCGCGGGCGACGGCGCCGGCGGCGACGCGGGCGGCGGTCTCGCGGGCGCTGGCGCGCTCCAGCACGTTGCGGATGTCCTCGTGGCCGTATTTCTGCGCGCCGACGAGGTCGGCGTGGCCGGGCCGCGGCAGGTGGACCTCTTCGGGCTCGAAGCCCTCCACCGGCCAGGGATTCATCCGGTCTTCCCAGTTGGCGTAGTCGCGGTTGGCGACCAGCAGCGCGATCGGGCTGCCGAGCGTGCGGCCGTGGCGGACGCCGGAGCGCACCTCGACCGTGTCGGTCTCGATCCGCATCCGCCCGCCGCGGCCGTGGCCGAGCTGGCGGCGCGCCATGTCGCGGTCGAGCGCCTCGCGGTCGAGCATCAGCCCGGCAGGCATGCCCTCGACGATCGCGGTGAGCCCGGGGCCGTGGGACTCCCCGGCGGTGGTGAAGCGGAATGCGGTCATGAGCGCTCCAGCCTATCGGCGCGCGCCGGTGCGCATCGCCTCGAGGGACGGCTCCTGGCCGGTCCAGATCCGCAGCGAGAGCGCCCCCTGCTGGACGAGCATCTCGAGGCCCTCGATCGTGGTCGCCCCGGCGGCCTCGGCGGCGACGAGCAAGGCGCTCGGCTCGGGGCCGTAGACGATGTCGAAGACGACCTGGTCGGCGTGGAAGTCGGCGGAGCGCAGGGGCAGCGACTCGAAGGGGTCTTCGCCGTGCAGGCCGACCGACGTGCTGTTGACGATCAGGGCGTAGTCGGCGGCGACCGGGTCGGCGACGGGACGCCCGCCGAGTTCGCCGGCGACGACCTCGGCGCGCGCCGGCGTGCGGTTCCAGACGTCGACCTGGAACGGCGGGACGCGCGTCGGGTCGCCGTCCGCGTCCGGCGCGCCCTCCCCGCCGTGGGCCAGTGCCCAGATCGCGGCGCGTGCGGCGCCGCCGGCGCCGAGGACGAGCGCGCGACCGCCCCCCATCCCGGCGGGCAGCGAGCGCAGCACCCCGCCCGCGTCGGTGTTCGCCGCCGCGATCCGACCGTCCTCGAAGGTGAGCGTGTTCGCCGCGCCGATCGCGCGCGCACCCTCGCTCGCCTCGTCGGCGATCGCCAGCGCCGCCTCCTTGTGCGGCAGGGTCACGTTCACCCCGGCGTAGTCGCCTGCCGCCGCCAGTTCGGCGACCGCCGCCTCGAAGCTCTCCGGCTCGATGTCGAGCGCGCCGTAGGTCCACTCGCCCGCCAGGCCGAGCTCGGCGAGCGCCGCCGTCTGCATGTCCGGCGAACGCGAGTGCGCGACCGGGTGGCCGATCACCGCCAGGCTCGGCACCTACGCCACCGTCACTTGCAGGTGCTCGGCTCGTTGCCGCCGTTCTTTTCGCGCGCCTTTTCGTACTTGGCGGCGTCGGCGAGGAATTCTTCTTCGGTCTTGGCGAAGGTGAGTTCGTTGCACGAGTTCGGGTTGTTCACGTAGAAAAGGTAGTTCGTCTGGGCCGGGTGCGCGGCGGCGTTCAGGGCGGCGAGGCCGGGGCTGTTGATCGGGCCCGGCGGCAGCCCGACGTGCGTGCGCGTGTTGTACGGCGATTCGCTTTCCAACTGTGACTGGGTGAGCGGCTGTTCGTAGTTGCCGGTGGCGAAGCGGATCGTCGAGTCGATCCCCAGCGTCATCCCTTCGCGCAGCCGGTTGTAGATCACCGAGGCGACCAGCTTGCGCTGCTTAGGCACCCCGGCCTCCCGTTCGATCATCGAGGCGATCGTGACCACGTCGAACACCGTCAGGTTTTTCGACTTGGCGTACTTCATGTTCACCTTCCTGATGTGTTTCTTGAAGTCCTGCAGCTGCAGCGCGACCAGGTTCTTCACCGGCTTTGCGGTGCTGAATTCCCAGGTGTCGGGATAGAGGAAGCCCTCGAGCGTCTTCACGTTCTTGCCGCCGTACTGTTCGGGGTTCAGGATCTTCGACTTCTTCGTCGCCTGCATGTAGCTGCCGTTGACCCCGTCTTCGCGCAGCAGCTTGGCGGTGATCGGGCGGCTCTGGCCCTCGGGGATGGTGAGCGTGATGACGCCGGGCTTCTGCGTTTCGACCGGCTTCGGTTCCTTCGTCAACGCGTCGATCGCGTCGCTGTAGCTCATGCCCTTGGCCATCGCGTGCCGGCCGGCGATGAGGTTGGATCGGTCGCCGGAGAGCGTGACCCGGGCCTGGAACAGGGTCGACCCGGAGAAGATGAACCCGCCGGAGATCACGCCCTTCTTTTCCAGGAGTTCGCCGACTTCGCCGACGCTCGAGCCCCGCGGGATCGTCACCGCCACCTTCCCGTGGCCTTCGCCGTGGAACGGCTGGAAGAGGGCGTTCAGGAAGAGCAGGACGATGAGCAGGACCACGACGCCGAGCACCCGGAACGGATGGCGCAGGAACGGGCCGAGCGGGCCGCCGAAGCGCTTGCGCCCGCCGTCGCCGTGGCGGCGCCCGGTGCGCGCCGCACCCGCCATCCGCGGGTCGCCGTCGTCGTCGAAGGGCTCGTCTTCGTCGAACCAGTCGTCGCGCGGCGGCGGCGGCTCCCAGTCCCCGGCGCCGGTCTCCTCCATCGGCCGCGGCGGCAGTGCCCGGTGCTCGCGCGTGGCAGGCCCGGCGCCCGCGACCAGATGCTCCGCGGTCCCCGGAAAGCCCTGCTCGCCGGTCGGCTGGTCGGGGTCGGGCCGCGGCGATTCCGCGGTGCGGGGGCCCGGGTCGACCTGCGGCGTCGCGGCCGCCGGCCGATGCGGAGCTTCGGTCCGCGGCGGGATCGCGCTCTCTCCCGTCGTCGGCTCGACGCGCGGCCGCGGCGCTTCGCCGGTCGTCGGATGGGCGACAGAGCGTGGCGTTTCGCCCGTGGTCGAGCCGGGGTTCGGCCGCGGCGCTTCGCCGGTCGTCGGATGGGCGGCAGAGCGTGGCGTTTCGCCCGTGGTCGAGCCGGGGCTCGGCCGCGGCGCTTCGCCGGTCGGCTGGTCGGGGTCCGGGCGCAGGGTTTCGGCGGTGCGGGATCCGGGGTCCACTTGCGGCGCCTCCGCCGCCTGTCGGCCCGGAGCTTCCGTCTCCGGCGGAATCGGCGTCTCGCCCATCGACGGCGCCGGGGGCGTGTCGCTGCCCGCGGCCGCGGCTTTGGCCGCGCCGCCGGCCGCTGCGGCGGCGGCGCCTTTGCCTTTACGCCGACCCAGCAGGCGCCGGCGACCGCGCTCGGCTTTCCCGGCCGGCTCGCCTCCGGCGGCAGGCGCGCCGCCCGGCGGCGGCGGCGTCGGCTCGGCCGGCTCGTCCCAGAACTCCTGCTCGGGGGTGCGCGGCGGCGGGGGCGGCGTCGCTCTCGACGGCGGCGGAGGCGCGGCCTCCTTCGGCTTTTTCTTCGACTTCTTCGCGCGCCTCGCTTCGCGTTCGCGCCGGCGTTCCTCGCGTTCGACCGCGGCCGGATCGTTGGGGTCGAAGAGCGGGTCGCCGCCCGGCGGGAAGCCGCCTTTGCCGAAGTCGTCGCTCACGATTCGCCCTTCCGCGCGAGGCTGGTCAGGTAGGCCTCCAACAGGTGCGCCGCGGCGAGCGAGTCACGCGCCGCCGTCGACCCGGCCCGCCGGCTCGCGTCGGCCATGCGGCTGGTGAGGCGCTCGTCGTAGGTGTCGACCGGGACGTCGAGGAGGGCGCGCAGTTCCTCGGCGAAGGTGCGGGCGAGCGCCGCCTGGCTCCCCTCCTCACCGCTCAGGTGGACCGGCAGGCCGACGACGACCCTTTCGACCTCGCGCTCGCGCACCAGCTCCACCACCGAGGCGGGCTCGGGCGGTTCGATCACCGGCAGCGGCGTGCAGAGGGTGCCGGTCGGGTCACAGATCGCGGCGCCGATCCTGACGGTGCCGTGGTCGAGAGCGAGCACTCGCAAGTACCTACCCCAACTTCCCTTCGATGATCGCGCGCGCCTCCGCCAAGGCCTCGTCGAGCCTGGCCGGGTCCTTGCCGCCCGCCTGCGCCATGTCGTCGCGGCCACCCCCGCCGCCGCCGACCACACCCGCCGCGGCCCGCACCAGCTCGGCCGCCGAAAGCCCCTTCTCGACCGCGCCCGGGCTCGCCAGCGCCACCAGCGCCACCCTGTCGCCGCCGCCGCCGCCGAGCACCTGCACGACCGGATCACCGAGCGAGGACTGGATCCGGTTGGCGACGTCGAGCAGAGATTTCTGGTCGGCCAGCTCGGTCGCCGCGACCAGCACCTTGACGCCGCCGACCTCGTTCGCCGCGCCGCCGAGCCGCTTGGCTTCCTCGCCCAGGGCCTGGCCCTGCGCCTTCTGCGCGCCGGCGGTGGCCTCCTTCAGCTGCTCGGCGGCGCGCCGCGCGCCCGCGAGCGGATCCTGCGGGTTGCCCAGCACCTCGCCGACCTCGCGCAGGGCGGCGTCGCGCTCGCGGAAATAATCGGTCGCGGCGGGCCCGCTGATCGCCTCGATGCGGCGTACGTTGGCGGCGCTCGACCCCTCCGCGGTCACCTTGAAGATGCCGATCTCGGCGGTGTTGGCGACGTGCGTGCCACCGCAGAGCTCGCGCGAGACACCCTCGATCTCCACCACCCGCACCCACTCGCCGTATTTCTCGCCGAAGAGGGCCATCGCGCCGAGCGCTTCGGCCTCGGCACGCTCCATTTCCAGCCAGCGGACCGGCGCGCTCGCGCTGATCCACTCGTTCACCCGGTCCTCGACGTCACGCAGCTCCTCGGGGGAGAGTGACTGACCGTGGGTGAAGTCGAAGCGCAGTTTGTCCGGGCGCACCGCCGAGCCCGCCTGGCGCACGTGGGTGCCGAGGCGCTCGCGCAGCGCCGCGTGCAGGAGGTGCGTGGCGGTGTGGTTGCGCATCGTGGCGTGGCGCGCTTCGCGGTCGACCACCGCCTCGACCGTGGTGCCCGGCTTCGGCAGCTCGCCCTCGGGCCGCAGCGCCAGCATCTGGTCGCTGCCGACGCGGTAGACCTCGGCGACCCGGGCCTCGCCGCCTTCCCAGGTGATGACGCCCGAGTCGGAGACCTGACCCCCGCCCTCGGCGTAGAAGGGGCTCTGCTCGAGCTTCGCCAGCACGCCGCCCTCGGCCGCGGCGCCCGCGCCGTCTTCGATGAAGGCGAGCCCCGTCGTCGTCGCGAGGCGCTCGTAGCCGACGAACTCGGTCGGCGGCGCGCTGCCGACGAATTCCTCCACCCGGTGGTGGGTGTCCTCGGAGCCGTGGGCCGTGGCCGCCCCGGTGCGGGCGCGGGTGCGCTGCTCCTCCATCAGCTCGGCGAAGCCGTCGTCGTCGACCGCCAGGCCCTGCTCGGCGAGCAGCTCCTTGGTCAGGTCATAGGGGAAGCCGTAGGTGTCGTGCAGCTTGAAGGCGTCGGCGGCGTCGATCCAGGAGGTCTCGGCCTCGCGCGCTTCGACGATCAGCCGCTCCAGCATCTCCGAGCCGCGCTCCAGCGTGCGCCCGAAGCTCTCCTCCTCGTCGTTCACCCAGCGGGCGATCGTCTCGCGCTCGGCGACCAGCTCCGGGTACACGTCCCCCATGAGCTCGATCACGCGGTCGGAGAAGCGGCCGAGCCAGGGCGCCTCGAGGCCGAGCGTGCGGCCCTGCTGGATCGCCCGCCGCATGATCCGCCGCAGGATGTAGCCGCGGTCCTCGTTGGAGGGGACGACTCCGTCGGCGATCAGGAAGGCGGCCCCGCGCGAGTGGTCGGCGACGATCCGCATCGCCCGCGTCACCGCGTCGCCCTCGCCGTACCTGTGGCCGGAGAGCTCCTCGGCGAGGTCGATCAGCGGCCGCACGTGGTCGGTCTCGTAGACCGAGGGCACGTCCTGGAGGATCGCCGCCATCCGGTCGAGGCCCATGCCGGTGTCGATGTTCTTCATCGGCAGCTCGGTGAGCGTCCCGTCCTCGGCGAGGTCGTAGGACATGAAGACGTGGTTCCAGAACTCGAGGAAACGCTCGCCCTCGTCGCCGGGCCGTTCGTCCTCGGCGCCGAAGTCGAGGCCGCGATCGAGGTAGAGCTCCGAGCACGGGCCGCACGGCCCGGTCGGGCCGCCCTGCCAGAAGTTGTCCTTGCGGCCGAGCTGGACGATCCGCTCGGCGGGCACCCCGGTCTCTTCCCAGATCGCGATCGCCTCGGCGTCGGGGCCGAGGCCGAGCTCCTCGTCGCCGCCGAAGACCGTCACCCAGATCCGGTCCGGGTCCATGCCGAATCCCTCCGTGGCGAGCTGCCAGCCCCAGGGGATCGACTCCACCTTGAAGTAGTCGCCGAAGCTCCAGTTGCCGAGCATCTCGAAGAAGGTCAGGTGCCGGGCGGTGTTCCCGACCTCCTCGATGTCGGTGGTGCGGAAGCATTTCTGCACGTCGGCGAGGCGCGACGCGGGCGGCGTCTCGCGGCCGAGGAAGTAGGGCTTGAAGGGCTGCATGCCGGCAGTCGTCAGCAGCACCGTCGGGTCGTGCACCGAGGGCACCAGCGAGGCCGAGGGGACGATCTTGTGTCCCCGCTCCGCGAAGAACGAGAGGTAGGTGTCGCGGATTTGTTGAGCCTTCATGAGTGAGAGCCTACGGTTTGCTGACAGTTCGTGTGTCGTATCCCACGGGGCGCGGGACGTCAGCGCGCGATCGTGCCGTGGCCGACGATCGTCTCGCCGTGCATCAGCACCGCGGTCTGGCCCGGCGAGGCGGCGGTGAACGGCTGCTCGAGCTCGAGCTCGAGGGCGGCGTGGCGGCCCGGCGCGGCGGCGCCGACGGTGGCGGGAAGGGTGGCCGAGTGGTAGCGGAGGCGGACGTTGTCGACGCGGGCGCCGTCGCGGTGGAGCACCGCGTCGCGGACCCGGATGCGGCGCGTTTCGAGGTCCTCGCGGGTTCCGACCGTCACCGTGTTGGAGGCCGCATCGGTGGCGACGACGTACCCCGGCTCGTTCAGCGACACGCCGATGCCGCGCCGCTGGCCCACGGTGAAGTTGTGGTGGCCACGGTGGCGGCCGAGGGTGCGCCCGCTGCGATCGACGACGGCGCCCTCACGGTCCACCAGGTTGCCGTGGCGGCGCAGGAAGCCGCGCTTGCCCTGTCCGGCGAGGAAGCAGAGGTCCTGCGACTCCGGCTTCTTCGCGACCGAGAGGCCGTGACGGGCGGCGACAGCCCGGACCTCGTCCTTCGTCATGTCGGTGAGCGGGAAGCCGAGCCGCGACAAGAGCTCCGGCGGCAGCGCGGCGAGCATGTAGCTCTGGTCCTTGGCCGGGTCGGCGCCGGTGGCCAGCAGCGGCCCCTCGTCGTCCTGCACGATCCGCGCGTAGTGGCCGGTGACGAGGCGCGTCGCCCCGAGCCGCTCCGCGAGGTCGAGCATCGCCGCGAGCCTCACTTCGCCGTTGCAGAGGATGCAGGGGTTCGGGGTCTGGCCTTCGGCGTAGCCGGCGACCCAGCGGCCGACCACGCGGCGGCGGAAGTCCTCCTCGAGGTCGAGCGTGAAGTGCGGGAGGTCGAGCGAGTGCGCGACGCCGCGGGCGCCGAGGACGGCCTCCGGCGAGCAACAAGCCTTCGTCCCGTCGGTCTCCGGGTCGGCCCAGAGCTTCACGGTGATGGCGACGACGTCGGCACCGCGCTCGCGTTCGAGGAGCGCCGCGACGGCGGAGTCGACTCCGCCGGATACGGCGACGGCGACGCGCTCGGTGGACCGGATCCGCCGCGCGGTCGCGACTTCCGGCCCTGCCTCGACGCCGGCAGGGCCGGCAGGGTCCGCTTCGCTTCGCCGCGCCGTCGCGGGATCCAGCGGCAGGCTCGATGCCGCCGCGGCGCTCAGGGCGCGGTGGAGGGCGTCGGTCGCGAGCTGGGCCGCGTGGCGCTTCGCGGGGGCGAGGCCGCCCAGGAGGGCTTCCGCGTCATCGATGGAGAGCTTCGCGGCCTCCAGAACGGTCGCGCCCTCGACTGCTTCGGCGAGAGCCGCGGTGGCGGCGCGGGTTGCACCGCAGCCCTCGGTGTCGTAGGTGACCGAGGCGATGCGACCCTCCTCCACTGTCAGGGACAGCCGCGAGAGATCGCCGCAGGCGGCGCCGCCGGCGGCGCCGGTGAAGGCGTCGTCGGGAGCCGGGCCGCGACGGGTGTCATCGCGAAGTAAGTGGTCGAAGAGGTCCCGATCCATTGGATAAAGGGTACGGAGTGAGGATGAGGTGGAGGTCGGCAGCGACCTCGGCAGGCGTCTCGGTGATCTGATGCCAGGTAAGGCGTGCCGTGGTGTAGCCCTCGGCGGTGAGGATGCGGTCGCGTTCGCGGTCCTTCTCGAAGGCGCGCCTGGTGCCGTGGGCCCCTCCCCCGTCGAGCTCGATCGCGACCTTGCGGTCCTCCCAGAGGGCGTCGACCTCGTAGAAGCGGTCGCGGATCGCAAGGTCGGCGTTCATGCGGGGGCGCGGCAGGTCGAAGCTGTCGATCAAGGCGAGGAATGCCTCCTCCAGCTCATTGCGCGTGATGCCCACCGGCTTGCCGCCGGCCAGCCGGGCGAGCAAAGGCGTGCCCTTCCGCCCCGGATAGCGCTCGAGGAGGTCCGCCACCGAGAGCCGCAGCCTGTATTCGCGGACTTCCATCTCGTTCCAGGCCCGCTCGACCTCCCGTTCCGTGCGCGTGGCCGCGAGGTCGAAGATCGTCCGCGCCACGGAAGTCACCGGCATCCCCCACCTCCTCCCCACCTCGTCCGTGGGCAGCGAGGTGCGGTGGACGACGATTCCTCGCTTGGTCGCCCGCGATCCGGGAACCGTCACTTCCGGCGCGATTTCGCTCCGGGGATAGATGCCCCAGAGCTGGCCGGCGGAGCGGTGACTGAGGACCGCCTCGGACCCGTAAGCCAGCGTGGCCGCCATCCATCGCGATTCTGTCGTCAGCGCCCGGTGTCCCACGGCGTAGACGCCGCGGTGGAGCCGAATGAGGCTACCGTGCGAGACCCGCGTCCGAATGAGCCGCTCGGTCAGCCCGATCGCTTGGAGTTGCCACCGTCCCACGACCCCGTGCTGCCGCCCTGCCAGCGCGGCAACCTTTTGGTCAAGGATCTCCGTGTGGAGTTTTGGTCTGTCAGAGACCGAAAGTCGACGCGCGTTTTCCATGGCGCCGACGCTGGCAAAGAAATGCGCACGTGTGGCGCGCACTTTGCCCCAACTCAGCGAAGAAGGCAGCTCCAGCCCGCCGGTACCGCCTCTAGCTTTGATCCCTTCATAAGAAGGTGGGCGCCCTGCTCGCGATCCCAGGGGACCGAGAGACAAAAGCTCCCGAGCCGTTTGTGTTGGGTCAAACGGTGAGACGGCTCTCGCACGGGCTCGAGCTTGCGGACACGGTAGCACCGGCGCACCGGCGGGAAGCACCCTCAGTAATCGGGGACATCGAGGTTGCTGAGGTGCATCTCGGCCTCACTCCAGCGGTCCCCGGGGACGCAGAGGAAGATTTCCCCGTGGCCGAAGCGGTCGGGTGGCCAGTCGGCGGTGAGGGCCGCCTCGATCCCGGCCTCTTCCAGCGCCTGGTACCAGGCGCGCGCAGTGCGCAGGTCGCCGAAGTCCCGCACCACCTCCCACCCTTCGAAGCGCGGGTCGTCGACGTAGACCGGCGTCTGGCCGGGTCCGGGCCCGGAGCGGAACCTGCGGGGAATCCAGTCCCGCAGACCCATCTCAATGCCCGGCTTTACCGCTCTTGTGGATGGCGACGCCGACCTCGCGCAGCTGCGTCGCGTCGACCGGGGCGGGGGCGCCGGTGAGGAGGTCGAACCCGGATGCGGTCTTCGGGAAGGCGATCACGTCGCGGATAGTCTCGACCCCCGCGAGGCGCTGGACAAGTCGGTCGATGCCGTAGGCGATGCCGCCGTGCGGCGGCGCGCCGTAACGGAGCGCCTCGAGCAGGAAGCCGAAGCGGGCCTCGGCGGTCTCGGCGTCGATCCCCAGTGCGGCGAAGACCTGCTGTTGCAGCTCGGCGCTATGGATACGGATCGAGCCGCCGCCGATCTCCTGCCCGTTCCAGACGACGTCGTAGGCCTGCGACAGCGCCGCGCCCGGATCGGACGGGTCGAACTCCCCGGCCGGCGCCGTGAATGGGTGGTGCATCGCGTCGAAGCGCTTCTCCACCTCGTCGTACACGAAGAGCGGGAAGTCGACGATCCAGACCAGGCGGTTCTCGGCCTCGTCGATAAGCCCGAACTTCTCGCCGAGGTCGAGCCGCATCTGTCCGAGGACCGCGTCGACGACCGGGCGCTTGTCGGCGACCAGCAGGAGAAGGTCGCCCTCCTCGGCGCCGAGCAGGCGGTTGAGCTCGGCGAGCTCCGCCGCGCTGAGGAACTTGGCGGTCGGCGAGCGCCAGCCGTCGCCCTCGCGGAACGCCCAGACCAGGCCTTTGGCCCCGAGCTCCTGGGCGCGGGCGATGAACCCGTCGAGGTCTTTGCGCGGGACCTCGCGTTTGCCGGCGTTGATGCCGCGGATCGATCCACCCGAGTCGAGCACCGAGCGGAAGACCTTGAACTCGGTCCCGCGGAGCGCCTCGCCGAGGTCGACGAGCTCGAGGCCGAAGCGCAGGTCCGGCCGGTCGGTGCCGAAGCGGTCGAGCGCCTCCCGGTAGGGCATGCGCTGCATCGGGATCTCGACCTCCGGCCCGCCGACGGCCTCGAAGACGTGGCGCAGCATCCGTTCGTTGACCGCGATCACGTCGTCGGCCTCGACGAAGGACATCTCGACGTCGAGCTGGGTGAACTCGGCCTGGCGATCGGCGCGCGTCGCCTCGTCGCGGAAGCAGCGGGCGATCTGGAAATAGCGCTCGAACCCGCTCACCATCAGGAGCTGCTTGAAGAGCTGCGGGGACTGCGGCAGCGCGTAGAAGGAGCCCTGCTGCTGGCGGCTGGGGACGAGGAAGTCGCGCGCGCCCTCCGGGGTCGAGCGGGTCAACACCGGCGTTTCGACGTCGACGAAGCCTTCGGCGCCGAGGAAGTCGCGCATCGCCGCGGTCAGGCGGTGGCGGAGGAGGAGCGCCTCGCGCATCGGCGCCCGCCGCAGGTCCAGATAGCGGTAACGGAGGCGCGTGTCCTCGCCGACGTCGTCGGCGTAGCCCTCGATCTGGAAGGGCGGGGTCTCGGAGTCGGCCAGCAGCTCGGCGTCCGCGACGGCGATCTCGACCTCGCCGGTCGGCAGTGCCGGGTTGATCGTCTCCTCGTCGCGCCGGACGACCTTGCCGCGGGCGCTCAGCACGTCCTCGGCGCGCAGCTTGTGGGCGAGCTCGAAGGCCTCACCGGAGGTGTCCGGGTGGAAGACGAGCTGGACGATGCCGGTGCGGTCGCGGAGGTCGATGAAGATGAGGCCGCCGTGGTCGCGGCGGCGGTTGACCCAGCCCGCGACGCGGACCTCGTCGTCGACCCGCTCGGGCAGGACCCGGCCGCACCAGGTGTCGCGATAGCCGTTCGCGGCGGGGTCGGGGAGCCGGCCGACCGGCGACTCGCCGGCCGCCACCGCGCGCGACGTGCCGGTGGTCGTCTCGTCGCTCATGCTTCACCCCCCGTCATCTCGCCGAGAAGATTGCCGGTGTCGGCGGCGCGCTGCTCGCCGCTCGCCATGTCGCGCAGCTGCGCGGTGCCGTCGGCCTCGAGGATGAGGACCCGCGCGGCGCCGATCCGGTCGGCGTGTTTCAGCTGCCCCTTGAGCCCGCGCCCGGCGAGGTCCATCTCGGCCGAGAAGCCGGCGTTGCGCAATTCGGTGACCAGTGCCATCGCGCGGCCGCGCTGCTCGGGGTCGGCGATCGCGACGAAGGCATCGCGTCCGAGGCGCGGCTCCTCCTCGTCGAGCGCCAGCAGGATCCGCTCGATCCCCGCCGCCCAGCCGACCGCCGGGGTCGCCGGCCCGCCGAGCTGCTCGATCAGCCCGTCATAGCGCCCGCCGCCGCCGATCTCCGACTGCGCGCCGAGCGACTCGGCGACGAAGGAGAAGATCGTCCGCGTGTAGTAGTCGATGCCGCGCACGAGCGTGCCGTCGAGCTCATAATCGATGCCCGCCGCGTCGAGCAGCGAGCGCACCTCGTCGAAGTGCTGCTGGTCTTCGTCGGAGAGCGCGTCGAGGATCGTCGGCGCGGACGCCATCACGCCCTGCACCCCTTCGTCGTCGGAGTCGAAGGCACGCAGCGGGTTGATGTCGATGCGCTCGCGCACGTCGGCGGTCAGGTCCCCCTCGTGCCGGTGCAGGTGCGCCTTCAGCTCCTCCAGGTAGGCGGCGCGCGCGTCAAGCGAACCGAGGCTCCCCAGCCGCAGCACCACCCCCGGGACGCCGAGCTCCGCCAGCAGGTCCGACAGCAGCATGATCACCTCGGCGTCGGCCAGCGGCGAGGCGGTCCCGATCGCCTCGATGCCGAGCTGGTGGAACTGGCGGTAGCGCCCCGCCTGCGGCCGCTCGTGGCGGAAGAACGGCCCGATGTAGGAGAGCTTCACCGGCTGCGCCTGTTTGTGCATGCCGTGCTCGAGGTAGGCGCGGCAGATCGGGGCCGTCCCCTCCGGCCGCAGGGTGAGGCTGCGCTCCCCCTTGTCCTCGAAGGTGAACATCTCCTTGCGGACGATGTCGGTCGATTTGCCGACGCCGCGTTCGAAGAGCTCGGTGTACTCGAAGGTCGGCGTCTGGATCATCTCGTAGCCGGCGCGCTCGAAGATGCCGGTGGCGACCGCCTGCAGCCGCGCCCGCGCGCGGCCGGCGGCCGGGAGCACGTCGAAGGTCCCGCGCGGTGCCTGGAACTTGCTTGCCATCGTCGGCGACCTTAGCTGGGGCGGCGCGGCCGCGCGGTCAGCGCGCCGTGGCCTGGAGGAACGGGTTGGTCGCCCGCTCGGCGCCGAGCGTCGTCAGCCCCATGTGGCCGGGATGGACGACGGTCGAGTCGGGGTGCGACTCCAGCAGCCGCGCGATCGAGTCCGACAGGGTCGGCCAGTCGCCGCCGGGCAGGTCGACGCGCCCGACCGAGCCCTGGAAGAGGACGTCGCCGGAGAAGATCGCGTCCTCGCCGCGCACCGAGTAGGTGACGTGGCCGGGGCTGTGGCCCGGGGTGAAGATGACGTCGAGCTCGAGGCCCGCGAGGCTCAGCACCTCACCGCCCGAGAGCGTCTCGTCGGCGTCGTATGACTCGTAGGGCCCGAAGCCCTCCCACGGCACGTAGGCCATGATGTCGGCGAGCACCGGCTTCTCGATCTCGGGGACGTAGACCGGCGCCCCGGTGGCGCGTGCGACCGGCGCGACCGCCCCGACGTGGTCGAAGTGCGTGTGCGTGAGGAGGATCGCCTCGACCTCCGCCCCGGTCTCCTCGATGGCCGCGAGGATGCGCTCCGCCTCGTCGCCGGGGTCGACGACCAGCAGCTTCTCGCCGCCCTCGGGCCGGAACAGGAAGGTGTTCTCGGCGATCTGGCCGACGGTCAGCATGCGGACGTCGAGCGCCACTAGGAGGTCCCTTCGCGGTCGCGGATGCGCTGGCGCTCGCGTTTGCGCCACATCGTGAGGTCGATGTAGTACCCGGTCGGGATGTAGAAGACGAGCATGAAGAGGCCGAAGATCAGCGACACGCCGACCGGCCGTTTGAAGAGGACCAGGAGGATCAGGACGAAGATCACCGCCGCGCCGGCACCGCGGATCGCGGCGCTTTTCCAGGTCGGCGGAAGGTCGCGTTTCTTCGCGGTCGAGCGGCTGCCGCCGCCGGAGCGGGCGCGCGAGCGCGCTTCCTCGCGCGAGCGCGGACGGCGGGTCGACGTGTCGATGCGGCCGCCCTGGGTCCCGCGGCGCTTACGGCGTCTCTTGTTCTTCGGCTGGGCCATCCCTTGAGGAATTTAGTGGCTGGGCGTCACCGGACGCCGCGAGGCGGCGCTCGATCACGTGCTCGGCGGGGTCGAAGCCGCGGATCGGCACGTCGGCGGGATAGTCGACGAGGGCGGCCGCCGGGATCAGGCCGACGAGCTCCGCCTCCACGGGGCGGGCGCCGAGCGGCGCCGCCAACCGCCGCACCTCCCGGACCACGGCGCCGAGCGGCGTCGTCAGCGGGTCGTGGACGTTCGCCGACACCTGGGCGCGCCCGCTCGACAGCATCAGGCCGATCGCCCGCACGCCGGGCGCCCCTCCCCCGGCCTCGCGCAGCTCGGCAGCGACGGCGCGCGCGGCGTCGAGGTCGGCGCCCTCGAGCTCCACGTTGAAGGCGGCGAGCGGCGGGCGCGCCGTCACCAGGGTGGCGCCGCCGCGCCGGTGCGGGACCGGCGGGCCGAAGTCGGGGCGCAGCTCGCCGCCGTCCATCCGCAGCCACAGCTCGGCGAGACCGCCGTTGCGGAAGTAGGCGCGCTCGGCGTGCCCGGGCTCGCGGGCCAGCTCGCCGTAGAGGAAGACCGGCACCCCGATCCCGGCGATCTGTCCGGCGATCGCGACCGCCTCGGTGCGGGCCGCGCCCCGATCCTCCTCGCGCAGCCAGACGATCGGGCAGACGTCGAGCGCGCCGATCGCCGGGTGCGCGCCCGAGTACGTCGACATGTCGATCGCCTCCACCGCCTCCTCGGCGCCCGCCAGCAGCGACTCGGCCAGCCCGCCCGGGTCCCCGGCGAGCGTGAAGACGCTGCGGCCGTGGTCGGTGTCGGTGTGGACGTCGAGGATCCGCGCGCCGCGCCCGAACGCCTCGCCGAGGCGCCGCAGCACCTCCGCGTCACCCGCCGCCGAGACGTTGGGGACGGCGAGGAGCGTCGGCACGGGGGCGCTCAGATCAGGAGCTCGCCGCCGCCGAGGATCGCCTCGCCGTCGATTTCGACGGTCGGTTCCTTGACCACGACGTCGAGGTGGACGGGGACCTGCACGGTGCCGCCGATCGCCGCCGAGGCGCCGAAGGCGACGTGGCAGGTGCCGAGGATCTTCTCGTCCTCGAGGATGTTGCCGGTGAGGATTGCCTCTTCGTTGGTACCGATCCCAAGCTCGGCGACGTTGGTGCCATCCTCGCCGTGGATGGTGAGCAGCTCCATCAGTTGCGCGCCATCCTCGCCGGTCGCCTCGACCAGGTGACCCTCGCTGACCGTCAGCTCGACCGGCGTCTCCAGCAGACCGACGCCGGCGATCGAGCCGTCGACGACCAGCGTGCCCTCGGTCGTCCCCTCAAGCGGAGCGATGAAGCCCTCGCCGCAGGGCAGGTTGCCGAAGGCGCCGCGGTTGCCGAGTTCGCCGGCGTCGACGATGCCGAGGCGCCCCTCGAGGCCGATCCGCAGGTCGCTGCCGTGGCCGCAGGTGATCCGCACCTCGGAGCCGCGGTTGAGCGCGGTGACGACCGCCCAGCCGCGGCGGCGGATCTCCTCCAGGTCGCCGGTCATCAGCCGGCCCAGCATCTCTTCGGTCACGCCCGGCAGGGTGCCGATGCGGACACCGGCCTCGCTGGCGACTTTGCGCGCGGCGGTGTGGGAGAGCGACTGGAGCGTCGGCGCCAGCACCCCG
>JBPYFM010000202.1:0-5512 GCA_051986435.1 Solirubrobacterales bacterium | reverse complement strand
GAGGTGGAGTCGGCGATCGTCGCCCACCCCGACGTCGCCGAGGCGGCGGTGATCGGCCAGTCCGACCCCGACACCGGCCAGGCGATCTGCGCCTTCGTCACCCTGCGCGGCGGCAGCGAGCCCTCCGAGGAGCTCGCCGCGGGCATCCGCGAGACCGTCGCGGTCCGGATCGGCAAATTCGCCCGGCCGAGGAGGATCGTCTGGGCCGAGGACCTGCCGAAGACCCGCTCGGGCAAGATCATGCGCCGCCTCCTGCGCGACATCGCCGAGGGCCGGGCGCTCGGCGACGTGACCACCCTGCGCGATCCCGGCGTGATGGCGGAACTGGAGAGGCAGATCGCCGAGCAGGAGGCGGACGAGTGAAGGCGGACGCGGAGGAGACTGGCATCCATGGCGCGCCGAGGGCGAAGGGAGCCGACCGCCGCCCCCGGTGAACCTGTGTACGCGCCCGTCCCTTGGCTCGGACCGGGGCCCCGGTGCATTCCTGGCCCTTGCTGCAGCGATCGCGATCACCGCCGGTTCCGGGGACTACGCGCCCCTGCGCGGCGCGCCCTGGTTCCCTCGCGTCGACGACGACCCGTGACGACGACCTCGCCCGGCTGCTGCCCGCGCTTGCCCTCCTCGGCGTCGCCGCGGTGCGCGCCGACGGGATAACCCCTGCCGTCGAACCGGGCGACGGCTCCCTCCGTACACCGCCGCAAACCGATCAGAAGGGTGTCCGGATCGGGACACCCGACGAGGAGGGGCATGATGAACGCATCCATCGCGCGAGGGTCCGAGGCGGGCGAGGCGGCCCCGTTCCGCCTGCTGGTTGTGCTGTGCCGGGCGGCCGGCGGCGGGGAGCTCGGGCGGCGGCTCGGCGACCTGGCCGGCGGGCGGCGGCTCGACGTCCACCTGCTGGCGCCGGCGTTCGCCGGGTCGCACCTCGAGTTCCTGGTCAGCGACGTCGACCCGGGCATCCGGAGGGCGCGGCGGCGGCTCGAGGAGTCGGCGCCCGAGCTGGGGGAGATCGCGGACGCCGGCGAGATCGGGGAAGCCGATCCGCTGATGGCGATCGACACGGCGCTGGTCGAGTTCCCGGCCGAGGAGATTGTGATCGTGCCCTCGAGCGAGCGCGACCAGTGGGCCGAGGCCGGGCTGTCGGCCACCGCCCGCGCGCGCTTCGAGCTGCCGGTGTGGGAGATCGAGCTGCTGGAGGCGGAGGCGGGGATCGACGCCGCGCGGATCGCCCGCGTCACGGGATAGGGTCTTCCCGATGGGGACGATCGCCGCGCGGGAGGCCGGGCAGATCGAGGCGGGGAACGCGCGCGGCCGGACGCCGGTCGTCTTCGTCCACGGGTCGACACCAAGAACCCCGACCGCGGCCCGCTCCTGATCTTCACCGGCGAGGTCGACCATGCGGTGCCGCCGGCGATGAGCCGCGCCGCCTACAAGAAGCAGCGCCGCAACCCTGGCCTCACCGAGCACATCGAGATGCCGGGGCGCGACCACGCGCTGGTGATCGACGCGCGGTGGCGCGAGGTGTGCGACACCGCCCTCGAGTTCCTCGGGCGCGTCGCCGGCGACTGAGGTCGCCTCACGCCGGTGTCGGGGCCTCGAAGGGTGCCCGGGACCGCCATGCCTCTTCGCGCACGTCGATGTCCACGGCCGGATCCTCGGGCGCGATGCAACCGCGCCTGCAGTCCCGTGCCGGTGAGGGCGACGTTCGGGCGTCCGGGGAAGTCGACCCGAAGGTTCCCGCGCCAGCTGGTCTTGTGACCTTCCCGGCGGAAGGTCGCCGAGCCTGAGAACGGCGCCGGCGGGGTGATCGTCGCCGAGCGCAGTCCGCGATGGCGAAAGGCCCTGCTCCACGCCTCGATGTCCACGCTCCGTTCGATCGGCACGCCTCCACTGGTTTCGGAGATGCCCGCCTGGAATGCCGCCGCAACTCCGCCCTGCTCCATGACCGTCATGGTCGGGGCAGTCGCACCGCCTGACACTTCGAGATACGTCCCCGGGCGCGCCTGCGATCCGGCTTCTTCGGCGCAGAGGACGTTGAGCGCGAGTCCGTTGTCACCTTTCGCGCGTGACGCTTCCGCAGACGTCAGCCCCCGCGCGCGGAAGGAGATGGTCCCTTCGTAGTAGCCGGCCGAGAAAGAGAGGCCTCGGTTACAGCCCTCCTCGGCCACACCCTCGCCGCCGGACCGAGGTCGAAAGACGACCGAGATCGCGCCGTAGGCCCCGAGTTCGGCCTGGATGACTCCTTCTTCGACGACCGCCGGAAAGCGATAGGTCACGGCACGGTCGCGGGCCGCCGCCCTGACAAGGACCTGGCCGCCTTCTCCGTCCTGACCCGCCGCCCCGTACACCTCGACCTTGTAGCCCCCGCTGCCCGGCAGCTGGAATCCGAGCGGTGGTGGGTCCGCCGGCGGAGGAACGACGGTGCCCCCCGCGCCGGCGGCGGAAGGCTGCGAGGGCGCGACCAGGGTCGCGACGACGATCGCGATCGCGGCGATCGTCCCGAGCGCCGATCTGTCGATCCGTCGCGTTCCTGGCCCAGCTGGTCCGGTCAATCTCGACTCCTTTGCATTCCGATGATCTCGGCGGCGAGCTCGGGGAGGCCGATGACCTCGATCCCCTCAGCGACCCGATAACGATCCTCCCCTGGGTAGACGATGAAGCTGCGCTCCGGCTCGAGATCCTCGATCGCCGATTGCATGCCGCGGGTGGGCCGAGGGGAGAGGGAGCGCTTCACCTCGATCGCCCACTCGTGTCCTTCGTGCCAGCGGAGGATGAGGTCGATCTCGGCGCCGCCGGAGGTGCGGTAGAAGCTCGGCTCGACCCGGTCGGGCGCCACGGCGATCAGGTTCTCGGTCACGTAGCCCTCCCAGCTTGCGCCGAGGACCGGATGCCCGAGGAGCGCCTCCTTGTCGCCGAGACCGAGCAGTGCGTGCAGGAGTCCGGAGTCGCGAACGTAGGTCTTGGGCGAGCGGACCTGGCGCTTGCCGACGTTGGCGAGGCGAGGCTGGAGGCGGCGCACCAGAAACAGGTCGACGAGCAGGTCGAGGTAAGTGCTGACGGTCGGCGTGCTCACGCCGAGCCCGCGACCGATCGCGGACGCGTTCAGAGGCTGGCCCTGGTTATGGGCGAGCATCGTCCAGAGCCGTCGTAGGGTCTCCGCGGGGATTCGCGGCCCCAGTTGCGGGATCTCGCGCTCGAGGTAGGTCCGGATGAAGGCTTCGCGCCAGCGCAGGCTCGCCGCGTCCGAAGCGGCGAGGTAGCTCGCGGGGAAGCCGCCGCGCAGCCACAGCGCGTCGACCGCCTCATTGCCGAGCTCCGAGATGTCGAAGGGATCGAGTTCGGCGTAGGCGATCCGCCCCGCAAGCGTCTCCCCGGACTGGGCGAGCAGGTCGATCGCCGCCGACCCGAGCAACAGGAAGCGCCCGACGCCGCGGCCCTCGCGGCGCCCGCGATCGATCGTCCCGCGCAGGGCTTCGAAGATCCCCGGTGCCCGGTGGATCTCGTCAAGGATCACGAGCTCGTCCGCGTGATCGGCGAAGTAGAGCTCCGGCTCGGCGATTCGGACACGATCCGCCGGCGACTCCAAATCGAGGTAGACGGACGGCATCCCCTCCGCGACCGCCAGCGCGAGCGTCGTCTTCCCGACCTGCCGGGGTCCGAGCAGGACGACCGCGGGGCCCTCGGCCAGCAGAGCCTCCAGCGCACCCTGGATTCGCCTTCGAATCATCCTTGCAATCTTAAAGTAGAACTTTCAATTTGCAAGGTTTAGACCGAACCCCCGACCCGAGGTGTGCGCGGCGACGGAGGGCTCCCGATAGCTCGGCTTGAGCCCGCGGCGCGCTCGATCGCCGACAGCCGCCGCGGGTGCGACAGGCCTTTCCAGGTCGACGGCGCGACCGCCGCTCGGTCCTCAGTAGTCGGTCTTGAAGGTGAAGTAGGAGCCGCGGATCGTCCCGGCAAGTTTCGATTTCTGCCGGGCGAATTTGAACTTCGAGGCGAGCTCCTCGGGGACGTCCATGCCCTCGGAGAGCTTGAAGCCGACCGCTCGTTTCTTCGGGTCGTCGACGGTGTACATGACGTTCACCGCGAGGCCGCTCTCGTAGAAGACGTAGGACATCCGGATGTTCTCCACCTGGAATTCCGTCGCCTCGAGCGGGCGGGAGGAGATGACGATGTCACGCTCCTCCCTGAGGACCCGCTCCACCAGCTCGACGGTCTTCTTGGCCTCGCTCGCGGGCTCGACCGTGAACTCGTGGTCGTATTTGTTCTTGTAGTAGCGGGCCTCGTGCGCGCGCAGGCCGGCGAGCGCGTCCGCGACCGGCGACGACTCGAGCCCGGCGGTCGAGACGTCTTTGAAATCGACGACCTGAGACATGGCGGGGACGTTAGCGGGAAGGGGAGCCGTCGCGCGGGCGCCCGGGTCGGCCGCCGGCCGCCGCCGAGGCGGTGGCGATGGCCTGGGCGCGGTTGCGGGCGCCGAGCTTGGCGTTGATCCGCTGGACGTGCTTGGCGACGGTGCGGGGGCTGATCGCGAGCTCCGTCGCGAGCGCCTCGGTCGAGCCGCCACGGGCGAGGCCGTGGACGACCGTCGCCTCGCGCTCCGTCAGGCCGAGCAGGCGCAGCGCGCCGAGCGAGAGGGCCTGACCGGCGCGGTCGAGCAGCAGCACCGTGCCGCGCTCGCTGCGGACGCGGCGGACCAGCAGCGCATCGCCGTCGGCGGTCCCGGTGCGGAAGCCGGGCAGCACGGCGGCGTCGTGAGGGTCACCGGTTTGGTCGTCGGGATCTTGGCGCCGGGTGGTGGGGTCGGGGCGATGACGAGGCCCTTCTTGATCGCCGTGGAGTAAGAGCGGCGGGTCGGGCCGAGCTTGCAGTGCGCTTCGCTCAGCGCGGGCTTCGCCCGGGAGGGGGTGAGTTTGGCGACCTTCGGCACCGTGCACGAGGCTTCGAGCTTCGGGGTCTCGGCGCAGGAGCCTTCGCCGCGCTCGCGCAGATCGTCAGGTTCGCCTTGGAGGGAGGGCGGGCGGGCCGTCCGCTCCGCACCCACTTCGGGCCGGGCCGTCCACATAACTTCGGCCCGGGCCGTCCACATAACTTCGGCCCGGGCCGTCCGCACCACTTCGGCCCCGGCCGTCCACACCACTTCGGCCCCGGCCGTCCACACCACTTCGGGGCGCCGGCGGCTGTCCTGGGCGCCTCATGGGGGTCCTGGCAGGCTGAGACCCCCATGAGGCGCCCAGGACGTGAGGGGGTGCGGGAGGGTTCCGTCACAGGGACGTCGCGAAGTCGGACTTACGTGAGGGAGCTCCCACGCTCGGCCCGATGTCGGACTTACGTCGGAGTCCACGGGGAGAGATTCCACACCTGGGCCCGGTCCGTGACGAAGACGCCGGGAACGTCACACTCCCGGGCGCCTTCCGTCCCTTTCCGGGCCCGGATCGAGGGTCCCCCGGGGTGCGGTCGTCCTAACCGACCTATAGCGCCGGTTAGGACGACCGCACCTGCGTGCGTGTTG
>JBPYFM010000201.1:0-13110 GCA_051986435.1 Solirubrobacterales bacterium | reverse complement strand
CGTCCCTGTACCGGCTCTCCCCCGCACCCCTCACGTCCTGGGCGCCTCATGGGGGTCACAGCCTGCCAGGACCCCCATGAGGCGCCCAGGACAGCCGCCGGCGCCCCGGAGTGGTGTGGACGGCCCGGCCCGCGAACCCCGCGAACCCACGGCGGCCGGCCACCCAGACCGCCGGGAGTGATAGAAATCCGGCTGTGGATCGCGAGACCGCACGCAGGAACATGACCGCCGGCATGATCGCCGGGGGGTTCGCGGCGACGGTCTTCGCCCTCTGTTTCATCGTCGCCCTCCTCTGGATCGCCCACTGATGAGCGACCACACGCGCATCCCACCGGCAAGCGAGACGATCCAGGCGCCACGGCCGTCCTGGGGACCGGCGTTCTTCGCCGCCGGCGCGATCGGCGCGGTGGCGGGCATCTACGCCAACGGCTTCGTCTTCTCGGCCTTCATCTGGTCCTACATCGGCATCATCGTGATGCTGTTCGCCTTCCGGGCGATCGTGAAGAGCTCGGTGCGCAGCTACTTCAGCCTCCCACGTCGCCAGGAGTCCCGTCCGGCCACGCTGCCGGTCGAGCAGATCTACCTGGACTCCCACTTCACCTCTGGCCGTCCACAGGGCTGAGAAGCCCTCTCAGCGCCCCTGGCGGCGCTAACCGCCTCCCGCGCTGCTCGACAGCGGCATTTCGCTGGTCGCGCCGTCCGAGGTCCACACCTTGACGATGTCGCGCATCGAGAGGATGCCGATCACCTCGCCGTCCTCGAAGACGACCAGGTGGCGGACGCCGCGCCGGGACATCTCGGCAGCCGCGTGCTCGAGGCTCCAGTCGGGGGCGGCGCAGAGCACGGACTCGGTCATGTGGGCGCCGACCGTCTCGGCGTCGGGGTCCTCCCCGGCGCCCACCGAAAGCAGCAGGTCGCGCTCGGTGACTATGCCCGGCGTGGGCGCCCCGTCGTCGATCACCAGCGCGGCGCCGACGTTGCGGGCGACCATCGCCTTCGCCGCCTGCCGCAGCGTGTGCGACGGACCCACCGTCACCGAGATATCGGACATGCCATCCCTCACTTGCATCGCGACCTCCTTCGCGGACAAGACCAGCTTAGTGCGGATCGATGCAAATGTACCCCTCGCCTGCCGGGAAGCAAACGTCGTCCCGGGTGCCTCGACATATAGACTCCGCGACGCCTCAGCAGTATGCAGAACCTTCCTAAGCCCATTCGCCTGCTCGCCCCGCTCGTCGCCCTGCTCGCGGCCGTCGTCGCGATCTCCGGTTGCGGCACCACCAACCCGGACATCGCGCGCGGGCGCGTCCTCTTCACCAAGAACTGCGGCACCTGCCACGTGATGGCGCAGGCGGGCACCTCGGGCACCACCGGGCCGAACCTGGACGACGCGTTCGCCGCCGCCCGCGAAGCCGGTGGCTTCGACGCGGCCACGATCGAAGGCATCGTCAAGGCGCAGGTCGAGGACCCCCGCCCCGGCAACGGCAACCCGATGGCCACCATGCCCCCGCACATCGTCGAAGGCACCGACCTCGACGACGTCGCCGCCTACGTCGGCAAGTACGCGGGCGTGCCCGGTGCCGCCCCGCCGGAAGTCGAAGGCGGCGCCGGCGCCCAGGTCTTCGCCAACAACGGCTGCGGTGGCTGCCACACGCTCGCCGCCGCCAACGCGGGCGGCACGACCGGCCCCGACCTCGACGAAGTGCTCCCCGGCCAGAGCGACGCGGAAATCGAAGAATCGATCGTCGATCCGAACGCGAAAATCGCGAAGGGCTACCCGGCCCACGTGATGCCGGAAAACTTCAAAGAAACGATCTCGCCGGAAGAAATCAAAGAGCTGGTGGAATACCTCAGCGAATCCGCCGGCAAAAAATCCGGCGGTAAATAGCCCTGGCGGCCGAGGAGCCGCGCCGGTAATCATCTGAATATGTTCGCGAGCCTTCGAAATCGCTTCGAGATCTCCCCGCACCGCTACGCGCAGGTGACGACGATCGCGCTCATCGGCCTGGCGCTGATCGTCTTCAGCGGCGCCGCCGTGCGGCTGACGGACTCCGGGCTGGGCTGCCCGACCTGGCCCCAGTGCTACGGCGCCGGCCCCCATCCGCCGCTCGAATCCCACGCGATCATCGAGTCGAGCAACCGGATCATCACCGCCCTGCTCGGCGTCGCGGTGATCGCCGCCTGCGTCCTGGCCTTCTTCCGCCGCCCCTTCCGGCGGCATCTGGCGATCTTCGGCGCGCTGCTGCCGCTGGGGGTGATCGCCCAGGCGATCCTCGGCGCCCTCGTCGTCAAGTACGACCTGCGGCCCGAACTCGTGATGGGCCACTTCATCCTTTCGATGATGCTGCTGGACGCCGGGTTCGCGCTCTTCTGGTGTTCCCGCTACGAGCCCTGGGACCGGCGGCGTTCCTGGGATCGCAAGGGCGTCTGGGCGGTGCGGGCGTTGGTGCCGCTGGGGCAGCTGACGATCCTCGCCGGGACGATCGCCACCGGCTCCGGGCCGCACGCGGGCGAGTTCGAAGGTCAGTTCGTCCAGCGCTTCACCTTCATGGGCCGCGACACGCTGGAATGGGTCGTCCAGCGCCACGCCGTGTTCGCCGCGATCTACGGCTTCGCGGCGATCGGGGTCTGGTTCTACCTGCGGCGTCCGGGCGGCGACCGGCGGGCGCTGAAGCCACTCACCGTCGTCCTCCTCCTCCTGCTGCTGCAGGGCATCGTCGGCTACGTCCAGTGGGAGCTCGAACTGCCGAGCGAGATCGTCTGGGTCCACGTCGCCCTTGCCACCTGCAACTGGCTGGCGATGCTGTGGACGATCGCCGCGGCGGGCCGGCTCGAGCCGCGGACGGGGACGCCCGCGGTGGGCGTGCGCGGCCAGACGCCCTCCGGGGAGCAGGCCTCGGCGCGGGCCGGCGCGGGCGCCGGAGCCGCCTGAGAGCCGGGGGAGCCACCGATGCTCCCCTTCTGGCTCTCGATCGGCTTCCTCAGCCTCGTGCAGGGCGTCCTCGTCGCCCTCCCCGGCCCGCCCGTCGCGATTCCCCTCCTGAGCCGCCTACAAGGGCGCTGGTGGGCCCTGGTGCTGCCGCTCTCGATCGTCGTCGTGATCGCGGCGATCGCCCTCGACTCCGCCTCCGCGCACTTCCTCACCTGGCTGGCGCTGATCGCGGTCCCGCCGCTCGCGGCGATCGCGCTCGGCTGGATCGTCCGCGGCGCGCGGCCCTGGTTCGCGCTCGCCGCGATCCCTCTTTTCGTGGTCGCCTGGGCGGCGAAGGGCGAGCTCGGCGGCCAGAGCTGCGCCCTGGCACTCTCGTCGCTGGCCTGCGTGACCCTCGGATGGCTCCTGGTCTGCGTGGTGCCCGCCCGCTGGGTGAAGCTCGGTATCTACGCGATGGCGGCCGTCGACGCCTATCTCGTCTTCACCGAACTCCTCCAGGAACCGAACACGGTCCTGAACGCCGCCGCCCCCGCCGCCAACCTGCCGAAGCTGCAGCTGGTCAACTGGGGCTCGGCCCTGATGGGCTTCGGCGACATCTTCGTCGCCGCCGTCCTCGGCGCCCTCCTCGCCCGCGACTCCCGCATCCAGGCCCGCGGTGCCCTCCTCGCCGCCATCCTCTGCTGCGCCTGGGACCTCCTCTTCTTCGCGATCAGGACGACCCCCGCCACCGTCCCCATCGCCTTGACGCTGCTGACGCTGGAGCTGTGGGAACGGTGGCGGCCGCGAGAACCGGCCCGCGCTCACAGTTGAGTGAGGATGAGAGCCACGATCGAGATGAATCCGGCCAGGATGCCGCAGGTGATCGAGATGTTCCCGGCGATAATCACCCTGACCAGCGAGTCGAGGCGATCGTTGATCCGCTCCTGCTGGCGGTCGACGGCGTCCAGGCGCCGGTCCGTCTCGACGGAGCGTTCAGCGGCCTGCTCCTCGGCCCTGACGAAACGTTCGTCGATTCGTTCAAGCCAGTCGGCGAACCTTTGATCGACGTGGGCGAACCTTTCGTCGTTCCTCTCTTCGGCCCGAGCGAACCGTTCGTCGATCTTCTCCTCGAGCCGGACGGCCCGTTCGTCGCTTCTATCGAATCGCTCGTCGACCTTCTCCTCGAGCCGGGCGACCCTTTCGTCGCTTCGGTCGAATCGTTCGTCGACCTTCTCCTCGAGCCGGGCGACCCTTTCGTCGCTTCTATCGAACCGTTCGTCGATCCGCGCCAGGACCATGGCCAGTTCGCTGCCGGCGCTCTCGTCCATCCCCACCTCCCCAGGTCTCTCCATCGTTGCCGTCATGGGACGGAGGCTAAGACGCAGAAATTGCTGTCCGAAACGGGAAAGGTGCCAATTGTGTGGCGTCAGGGTTTGTGGTCGGGGCCGCCGGGGTGGTCGCGGGAGCGGCGCCACCAATCGCGGGTCCAGTGGTATCCGTACGCACAGCCGATGATCGCCAGGAGGAGGCCATAGAGGGCGCCGACCAGGCCGCCGGCGAGAAGGGCGAGGCCGATCGCGGACCCGCCCGCGACGGCGAAGATCAACACCCATTTGAAGACCGCGGCCTCGTTGTAGTTCATCGTCCCGCTCCTTCGCGGGTCGCGCTCCCCGGCTAGAGGATGTAAACGGTGAAGAACACGATGATCCACATGATGTCGACGAAGTGCCAATAGATGCCCGGGACCTCGACCCCGAGGTGCTTCTCCGGCGCTTTGCCGAAGTGGCCGCGGAAGGCGCGGATCGTGGCCGCGGTGAGCAGCGTCAGGCCGATGAAGACGTGGGCGCCGTGCAGGCCGGTCAGCGAGTAGAAGATCGTCCCGAACGCCTCGGTACGGGCGCTGAAGCCGAGGTGCACGTACTCGTTGATCTGCACGAAGAGGAAGGTCAGCCCGAGCAGCCAGGTCAGCACCAGGCCGAGCTTCATCGCCTGTTTGTTGCCCTTGCGGATGCCCTCCAGGGCGTAGTGGATCGTGAAGCTCGACGACACCAGGATCGCGGTGTTCATCCCGGCGACGGCAACCGGCAGTTCGAATGGGTGCGGCGGCCAGGACGGGGGATTGACGACGACGCGGAGGAAGAAGTACGACGCGAAGAACGAGCCGAACAGCATGACCTCGGAGATGATGAAAAGCAGGATCCCGAGGGTCTGTTTGTCGATCCTCGAGCTCTGGTTGGCCTCTGGCGGGCCGTGGTGCTCGTGGGCGGCGGCGTGGCCGCCGGCGCCGTGCGGAAGCGGTACGGACGCGCTCTCCATCAGTGCTCACCTCCCTCTGCCACGACCGAGGCGAAGGCCGCGGGGGCGCGGCCGGACTCGACGTGGCTGACCGGCTTGTCGGTGATCTCACGGACCCGGCCGATCAGGTCGCTCTGCAGCCAGCGCGACTCCTCGCCGGCGAAGGTGGAGATCGAGATCTCGTCGATCCGGTAGTGCTCGATCGCGTTGCGGACCGCCTCGAAGGGGTCGCCGCTGGAGATCGGCGTGCCGGTCGCGTCGACGTCGACGCGGTAAAGCTCGGCGAGCGTCGCGGCGAGGTCGCGGGTGACCTGCTCCTCGGCGACGTCCTCACTGCGCGGGCAGATGATCGTGAAACGGTGCGGACGGTTCGCCGCGCGCTCCTTCAGCCTCGCGACGAGGTCCGGCGCGTTGACGGTCTTCGTCGCCACCACCAGCACGTGGCTGAGGTCGAGGCGGATCGCGTCCTCTTCGACCCGCACCGGGATGTGGGTGAAGGTCACCTCCGGCTCGGCGATCTCGCGGCAGACCTCGACGAGGTCTTTGCGGGCGATGCCGAAGCGGGTGTCATAAAGCGCCGAGAAGAGAACCTCCGACGGCCGGTTGGCGCGGAGCGCGTCGCCGAGCGCGAGCTGCGGGGCCGGGTCGAGGACCTCGCCGACCGAGTCGATCCCGAAGGCGGCGAAGATCGACATCGTGACCTCGACCCGCGCCCGGGCGGCGGCGTAGAGGTCGTCACGCTCGATCCGCGTGCCGATCGTCGGCTGGTTCTGCGGCGCGGCGACGATCACCTGGGAGACGGTCCCGGCCTCTGTCCGCTCGCGCACCGCCTGCAGCAGCCGGCGGCCGCCCGCGACCTCGTTCAGGAAGACGAGCAGCGGGCGCTTCTCGGAAGGTCGAACAGCGGCGAGGTCGCTCACGAGCCCACCACGGTCTGCTGCGTCGCGGGCACCTCGGCGCCTTCACCGGGCATGATCGCGTGTCGCGCGCCGGGGATGCCGTACTCGTACGGACCGCCGACGACCCGCGGGACCTCGTCGAAGTTGAAGACCGGCGGCGGCGAGGACACCAGCCACTCGATCGACTTGCCGCCCCAGGGGTTGGCGGGCGCTTTCGGCCCGAACCGCCAGGAGACGATCATGTTGTAGACGAAGATGAGCTGGACGGCGCCGAGGAGGAAGGCGAAGCAGCTGATCAGCAGGTTCCAGTTGCCGAACTGCGCCGCGTAGTCGGCGACCCGTCGCGGCATCCCGTCCATGCCGACCCAGTGCATCGGGATGAAGGTGCCCCAGGTGCCGATCAAGGTGCCCCAGAAGTGGATGCGGCCGAGCCGCTCGTCGTACATCCGCCCGGTCATCTTCGGGAACCAGTGGTAGAGGCCGGCGAAGATCGTGAAGACCGAGCCGCCGAAGAGCACGAAGTGGATGTGGGCGACGATGAAGTACGTGTCCGACACGTGGATGTCGAAGGGCACCATGCCGAGCATGACCCCGGAGATCCCGCCGATCGTGAAGGTCACGATCATCGCCAGCGCGAACAGCATCGCGGTCGATTTCGTGTGGATCTTCCCGAAATAGAGCGTTCCGAGCCAGGAGAAGATCTTGATCCCGGTAGGCACCGCGATCAGCAGCGTGGTGAGCATCATCGGCACCCGCAGCCAGGAGAACATGCCTGCGACGAACATGTGGTGCGCCCACACCGAGTAGCTGAGCACGACGATGCCGATCAGCGCCAGCGCCATCAGGCGGTAGCCGAAGATCGGTTTCCGCGCGTGCACGGATATGACCTCGGAGATGATCCCGAACCCGGGCAAGATCATGATGTAGACCGCCGGGTGCGAGTAGAACCAGAAGATGTGTTGGTAGCTGATCACGTCGCCGCCCGAGCCGAACTGGAAGAAGTTCGTGTGCAGGACGCGGTCGAGCAGGACCATGAACTGGGCACCGGAGATGAACGGCGTCGCGGCGACGACCAGCAGCGAGGTCGAGAGGTTCGCCCAGACCAGCAGCGGCATGCGCCAGAAGGTCATTCCGGGCGCACGCATGGTGATGATCGTCACCAGGAAGTTCAGCGCCGTAAAGATCGATGAGAAGCCCGCGAACTGCACGCCGATGTTGAAGAACGACTGGCCCAGCGGCGCGCCGGTCGAGAGCGGCGCGTAGCCGGTCCACCCGGCGTCGAAGGCGCCGCCGGGGGCGAGGAAAGAGGCCAGGAACATGATCCCCGCCAGCGGCAGCATCCAGTAGCTGAGCGCGTTGAGGCGCGGGAAGGCCATGTCCGGCGCGCCGATCATCAGCGGCAGGACGTAGTTCGCCATCCCGGCGAACATCGGGATGATGAAGACGAAGATCATCAGCACCGCGTGCGTCGAGAAGAGGCTGTTGAAGGTGCTGGCCCCGACGATCTGGGTGCCCGGCTGGGCAAGCTCCGCCCGGATCAGCATCGCCATCAGGCCGCCGATCAGGAAGAAGATGAACGAGGTGACGACGTACTGGACGCCGATGACCTTGTGGTCGGTGTTGACCTTGAAGTAGTCCTTCCAGCTGTAGGCGCCGTGGGACGAGTGGTCGTCCGGGATCGTCGGCATGCCGACGCCCCAGCGGAGCCAGTAGTCGAAGCAGCCGATGCCAAGCAGGAAGCCGAGCGGGGCGGTGATCAGCGGCACGACGACCTGCGGGTAGCCCGTCTGTTCGCTCTGGAACGCGGGCAGTCCGGAGATGGTGCGCAATACGACCACGAGGCCCACCCCGAACGCGGCGGCAAGCACCGTGCAAAGTGCCGCGCGATACCAGCCGGGTCGAGTGAACGTCGCAACCATCTACTTCGCCTCCATTATTCCGCCTCCACCCTTTCGAGTGGTTCCGGATTGGTCTCCGTGTCCTGTTTCACCGACACCATGAGCGCCGAGGGCACTTTTTCTTTCAGGCCTTCGACCCATTTGTCGAAGGCGGATTCCGATTGGACGACGACCTTGGCCCGCATCGAGGCGTGACCGAAGCCGCAAAGCTCGGTGCAGATCAACTGGTAGGTCCCGGTCTTGGTCGGCGTCACGATCGCGGTGGTCGTGATCCCGGGGACGTTGTCTTTCTTGATCCGCCACTGGGGCACCCAGAACGAGTGGATGACGTCCTGCGAGTGCATTTTGAAGACGATCTGCTTGTTCACCGGAACGTGAAGAATCCCCTGCGAATAGGCATATTCTTTGCCCGGGTAGCCGAAGGACCAGGCGTACTGCTGGGAGAAGACGTCGACGGTCAGGTGCTTCGGGTTGGTTTCTTCGATTTCGTTCAGCACTTTCCAGCTCCAACCGCCGGCGAACAGCACGATGATCGTCGGGATCACCGTCCAGGCGATCTCCAGGCGGGTATTACCGTGGATCGGCTCGCCGTCGGACTCGTCGCCCGGTTTCGCCCGGAACGCGATCAGCGCGTAGGCCAAGGCGACGACGACGATCGCGAAGATGATCGACGAGAGCACGATCATGATGTTCAGCAGGTCGTCGATCTTCGGAGCGGCCGTGGAGTCCTCCGCCCCGTTCCAGTTGATCGACAACATCACCGCCGAGATGACCGCCGCGAGCGCGACGACGGCACCGGCCATTTTGGCTATCGGGAGGCGGTTCGTGAACACCGCGCGGCATTCTATTGACGCGCGGCGGCGGGACGCGTTCCCATCCAAATGACGCTCCGCACTAGGCGGCGGGGACCGGCAATCCACCTAGGTTTCCGACGGCGGCATCGAGCGCCCCCCGGGCCACGCCCTCCCAACTCCAGAGCCGCGCGACCTCCTCGACCAGGGTCCCGCGGGCCTCCGCGCGGGTCGTCTCGGGGAGGTCGAACCAGTGGACGAGCCGGTCGGCGATCGCCTCCACCGCCCCGGGCTCGACCGGGAACGAGGTGAGCGGGGCGACGGGACCTGGAAGCGCCGCCGAGAGGCGCCGGGAGACCTCGCGCATCCCGGAGTGGCCCGCCGAGACCGGCAGCGCGCCGCAGGCGGCCGCCTCGACCGCGACCATCCCGAAGGCCTCGGGGAACGTGCTCGGCATCACCAAGGCCTGCGCGGTGGGCAGGAGTCGCGCGACCTCGTCGTGCTCGAGGCGGCCGAGCCACTCGACCGAGCCGGCCGCGGCGCGGGCGGCCTCGGCGTAGCCCGCGGGCGGGTCGGCGAGGAAGGCGGAGAGGATCGGGAGCGGCTTTTCCTTTCCACCCTCGAGGCCCCATCCGGCCGCGGCGACGGCGCTCGCGTCCTCCAGATCGCCCCGGTCGAACGCCGCCTGGAGGCGCCGCAGACCCTCCTCGTAGGCGCCGAAGCCGCAGATCCGCAGGCGCGCCTCCGGGTGGCTCGCGTGGACCAGCGGCCAGGCGGCGAGCAGCAGGTCGACCCCCTTGGAGACGATCAGCTTGCCGACGAAGACGACCGCGGGATCGCGTCCGGCCTCCCCCGGAGCGAACTCCTCGACATCGACCCCCGGCGGCCCGAGCCGTGTCTTGTCCCGCAGGTCGGGGAGGTCGGGCAGCGCCGCCCAGAGCGACTCGCCGGTATGGGCGGAGCCGACCAGCACGCCGCGCGCCGCCTCCATCCCCTCGTAGGCATAAGGGAGGAAGCGCGGGTGCGGTTTGACCGTGTACTCGAGCGCCGAGCCGTGGACCTTCGCAGCGAAGGGCGCGACGCCGGCGCGGGCAAGGATCGCCGGGCCCATCACCAGGTGGTTGGCAAGGGCGGCGTCGATTCCCCCCACCTGGGCGGCCACCTCCCGCACCGCGGCGACGTTGGCGTCGATGTAGCGGTCGAGCTCGGCGTCGGTCAGCTCGTCGAAGGTCTTCACGTCGAACCCCGGATAGGGGTCCTTCACGTAGACCGGCAGGAGCCCGCCGATGTCGGGGTTGTGGATCTGGACCCCGGGGATCTTCACCTCGCGGTCCTGGCAGAGGAGGTGGACCTCGTGGCCGAGCCGCGCCAGCGCCGGCGCCAGGTTGACGTTGTAGATGTTGCTGCCGGTCCCGCGCAGCATGTAGCCGTGGAAGATGAGGACGCGCATGTCGTTCCGTCCAAGCTAATAGTCTGTGCGGCGATGAACCGCAAGCAGCTCTACCGCATGCGCGCCCCGGCCTCCGGCCGCGAGGCGATCGCCCCCGCCGAACCAGGCCAGATCTACCGCGACCGCGAGACCGGCGAGGAGATGTTCCCCGTCGCGATGGTCCTTCCCCTGGCCCCGTCGTCGTCGTCGCTGCCGCGCAGCCCCGAGAACCTGCGCGCCTGTCGCCGCTGCGACCAGCTGATCGGCATCGACGTCAGCGACTGCCCGTATTGCGGCTTGCGCCAAGGCGCCCTCTGAGGCGCCCTGACCGGCGCATTTCGGCGTCCTCGGTCGCTCGCCTCGGGTCACGCACTTTCAGTGCGCTCCCCTCGACTCTCTCCCTGCGTCCTTGAACTGCTTGGTCAGGACGCCTCAGAGCAGAGTCGCGCCTATTCGGTCGTTTCGGCCGTCGGACTTTTGACCAGCGTCGCCGTGTAGAGCAGGCGCGCGTTCGAGTAGTAGCAGCCGTAGGTCTTCGTCTTGCCGACGCCCTGCTGCGGGTGGCCGCCCTGGATGTCTTCCTTGGACGAGCAGTGTTCGGGGAGGCGGCTGCCGCGCCAGGTGTTTTCGCTGGAGACGTTGAAGGCGAACATCGGCGCCCAGGTCGGCACGGTGAGGGCGACGACCTGGCCCTGGAGGATCGAGAGCGGGTGCTTGAGGGCGAAGATCGGGGTCGTGCCGAAGTAGGGGTTCAGGACCTGCAGCGGGCTCTGCCGCACGAGCGTGTATTTCGGTGGGTTGGTGCCTTCGATCGGCTTGAGGATCCCGATCCGCGCCTCCGACGGTTCGCCGAGGAATTCGTTGAAGAAGCTGACCTCGTTCGTCGTCGTTTCGGTTTCCGTGGTCGACGGCTTGGCGAGGGTGATCGACCAGGCGACGATCTTGCCGTCGTACGGCGCCTCGTAGGGGCGCGCGATGCCGTCGGCGATCGACTGGAAGCCGGTGACGTGCCCCTCCACCCGGCACGGTTTGACCTCGACGTTGTTGACGATCTTCCCCGGGCACGAGGCCGGCGGCGTTTCCGCGGTCTGCCCGAGGACGGTGACCGTGAGCGGCGCCGAGTCGGCGGAGCCGGGGGCGAAGATGGCGACCACGAGGGCGAGGCAGGCGGCGACCGCGAGGGCGGTAGCGGCGCGGCGGCGGCTGGGAAGGGGCGATTCGTGCATGAGTACTCGCTAACACGACCTGTCTAGGCCAGTTGCGGCGCCACATCTTTACGAGCCGGCGCAGAAGATGCCCGCTCGTGGCGTCCGCTGCAGGATCTGGGCCAGCTAGCGTCCCGCCCATGGACGAGGCGCAACTGGTGCTCGCGGAGGCCGAGCGCGTGCTCCGCCAGAACTGGCGCGAAGGCGAGGCGGACGGCGTCCGCTACGCCTACACCGAACCGAGCCCCGGCCGCTATCCCTGGCAGTGGTACTGGGACTCCTGCTTCGCGGCGATCGCGAACCGGCGCTTCGAGCCCGGGCGCTCGCGGGCGGAGCTGGAGAGCCTGCTCGCCGCCCAGCGGCCCGACGGCTTCATCGGCCACACGATCTTCTGGCACCGACCCGTCTACGGCGCGCGCCGCGCCTTCTACAACCTCGCCACGCGGACGGCGCGGCAGACCGAGTCGATCCAGCCGCCGCTGCTCGCCTGGGCGTGGCGGATCGCGGTCGGGGACCCGGCGGCGGAGCCGCGGATCGCCGCCCAGGCCGACTGGCTGACGGCGCACCGCGACCTCGACGGCGACGGCCTGCTCTGGATCGTCCAGCCCGACGAGTCGGGCCTCGACGCGTCGCCCAAGTTCGAACCAGTCTGGGGCCGGCACGCCAACGGGCGGGCCGGCTTCCCCCTCCTCGTCGCCCGCAACCGGCGGCTGGGCTGGGACGCGCGGCGGATCCGCGACGCCGGCGGCCCGGTCCTCTGCGAGACCGTGGTCAACGCGCTCTGGTCGCTCGCCCTGCAGAGCCTCGGTCGGCCCTCGGCGACGCCGGCGCTGGTCGACCGGCTCTGGGACGAGCGGCGCGGCCTCTTCGTCGACGAGGCACAGCCCGGCGGCCTCCGCCCCGCCCCGGTCACCTGGGCGAGCCTGGCGCCCTTGGCGCTGCCGGACCTGCCGGAGGCGATCGGCCGCCGCCTGGTCGAGGAGCACCTGCTGAACGAGCGCGAGTTCCTCACCCCGGTGGCGCCGCCCTCCGTCGCGGTCTCCGAGCCCTCCTACGACCCGACCGGCGGCCGCGGCCCGATCCGCCGCTACTGGCGCGGCCCGACCTGGATCAACTCCGGCTGGCTCGTCTGGCTCGGCCTGCGCCGCCTCGGCTACCAAGAGGAGGCCGAGCGTCTCGCCGCGGGCGCGATCGGCGCCGTCGCCCGCTCCGGCCTGCGCGAGTACTACGACCCCCGTGACGGCACCGGCGAGGGCGCCAAGGACTTCGCCTGGTCGGCCCTGATCGCCGAGCTGGCCGCGCCCATCCCCGACCCGCGGTCGACCTTTGGCCCACCCCCCGCCCCGCGGTCGTCCTTACGTCCGGATACGGGGCCTTAGGTCGACCGCGGGAGGGTGGCGGCGTGGGCGTCGGCCGTGGAGTCGGGGGCTGGGGCGATTGTTCCGGCCCGGCGAGGGGCGGGGCGTCCGCGTCGCTGCGGGCGGGGCGTCCGCGTCGCTGCGGGGCGGGGCGTCCACACCAGTTCGGCCCCGGCTGGCCGCATTACTTCGGCCCCGGCCGTCCACACCACTTCGCGGCGCCGGTGGCTGTCCTGGGCGCCTCATGGGGGTCCTGGCAGGCTGTGACCCCCATGAGGCGCCCAGGACGTGAGGGGTGCGGGGGAGAGCCGGTACAGGGACGTG
>JBPYFM010000200.1:0-5661 GCA_051986435.1 Solirubrobacterales bacterium | reverse complement strand
GCGCCTTCCGTCCCTTTCCGGGCCCGGATCGAGGGTCCCCCGGGGTGCGGTCGTCCTAACCGACCTATAGCGCCGGTTAGGACGACCGCACCCCCGTCGGTGTTGGACAACACGGGAGGAAGCGTGGCGTTCTCACGCTCTCCGTGACGACGTCCCACCTCCGTCACGGATCGGTGACGGATCCGTGGGACTCCCGTCGCTCTCCCGCGACGCCCCCGCGGGTGTCCCTCCACACTCCCCCTGAGACCCGGCCCTCTCGGCCACGGCCACAGCCTGCCCGGGCCGTGGCCGAGAGGGCCGCGTCCCTCGGCCGTCCCTCGGCCGTCCCTTTCCTCGTCCCTTCCCGCCCTCGTGCGCAGCCTGCCAACCCAACCCCCGACACCAGAATCTTCACGCACGCGGGGCGATCTGCGCCATACTCGTTTGAATGTTCTCCCAGATCGGACCCCTCGAGATCGCCATCGTCGCGATCATCGCCCTGCTCGTCCTCGGCCCCAAGCGCCTTCCCGAGGCGGGTCGTGGCCTCGGTCGCAGCATGCGCGAGTTCAAAGCCGGCATCACCGGCGACTCCGCCGACAAGCCCCCCAAGGCCGAGTCCAAAGTCGAGTAGATGATCCGGCGGAGTAGCCGGGCGCAAGGCCAGGTGTGCGGTCGGCATCGGACTCGATTTCCGAGCCGTTTTCCGCTCTGAGCGTTTAAGGTATCGCTGTGTCCCCCCTGGGCACTTTAGTATTTTGCGGCCCTATGCTCCAGCTTCGATCTTCCGTCCAGGCGTCCGAGCGTGTCTTGGCCGGCGGAAGCGGCTATCTCGCGGATCGCGAAGCCAAGAAGCTGGAGGAGGCGCTCCACCCCAGACCGCTCCAAGATCTTGGAACGTTCAAGAACAGAGGTAACGATGCGCTTAAATCTGAGCCGGAAGAGAGAGTGCTAGCTCGTGCTTCCTATAATTTGCAGTCGAGCTTTCCCCGAAAGGAGCAACATGATGTTCGGCGGAGGAACCTCCGGTACCGGGACCTGATCAGCTTTCTTAAACGCCGCTCCTGACAGAGGGCGACCATGGGTAAGGCTCTCGGGGAGGCGAGCCAATTGGCTTCGGGAAGGCTGGGGGGTGCCGTCGTCGCAACGGCGGTTCTTCTCTCAATCATCCTTGGCAGTTTTGTGACCCCGATTGCTGGAGCGATCTCCCTTGTCGTCACCTTGATCGCCCTCGCTGCAGCTTTCCTCTACGCCCTACAGATGCGGGCACTCTATGAGGGTCCTTACACGGTGCGCGATAACGACGTCTCCTGGGATATAAGCGGCGACGAAGGGGAGGTCGCAAAGATTCGGAATCACCGCCATGTCCGGTTCAACTACCGCTGCGTCGTGGTGGTGGAGCGGCTGAAGGGTATGCCGCCGGCCACGATCGAAACCCTGGTTCCTGAGTACGGCAACGTGATCAAGGTTGGGAGGCGGCCTGACGAGGACTACGTGATCGTCGAGCTGCCGGCCGACAAGGAGCGAGGTGACGAAGGCCATCTTGCCTACCACGTGACGCAAAGGGACGGCTTCATGGCACCCGAGCAGTGCTGGATCGGCCATGCCACTGCAAAGGGCACCCGTAAGGCAAAGCTCGATGTGGCTTTCCCACCGACGCGGCACCCAGTCGACGTCACGCTCTGGCGCGAGAGCAACGACAAGACCGAACCCGTTAAAGAAGTTGAAGGATGGGAGGACGGAATGAGGGCGGCAATTTGGACCGAAGGCGGTCGAGTCCACTTTCGCCTCCGCGAGCGCCCCAAGCGCAAAGAGGTCTACCGCCTAGAGTGGGCCTGGACGGACCAGGAGGGTGATTCGTCACTTGGAACCCCTTAGTTAGAGACGGACTCCGCTTTGGGCGGACGACGTAGACAGCCGGCGCTTTGCTCAGACGAACGAGCCGCGTCACTGACGAGCCGCTCCGGCTCGCTCCCTGATCCCGTCGCCTCGCGCCGGGAAGAGCGCCTGCCGCGCGTGGGCGCGATAGACGTCCGCCGGCTGACCGGAGATGACGGTCGCCGCCAGCGCCCTTAGGGCGTAGGACCAGGCGGTGAGGGCGCGCACCGCGAGCGCCGCGATCCGCCCGTGGTGCTTCCGCATGTAGAGGTCCCGGTTGCGGTGGAATTCGACGATCCGCGGCAGGCCGGCGGCGAGGTCGGTCGAGAGCTGGTCGTGGTGCACCGCAGCGGCGCCGGGGACGACGAGCTCGTGCCAGCCGGCCTCGGCGAGCCGCTTGGCGAAGTCGCACTCGTCGTAGTAGACGAAGAAGTCGGGGTCCATGAAGCCGATCTGTGCGGCCGCCTCGCGCCGCACCATCAGCGCGCTCGACTGCGCCCAGTCGACCCGCCGGGTCGTGTGGCCGGTGCTCTGCACGGTGAGCCACCGGTGCAGGAACAGCGCACCGGCCAGCGCCGTGCCGACCCCGGGGAAGCGCCAGGCGCACGGATACGGCGCTCCGTCCGCGTCGAGCAATTGCGGCGTCGCGGCGGCGGCCCGTGGATCGGCCTCGAGCGCCGCCATGAGCACCGACGCCGTCCCCGGCTTCACTTCCGAGTCCTCGTTCAGGAGCAGGCAGTACCGCCCTTTGGCCCGCTCCATCAGCAGTGAGTCGTTGGCGGCCTTCCCGGTCGGCCGCGGCTGCTCGATCAGCTGGATGTCGCCCCCGAGCGCTCGCACGGCCTCCGCCGACCCGTCGGTCGAGGCGTTGTCGATGACGAGGATCTCCCGCTCGACCCCGGCCGGATGCGTCCGATCTATGGCGGCAAGGCAGGCGAGCAGATACTCGCGGCCATTCGTGTTCACCACGCAGTAGGAGAGCTCCGGTTCCAAGGCGGCCACGATAATCGGCCCTTCGGTGTCCGGTCCAGATGGGACACCGGGCATCATGCGCGTCCAACTCGTCGACCCATCAGCCTTCACGCCGCCCTACGACCGCGCGCTTGCGGCGGCGCTGGCGCGTGCCGGGATCGATGTGGAGCTGGTCACGACGAAGTTCCTCTACGGGCCCGTGCCCGAGGCCGAGGGCTACGCGGTCGACGAGCGCTTCTACAGGCGCACCGGCGAACGCGGGCTCTCCTCGTCGGCGCGGTTGCCGTTCAAGGGCGCCGAGCACCTGCGCGACATGCTCGCCTTCCGCCGCGCGCCCACCGACGCGGACCTCGTCCACTACCAGTGGCTGACGCTGCCGGGGCTCGATCGGCACCTCTTGCCGCCGACGCGGCCGCGGGTGATGACGGCGCACTACATCCTGCCCCCGGACGCGAGCCGGCGCGCCGCCCGGGCGGCGCAGAAGGTGTTCGGCGCGATGGACGCGGTCGTCGCCCACTCGCTGCACGGCGCCACTCGGCTGCGCGACGAGGTCGGGCTGCCCGCGGAGCGCATCCGGGTGATCCCGCACGGGGCCTTCGACTACCTCACCCGACTGGCGGAGGAGAAGCCGCTGCCGGAGGAGCTGGAGGGGGCCGAGGGGCCGGTCGTCCTCTCGTTCGGCCTGCTGCGCCCCTACAAGGGCCTCGAGACGCTGCTCGAGGCGTTCACGGCGGTCGAGGGGGCCGAGCTCTGGATCGTCGGCAACCCGCGCATGTCGGTCGAGCCGCTGCACGAGGCCGCCGCGCTCACCGGCGCCCGCGTCCGCTTCGTCACCCGGTTCGTCGAGGACGCCGAGATCCCGGCGATCTTCCGCCGCGCCGACGTCATCGCCCTGCCCTACCTCGACGCCGAGCACTCCGGCGTCCTCTACACCGGCCTCGCGTTCGGCAAGCCGATGGTGGTGAGCGCGGTGGGCGGCTTCCCCGAGGTCGCCGAGCACGGCGCCGCGCGCCTCGTCCCGCCCGGCGACGCCGGCGCGCTCGCGGGCGCGCTGCGCGAGTTGGTCGACGACCCCGCCGCGCGCGAGGAGTTGGCGGCGGCCGCGCGCGCCGCCGCCGCCGGTCCCTACTCCTGGGACGAGGCCGCCCGCCTCACCCTGGCGCTGTACGAGGAGCTGCTGGCGCGCCGGTGACCACGCTCGCCGCCACCGTCTTCTGGGTCTGCGCCCTGGCGATCGTCTACGCCCAGGTCGGCTACCCGTTCGTGCTGCGCGCGCTGGTCACCGCGCGGCGCGGGCGCGAAGCGATGGGCGGGCCGAGGGCGCCGCGCCCGCTCGGCACCGGCACCGCGCCCGGCGAGCCGCCCACGGTGTCGCTGATCGTCCCCGCCTACGACGAGGAGGACGTGATCGGGGCGAAAGTCGAGAACGCGCTGCGCCTCAACTGGCCGCGCGAGCGCCTGCAGATCATCATCGCCGACGACGGCTCCACCGACGCCACCCCGGAGCGGGCGCGCGCGGCGGGCGCCGACCTCGTCCTCGAGCTCCCCCCGGGGGGCAAGGTCGCCGCGCTGAACGAAGCCGCCGCCGACGCCGACGGCGAGTTCCTCGCCTTCTCCGACGCCAACAGCGAGTGGGCGCCCGACGCGCTCGGCCGCCTGCTCGCCCCGTTCGCCGACGAGCGCGTCGGCTACGTCTGCGGCCAGGTCCGCTTCCTCGACCCCGAGGGGGACAACCTCGAGGGCGCCTACTGGCGCTACGAGATGGCGATCCGCGCGATGGAGTCCGAGCTGGCCGGGATCACCGCCGGCAACGGCGCGATCTACGCGGTGCGCCGCTCGGCCTACGAAGCCTTGCCGCCGTCCGGCAGCCACGACCTCAGCTTTCCCTTCCGCCTCGCCAAGCGCGGCCTGCGCTCCCTGTATGCGCCGAGCGCCCGCGCCGAGGAGAAGATGGTGCCGACGATCGAGGGCGAGTTCGCCCGCAAACGGCGGATGATGGTCGGCCTCTGGGACATCGTCGCCGGCGAAGGAATGCTCTCGCCGCGCGGTTACCCACCGCTGTACGCGTTCGAGGTCGCCTCCCACCGGTTGCTCCGCTACCTCAGCCCGCTCCTGCACGTCGTCGCCCTGGTCGCCAATGCCTTCCTGCTCGGCGACGGTTGGTTTTACGACCTTGCCTTCCTCCTCCAGCTCGCCTTCATCGCCGCCGGCCTGCTCGGCCGCCCGGTGCCGATTGGGCCCTTCCGCTTAGCCCGCTATTACCTACTGACCACCGGCTCGATCGCCCTCGGCCTCTGGGATCGCCTCCGCCACGGCGCCGGAGGCCGCTGGGAGAAGGCCGAGGGCACCCGCTGATGCCACGCGCCTTCGACGTCGCCGTCGCTGCGATCGCCCTGGCGATCCTCTCGCCGCTGCTGCTGATCGCCGCGATCGCGATCAAGCTGACCAGCCCCGGGCCTATCGTTTACCGTCAGCGACGCGTCGGCCGCGGCGGCCGCGAGTTCGAGATGTGGAAGCTGCGGACGATGGTCCAGGGCTCCGACCCCGTCGGCGTCGGCGAAGTCGTCTACCGCGACGACCCACGCGTCACCGCTCCCGGCCGCCTCCTCCGTCGCACCTCGCTCGACGAGCTCCCCAACCTCGTCAACGTGCTGCGCGGCGAGATGGCGATCGTCGGTCCCCGCCCGACGATCAAGGCCCAGGTCGACGGCTACACCCCCCGGCAGAAACGCCGCCACGAGGTGCTGCCGGGAATCACCGGTTGGGCTCAGGTCCAGGGCCGCGCCGGCATCCCCTGGGAGGAGCGGGTCGAGCTCGACGCCTGGTACGCGGAGC
>JBPYFM010000199.1:0-13683 GCA_051986435.1 Solirubrobacterales bacterium | reverse complement strand
GCGCCTTCCGTCCCTTTCCGGGCCCGGATCGAGGGTCCCCCGGGGTGCGGTCGTCCTAACCGACCTATAGCGCCGGTTAGGACGACCGCACCCCCGTCGGTGTTGGACAACACGGGAGGAAGCGTGGGCTTCGCACGCTCTTCGTGACGAGGTCCCACCTCCGTCACGGATCGGTGACGGATCCGTCGCCCTCCCGGATCGGTGACGGATCCCGTCACCCTCCCGTGACCCTCCCGCGAGTGTCCCTCCGCAGTCCCCTGACACCCGGCCCTCTCGGCCACGGCCACAGCCTGCCCGGGCCGTGGCCGAGAGGGCCGCGTCCCTCGGCCGTCCCTTTCCCCGTCCCTCGCCGCCCCCGGGCGACAGCTCCCCGGGCGCCGGCCTGCGACCGCCCAACCTCCCCGCCCTCGCAGATAAAGGCCTATCGCGGGGCGGCGGACTCGTCGGCGACGATCGTGATCGCGTCGTTCTTCACGCGCCCCGCCGGGATCGAGGGGTCGGCGGCGATCAGCTTCTGGAGGGCGGCGCGCTTCTCCTCGCCGCTGACGAGGAAGAGGATCTGGCGGGCCTCGTCGAGGGCGGGGTAGGTGAGGGTCATCCGGCGGTAGCCCTGGTAGGGGTTGGCGGTGACGGCGACGCGGCGATCGTGGACCTCGAGGACCGGGTCGCCAGGGACGAGGGAGGCGGTGTGGCCGTCGGGGCCGAGGCCGAGGTGGACGAGGTCGAGGCGGTCGGGCAGGGAGGTTTCGTACTCGCGGGCGGCGGCGTCGAGGTCGCGCTGGGTGACCGGCATCGGGCGCAGGGCCGATTGGTGGTCCATCGAGAGGCCGAGGACCATGTGGGTGAGGTTGCGGTCCTCGGAGCCGGGCGAGGCGAGGCGCTCGTCGACCTGGAAGAGCTCGGTCTCCGCCCAGGGCATCTCGTCGAGTTCGCCGAGGATGGCGAGCATCGTCCAGGGCGAGCGCCCGCCGCTCATCGCGAAGGAGAAGGTTCCGTGGTCGGCGACCGCGGCGGCGCCGGCCTTGGCGATCAGCTCCGCGGCACGGCGGGCGGCGGCCTTTTCGTCGGGTGTGACCTCGAGGTCGAGCGGCATCATCGGGCCCCTAGTTGTCGCGCTCTTTGTGGCCGCCGAACTGGTAGCGCATCGCTGATAGGACTTTGTCGCCGAAGTCGCCGAGGTCGCGCGAGAAGAAGCGCTCGTGGAGGGCGGTGGTGAGGACGGGCGTCGGCACGCCCTCCTCGATCGCCGCGATCGAGGTCCAGCGCCCCTCGCCGGAGTCGGAGACCCGCCCGCTGTATTCGGCGAGTTCGGGGCTCTCGGCGAGCGCCGCGGCGGTCAGGTCGAGCAGCCAGGAGCCGACCACCGAGCCGCGCCGCCAGACCTCGGCGATCGCCGCGATGTCGAGGTCGAATTCGTAGTACTCGGGCTGGTCGAGCGGCGCCGTCTCGGCGTCGTCGAGGCGTTTCGATTTGCCCGCGTCGGCGTTCCGGAGGACGTTCAGCCCCTCCGCGTAGGCGGCCATGATCCCGTACTCGATCCCGTTGTGGACCATCTTCACGAAGTGGCCCGCGCCGTTCGGCCCACAGTGGAGGTAGCCCTGCTCGGCGGCGCTCGGCTCGCCGGTCCGGCCCGGGGTGCGCTCCGCCGCCTCGACCCCCGGCGCCAGCGTCCTGAAGATCGGGTCGAGCCGCTCCACCGCCGCGTCGGGCCCGCCGATCATCAGGCAGTAGCCGCGATCGAGGCCGAAGACGCCGCCGCTCGTCCCGCAGTCGACGTAGTCGATCCCCTTCTCGGCGGCGCGTTTCGCGCGGCGCATGTCGTCGCGGTAGTAGGAGTTGCCGCCGTCGATGATCGCGTCGCCGCGATCCAGCACCCCTTCCAGCCCCTGCACCGTCTCTTCGGTGATCGTCCCGGCCGGCACCATCACCCAGACCGAACGCGGCGCGGTCAGCTTGGCGACGAAGTCCTCCAGCGAGGCGGCGCCGGTCGCACCCTCCCCGGCGAGCCGGTCGACGGCATCGGGATCGACGTCGTAGGCGACGATCGTGTGGCCGTCCCTCATCAACCGGCGGGCCATGTTGGCCCCCATGCGGCCGAGGCCGACGATTCCGAGCTCCATCTCCCATCCCTCCTGGTCGGCACTGCTTGCGGGGCGCCCCGCATCCTAGGCGTTGGCAGGCGGTAGCCTGCGCGCCACGATGGCGAAACGGACGAAGGGACATGTCGACAAAGCCGCCGACGTCCTGGCGATCTTCGGCATCAGCGGCGACCTGGCGAAGAAAATGACCTTCCGGGCGCTCTACCGGATGGAGAAGGCGGGGATGCTCGACTGCCCGATCGTCGGCGTCGCCCTCGACGACTGGGACGACGAGGCGCTGCGGGGGCACGCCCGCGAGGCGGTCGAGGCGACGGTGGACGACCCCGACGGCGAGGCGCTCGACGCGATGCTCGCGCGGCTCTCCTACGTGCAGGGCGATTACGGCGACGACGCAACCTTCGAGCGGGTGAAGAAGGCGCTCGGCGACGCCAAGCAGCCGGTCTTCTACCTGGAGATCCCCCCGTCGCTCTTCGCCACCGTGGTGAAGGGACTCGGCAAGGCGGGGCTCGTCGACCGCGCCCACGTGGTGATCGAGAAGCCGTTCGGGCACGACCTCGAATCGGCCCGCGCGCTGAACGACGAACTCTGCGACGTGCTCGAAGAGGACCAGATCCTGCGCATCGACCACTACCTCGGCAAGGAGCCGGTGCTCGACATCACCTACCTGCGCTTCGCCAACTCGATCCTCGAGCCGGTCTGGAACCGCAACTACGTCTCCCACGTGCAGATGACGATCGCCGAGAACTTCGGCGTCGACGACCGCGGACGCTTCTACGACGCGGTCGGGGCGATGCGCGACGTGATCCAGAACCACGCCCTGCAGGTGCTGGCGCTGATCGGGATGGAGCCGCCGAGCGCGAACGACCCCGACTCGGTCCGCGACAAGAAGCTCGAGTTCTTCCGCGCGATGCGGGCCGCCGACCCCGAGCGTTATGTGCGCGGGCAGTACGACGGCTACCTCGAGGTCAAGGACGTCGACCCGAAGTCGAAGACCGAGACCTTCGCCGCGCTCGAACTCGGGGTCGACAACTGGCGCTGGAGCGGCGTCCCCTTCTTCATCCGCGCCGGCAAGTGCCTGCCGGAGAAGACCAGCGAAGTGACCGCCGTCTTCCGCCGCCCGCCGCAGCTCGGCATCGGCCACGGCAAGACGCCGGAACCGAATCAGATGACCTTCCGGATCGAGCCGGCCCCGGGCTCGCGCATGCGGATGTTCCAGAAACGCGCGACCGGCGAGGAGTTCGAGCCCGCCGACCTCGAGGTCCTCTTCGAAAGCCGGCCGGGCGCCGACCCCGAGCCCTACGAGCGCCTCCTCGGCGACGCCCTCAACGGCGTCCACACCCTCTTCACCCGCCAGGACGCGATCGAAGAGACCTGGCGCGTCGTCCAGCCCCTGCTCGACCACCCCGGCGAGGTTCATCCCTACGAGCCGGGGACCTGGGGGCCGGACGCGGCGAACGACCTGGTCAAGGGCGTCACCCACTGGTCCGACCCCTGGCTACCGGGGACGTAGGGCCGGCGGCGGGACCGCGCCGTCGGCGGCATCCGGGCGCGGGGAAGCTGGCGGCCGGGGCGTGGGCTCGGGCGCCGGAAGCCGTCGCCCGGGATGGGGGCTCGGGCGCCGGAAGCTGTCGCCCGGGGCGGCTGATCACCGACCCGGGTCAGCTAAGGTCGCCGATCAGCCGCCCAGGTCGGGAAGTCGCGCGGGAGAGGCAAGGGTTCGGCACCCTTCCGTGGGATTCGTCACGCCTTCGTGAGCGTCCGGTGAGCTCCGTGACGCTTCCGCGGAAGGCGCATGGAAGGGTCACCTCGTGCGGCTTCGGTGTCCTTCTCCACGGATCCGCGCGTCTTTCTCGACGCCGGATCCCTCGCTCGTGGCGTCCCGAGGTGCGCAACTCCTAGCGGCGTGCTAGGTTTTCGGGCGCCCTAATTGAGGGCACCCTAATCACATGATCCCCACGTTCGTCATCACGCTGCGCGAGGGCGTCGAGGCCTCGCTGATCGTCGGCATCATCGCCGCGTTCCTGGTCAAGGAGGGGCGGCGAGACGCGTTGCGGCAGATGTGGGTCGGGGTCGGGATCGCGGTCGTGCTGTGTGCCGCGGTCGGGGTCGGGTTGGACGTCGTCGGCGAAGAACTGCCGCAGAAGCAGCAGGAGGGGCTGGAGACGATCGTCGGGCTGATCGCGGTGGCGATGATCAGCTACATGATCGTCTGGATGACCCGCCACTCGCGCGGGATCAAGTCCGAACTCGAGGGCGAGGCGGCGAGCGCGCTGGCGCGCGGCTCGGCGATGGCGCTGGTGGCGATGGCCTTCCTCGCGGTCCTGCGCGAGGGCTTCGAGACCGCGGTCTTCCTCCTCGCCGCCTTCCAGGACGCCAACAACACGACGGCCGCCGGGGGCGGCGCCGTCCTCGGCCTGATCGCGGCGGCCGCGATCGGGCTCGGCCTCTACCGCGGCGGCGTCCACATCAACCTCTCGAAGTTCTTCAAGGTCACCGGGCTCGTCCTCGTCTTCGTCGCCGCCGGGCTCCTCGCCACCGCCGCCCACACCGCCCACGAGGCGGGGTGGATTTCGAGCTTCCAGTCCGAAGCGGTGAGCCTGCGCTGGCTGGTCCACCCGGGCACCGTCTCCGAATCGCTGCTCACCGGGATGCTCGGGCTGCGCCCCGCGCCGACCCAGGTCGAGGCCTTCGTCTACCTGGCCTACGCGATCCCGATGGCGCTCTTCGTCCTCTGGCCGCGCGGCAGCCGCAGGCCCCGCCGCACCGAGCCGCAGCAGCCCGGCGTCGGCGCCGCCCAGAACCCCGCCTGACCCCGTGGCGCTGACGCGTCGTCGGCTGCTCGCCTCGGCGGGGATCGGCGCGGCCGGCGTCGGCCTCGGCGCGGGCGGCTACCTGGTCGGCCACGAGGCGGCCGAGGCCGACGCGGCGGAAGCGAGCGGCGCCGTCCCCTTCTACGGCGAGCACCAGGCGGGGATCGCGACGCCGACCCAGGACCGCCTCCACTTCGCCGCCTTCGACCTCGAAACCGAGAGCAGGGCGGAGCTGCGCGAACTGATGCGCGAGTGGACGACGGCGGCGGCGGAGATGACCGCGGGGCGGATGATCGGCACCGCCGCGGGCAACCGCGAGGAGCTGGCGCCGCCCGACGACACCGGCGAGGCGTTCGGGCTGCCGGCCTCGAACCTGACGATCACCTTCGGCTTCGGCCCGGGCCTCTTCGACCGCCCGGGGCTCGACCTCGCGTCCCGGAGGCCGGCCGAGCTGAAGCCCCTCCCCGCCCTCCCCGGCGACGAGTTGAACCGGCTCGAATCGGACGGCGACATCTGCGTCCAGGCCTGCGCCGACGATCCCCAGGTCGTCTTCCACGCGGTCCGCAACCTGGCCCGGATCGGGCGCGGCACGGTGACGATGCGCTGGTCCCAGCTCGGCTTCGGGCGCACCTCCTCCACCAGCCGCAGCCAGGAAACCCCGCGCAACCTCTTCGGCATGAAGGACGGCACCGCGAACATCAAGGCCGAGGACGAGGCGGCGATGGGCGAGTTCGTCTGGGTCGACTCCGGGCCCGCCTGGATGCGCGGCGGCAGCTACCTCGTCACCCGCCGGATCCGGATGAGCCTGGAGGTGTGGGACCGCTCCTCGCTGCAGGACCAGGAGCAGACGATCGGCCGCAGCAAGTACAGCGGCGCGCCGCTCGGCTCCGAAGACGAGTTCGACCCGCTGCCGCTCGAAGAGACCGGCCTCGACGGCAAGCCGGTGATCCCGGCCGACAGCCACGTGCGGCTCGCCTCGGCGCACGAAAACGGCGGCGTGCAGGTCCTCCGCCGCGGTTACTCGTTCACCGACGGCGTCGACCAGAGCCTCGGCGAGCTCGAAGCCGGGCTCTTCTTCATCGCCTTCCAGCGCGACCCGGAGATGCAGTTCGTCGCCCTGCAGCGCAAGCTCGGCGTCCACGACGCGCTGAACGAGTACATCAAGCACGTCGGCAGCGCCCTCTTCGCGGTCCCCGGGGGCGTGCAGCCGGGCGGCTACGTCGGCGAAGCGCTGCTCGCCTGAGCCCTATTCCGACCAGATCCGTAGGTCTTTGTTAGGGTCCCCTAAGTAGGACCCACCTGTGCCCGGGCTCCGTGGCGAACGAGACGACGCCACGGACCCGGGCACTCCCATCAACTCTCAGCAAGGAGCCAGCCAGAAATGAACCGTGTCCCCCTCCGTGCGTTGATCGCCGCGGCCGCCCTCGGCCTCGTGGCGCTGTTCGTCGCGGCGTGCGGCTCGAGCGACGACGCCCCGGCCGGCTCCAAGCAGCTCACCTTCAAGCTCACCGACGCGGGCTGCGAGCCGACCAAGGCGACCGCCCCCGCCGGCCCGATCGACTTCAAGGTCGAAAACGGCGGCACCAGCAAGTACACGGAGCTCGAGATCCTCGACGGCGAAACGATCCTCGGCGAGCGCGAGAACATCATCGAGGGCGTCCCCGGCAGCTTCTCGTTGACCCTCGAAGAAGGCGAATACGCGGTGCGCTGCAAAGAAGCGGCCGGGGACGGCGAAGGCACGCTGATCGTGACCGGCAAGCTCGTCACCGCGAAGAGCCCGGAGGTCGACAAGGCGATCGCCGACTACCGCACCTACCTGGAGGAAGACACGGCCGAGCTGACGACGAAGACGAAGCCGTTCGTCGCCGCGGTGGTCGCCGGGAACATCGCCGAGGCAAAGGACCTGTACGCGGCGGCGCGCGTCCCCTACGAGCGGGTCGAGCCGGTGGCGGAGAGCTTCGGCGACCTCGACCCGCGCATCGACGCGCGCGAAAACGACGTCAAGCCGAGCGACTTCGGCGGCTTCCACCGGATCGAGAAGGCGCTCTGGGAAGAATCCACCACCGAGGGCATGGTGCCGGTCGCCGAAGAGCTGATGGCGAACGTCGAAGAGCTCGAAGGAAAAGTCAAGGGAGTGAAACTGCAGGCGGTCCAGATCGCCAACGGCGCCAACGAGCTCCTGACCGAGGTCTCGACCTCGAAGATCACCGGCGAGGAGGAGCGCTACTCGCACATCGACCTGGTCGACTTCAAGGCCAACGTCGAAGGCTCCGAGGACGCGTTCGCGACCGTCGCGCCGCTGATGGAAAAGCAGGACCCGAAGCTGGTGAAGGAGATCGAAGCCGACTTCGCCGCCGTGTACGCGGCGCTGAAGCCCTACGAAACGAGCAAGTGGCCCGGGTTCGTCCTCTACGGGGAGCTCAGCAAAGCCGACACCCGCAAATTGGCGCAGTCGATCGACACGCTGGCGGAGAAATTGGCGCTCGTTCCGGCCCAGATCGCCAAGGGCGAACAGGGGTAGCCGCCACCCGCCGGGCGGTCGCCTAGCCTGGGTGGTCGTGCTTTCCGCCGCCGACAAAGCAGACGAGCTGCTGCGCGAGCTCGGCTACGCCGACTGGCGAGCCGGGCAGCGCGAGGCGGTGGTCGCGGCGCTGGAGGGGCGCGATTCGCTGATCGTGATGCCGACCGGCGGCGGCAAGAGCCTCTGCTACCAGCTGCCAGGGCTCGCCTCCGAGGACCTGACGATCGTCGTCAGCCCGCTGATCGCGCTGATGCGCGACCAGTGGCTGCGGCTCACCCAGGCCGGGCACCCGGTGGCGATGGTCTCCTCGGCGATGGACGAGGCGGAGACCTGGTCGGCGCTGGAGAGCGTCCGCGACGGGCGGGCGCGGATCGTCTACTGCGCGCCGGAGCGCTTCGCCTCGCGGGTGTTCCTCGACGCGATCGGGCAGCGCACGGTCGACCTGCTGGCGGTCGACGAGGCGCACTGCGTCTCCGAGTGGGGCCACGACTTCCGGCCCGACTACCTGCGACTGCCGGAGGTGGCCGAGCGGCTCGGCCGGCCGACCGTGATGGCCTGCACGGCGACGGCGACGGTGCCGGTCGCGGCGGAGATCGCCCAGCGCTTCGGCATGCGCGACCCGCTGCGGGTGCGGGCGGGCTTCGACCGGCCGAACATCTCCTTCGACGTCATCGCACTGGAGGGCAAGGGCTCCAAAGCGCGCCGCCAGGCGCTGCTCGAGACCGGCCTCGCCGACCCGGCCAACCGGCCCGCGATCGTCTACTGCGGCACCCGCAAGGACACCGACGAGGTGGCCGAGGAACTGCGCGGGACCGGGCTGCGGGCGCTCGCCTACCACGCCGGGATGGAAGGCGAGGAGCGCTCCGTGGTCCAGCGGCGCTTCATGTCCGGGGGCGAGGACGCGGTCGACGTGGTCGTCGCCACCAACGCCTTCGGCATGGGCGTCGACAAGGCCGACGTGCGCTCGGTCTGGCACATGGCGATCCCGACCAGCGTCGAGGCCTACTACCAGGAGGCCGGCCGCGCCGGGCGCGACGGCCTCCCTGCCCGGGCGGTGATGCTGGCGATGAAGTCCGACCTCGGCCGCCTCGTGCGCTTCAACGAACAGCGGGCGGGCGACCCGGAGCTGGCGATCGCCCACGAGCGCGGCTGGCGCGCCTACCGGGCGATCAAGGACTTCATCTACGGCACCCGCTGCCGCCGCCAGGCCCTCCTCGCCCACTTCGGCGACCGCCGGGCCGAGACCGCGCCCCTGGGCCGCTGCTGCGACATCTGCGACATGCTCGACTGGCTGCCGGACCCGGAGACGATCGCCGTCCGCCGCCCGACCCGCGCGAGCGCCCCCTCCACCCCGGCCCCCGACCTCTCCCCAGCCGACGCCCCCCTCTTCGAGGCGCTCAAAAAGTGGCGCCTCCGGGCCGCCGCCGGCAAGCCCGCCTACACGGTGGCGAACAACAAGACCCTCGCCTCGATCGCCGCCCGCCGCCCCACCGGCCGCGCCGCCCTGATCGAGATCAGCGGCGTCGGCCCCGCCTTCGTCGGCAAGTACGCCGACGATGTGCTGGCCTTGGTCGCCGAGCACGACGAGCGCCTCGCCGCCTGAGGCTTGGCGCCCTGCGCCCTCACCGCCCGTGCAGCTGGGCCGGTCCTGGGCGGCTCGAGTGCACGGGCGACGATCGGCCCGCTAAGGCCGCTCCGCCTCCGACCGCCGGCTTGCCTCGGCGTGGGAGCGGTACGGGACGACGGGATCGTCGATGGGGCTCGCGTGTCGGCGGGTGCGCAATTGGGCAGCTTTGCGGCCGGCCACCAGCGTCGTCAGCGCGAGCGCGGCGAGCATCAGGATCACGATCACTGCGAACGTCGACACCAGTCCCCTCCCAAGGGCCTAGTTACCTCCTCCGAGTCTTTAAATACATCAGGTTCCCTTCCGAACCGGCGCCAAACCTCGCTCCGTGCGAGAAACGCAACGCAGATTGCAGGATTCTTCGGCGCTCGGCGTGCAGGGGGTCTCGCTTGGCAGCATGACCGGCTGCCCGGCAAGGCTCGCTTTCCTCGGCCGGGCATCCGACCTGATGAACGGCACCATCCGCACGCGGGCCGCGGCAGCGGCAATCGTCGCCGCCTTCGCGGTGGCGTTGCTCGGCGCGGCGGCGGGAAGCGCCTCGGCGGGGGTGCTTGAACCGAAGGGCAAGCAGATCTACTTCGGCGTCTCCGACACCGGCGACCCCGCGTCCTTCGGCGAATTCTCGACCGCCGTGTCCAAGCACCCGGCCGTGATCGAGTCCTTCCGCGCCTGGGGCTCGGAAGTGCGCGACTCGATCCAGCGTTGGGAGATCGCCCGCGCCCGGCCGATGATCCACATCACCACCGCCGACCCGCAGACCGGCGCCGAGATCCTCAGCCTGGCGGCGATCGCCCGCGGCGCCGGCGACAGCTTCCTGATCCGCCTCAACCACGTCTTCGCGGAAAAGAAGATGCGCGCCTACGTGCGGCCGCTCGGCGAGCCGAACCGCTGCCTCAACGTCTACGCCGCCTACGAATGCGCCGGGCACCCCCGCTCGCGCGAAGACTCGGCGCGCAACTACCGGCGCGCCTTCCGCCGCATCTACGTGATCGTCCACGGCGGCGGCAAGGCGAAGCTGATCGACGAACGCCTCGCCGAAGCCGGGCTGCCGCCGCTGAACGCCCACGTCGGCGGGCTGCCGAAGGCGCCGGTGGCGATCGTCTGGAGCCCGCTCCCCTCCGGCTCGCCGACCACCAAGAAGAACCTGCCGCAGAACTTCTTCCCCGGCGAAAGATGGGTCGACTGGACCGGGACCGACTTCTACGCCTCCTACCCGGAATGGGGCGCGCTGACGAAGCTCTACGAACGCTATCCCCGCAAGCCGTTCGCGATCACCGAGTTCGGCGTCGAAGCGGGCGACGACCCGAGCTTCGTCTCCCACCTCTTCGCCTGGGTGAAAGCCCACCCGCGGACGAAGATGCTCGTCTACTACCAGGACTTCGGCTCGAGCTCGAGCTACCGGATCCAGAACTACAGCGAAAGCCTCGCGGTCCTCACCGCCCGGCTTCACGACGGGCGGTTTCCCGCCTATGCGCCCGGCGCGCCGCACCTGCCGCCGCCGCCGCCCGGCGGCGTAGAACCCGGATAGTCGCCCGCCGCCGCGCCGGCGTCATCTGCCGCAGCCGCCGGCGTTGCCGCGGCGTCAGCGCCAGCGGTTTCACGGCCGGCGCGACGATCGCGTCGTCGATCCCCTTGCCGAGCCGGTGCGACGGGAAATGGGGATCGGGCGCGGCGAAGTTGTCGGAGACCATCGCGGGTCTCGGGCGGATCGGCGCGAGGGCGGTGATGCTCGAGTAGCCGGTCAGGTAGATGTTCTGCCCGTCGCTGATGACCGGCGTGTAGGTGCCCTTCGGGTAGCTGAAGACCTTGCGCCCGCTGCGCATCATGTAGCCGGTCGTCGTCTGGTTCGTGAACTCGGCGACGTAGACGACTTCGCCGACCGCGGACAGCGAGCCCACCACCTGGCCGCCCGCCGAGCGGCTCCAGCGGATTTCCCCGTTCTTCGCGTTCAGCGCGTAGATGTTGCCGTCGAAGGAGCCGATGTAGACGGTCGGCGGGCTGTGCTTGGTGCTCGCCACGGTCGGACCCGAGTAGGCGTAGCCGCCGGTCGAGTAGGTCCAGGCGAGTTCGCCGGTGTCCATGTCGAAGCTGTAGACGCGGTCGTCGTTGTTGCCGGCGTAGACGCGTCCGAAGGCGATCGCCGGGGTCGAGTAGAACTCGCCGCCGCTGATCCCGGTGCCGAGCGAGCCCGTCGACCAGATGAGCCTGCCGGTCTTCGCTTCCACCGCGTTCATGCTGCCGCCGTAGTCGCCGACGTAGAGGCGGCCGCCGTAGTAGGCGGGCGCCGCCTTCACCGGCCCGGAGAGCTGGGTCGACCAGCGGACGTCCCCGTTGACGGTCGAGACCGAGTAGAGCTTGCCGTCTTCGCAACCGAAGTAGACGCTGTCGTCGACCACGACCGGCGAGGACTCGGCCCGGTTGGGCAGCCGCCGTTTCCAGATCACGCGGCCGTTTTTCGCGTTCAACTTGACGATGTGGCCGGGGACGAGGTTGACGATGTAGAGCCGGTGTTTGTAGTAGGTGGGCGAGGAGGCGTTGAGGCGCCCGATCCGCCGTTCCCAGATCTTCGCCCCCGTCTTCGCGTTGAGCGCGAAGGCGAAGCCGGAGTTGTTGACCGCGTAGAGGACGCCGCCGACGTAGATCGGCGGGAACTCGAGCAGCGGGTGCTCGGTGTAGCGCCAGAGCTTGCGGAAGGGCGGCTTGACACCCCGCGCGGGCAGGTAGCGGGTGTGCTGCGGGTTCAGCCCGTACATCGGCCAGTTGACGGTCCTCGGCGGTGCGCCGCGGTGGGTCGGTTTCGGCGCTTCCTTCGGCTTTTCCGGTTTGAAGCGGCGGATCGCCGTTTCGTTGTGGACGTCGGCGGGGCGCTTCAGCTCCTCGTAGCCGACGATGACCGCGGCGATCGCGACGATCGCCAGGCCGATCAGCGCGAGGGCCACGCGACGATGCTCGCGCCACAGCTTGCGCGGGTGGACGAGGAGGGAGAGGGCCGAGCGGAGGCGCCTAAGCACGCCAGCGCTGCGGGACGGAGTCGGGGACGGGGGCGGCCTCGCCGAGGGCCGCGAGGTGGTCGAGGCAGGCGAGGACGATCTGGAGCATGAACCCGGTCGTGCCGGGAGCGAGGTTCTCGCGGCCGACGATCCCTTCGACCATCTCGAAGGCGGTCGGTTCGACGTCGCCCGCGAGCTGCGCGCGGACCCGGTCGAGCAACTCGCCGGCCTGGTTGCGCCCGGCGGCGATCTTCGCCTCCGGGTCGCGGAACGGTTTGCCGTGCCCGGGGAGGCAGAGGTCGACTGGCAGCGGCTCGATCGTGTCGAGGCTCGCCAGGTATTCGCCGATCGGGTCCGGCGTGTGGCCGTAGTCGAAGAACAGCGCGGTGCGGCCGAGCAGGTGGTCCCCGGAGACCAGCAGCCGCCGCCCGGCCTGGTGCAGGCAGACGTGCGATGGCGCGTGGCCGGGGGTCTCGACGACGCTCCAGGTGCCGACGTCGGTCTCCACCTCCACCCCGGGCACGAGCTCGCGGTCGGGTGCGCGGATGCCGTCGATCAGGTCTTCCGGTCTGCCGCTGCTGTGTTCGCGATAGCGGTCGAGCGCCGCCATCGGCACGCCGCTCATCCTCCCCACCTCGAGGCGCTGTTCCAGCGCCGCCTGGGGATCGTCGGCCTGGAGCCGGATGTGCTCCCACTTCGGATGCATCCAGAGCTCACAACCCGTCTCCGCGCAGATCGACGCGGCGAGCCCGCAGTGATCGGAGTGGGCGTGCGTGCAGACGACGAGCTTCACGTCTTCGACCCCGAACCCCGCCTGCGCCAGCGCGATGTCCAGCATCCGCAGCCGCCCGCGCCCCCCGACGCCGGTGTCGAACAGCACGATCCCCGCACCCCGCTGCATCGCCCAGGCGTTCCCGTGCGGCACCCCCGGCCAGGGGCAGGGCAGCTTCAGCCGCCAGATCCCCGGCTGGATGCGTTCGGTTCGCGGCTTCACCACCTGCGCCTCGGCCATCCCCGAATCCTCTCAGGTGCCCCCGGCGAATCGGGGGAGGGATGGGTGAACGCGGGAACGGGGCGACGAGGGACGAAGAAAGGGACGCGGCCAAGGGACGGCCGAGGGACGGGCAAAGGGACGCGGCCCTCTCGGCCACGGCCCGGGCAGGCTGTGGCCGTGGCCGAGAGGGCCGGGTCTTCGAGGAGTGGAAGAAGGGACGCGGGGGCCTCACGGGAGAGCGACGGGAGTCCCACGGATCCGTCACCGATCCGCGACGGAGGTGGGACGACGTCACGAAGAGCGTGGGATCTCCACGCTTCCTCCCGTGTTCGTCAATGGTCAAGGATCTCCGTGTGGAGTTTTGGTCGCTGAGCGACCAAAAGTCGACGCGCGTCCTGAGGACCTCTCTCTCCCGGCCCGGAAAGAGGAGAAAGGGTCCGGGAAGCGTGACGTTCCCGGCATCTTCGTCACCGATCGGCCCCTGATGGCCCCCGGTCGGCGGGAGGTGTGCCTTCTCCCGCGCATCACCCTCACGGAAGTCCGACCGCCTCACGTCCCTGTACCGGCTCTCCCCCGCACCCCTCACGTCCTGGGCGCCTCATGGGGGTCACAGCCTGCCAGGACCCCCATGAGGCGCCCAGGACA
>JBPYFM010000198.1:0-8901 GCA_051986435.1 Solirubrobacterales bacterium | reverse complement strand
GTGCTATAGCACGGTGAAAACACGCAGCGCGTTTTCGGGTCCTCGTTTCCGGCCCGGAAATGCGCAAGAAGGCGCGCGGAAGGGTGACGTTCCCGGCATCTTCGTCACGGATCCGCCCCTGATCGGGCCCGATCGGCGGGAGGTGTGCCTTCTCTCGCACGAAGCCGCGACGTAAGTCCGACTTCGCGCCGTCCCTGTGCCGGCCTCCTCCCGCACCCCTCCCGTCCTGGGCGCCTCATGGGGGCACAGCCTGCCAGGACCCCATGAGGCGCCCAGGCCATCTCGGACGGCCGCCCGCCCCCGACCGCCGCGGACGGTCCCCACCCCGGCTATCACTCCGCCGTCGGCCGCCGCTGCAGCCGCGGCACCACCTCGCCCACGTCGGGCCCGTAGCCGAGGGAGCCGGCGGCGATCATGCGGCCGATCTCCTCGGGGCGGAGGGCCTCGTGGAAGAGGTGGCCCTGGCCGTAGTCGCACTCGAGGCGGCGCAGCTCGGCGAGCTGGACCTCGTTCTCGATCCCCTCGGCGATCACGTCGAGGGAGAGGGCGCGGGCCATGCCGATCACCGCCTCGACGATCGCCGTGCCCTCCTGTTCGACGCCGAGGCTGTCGACGAAGGAGCGGTCGACCTTGAGGGCGTGGAAGGGATAGCGGCTGAGGTAGGCGAGCGAGGAGTAGCCGGTGCCGAAGTCGTCGAGGACGAGACTGACGCCGAGCTCGTTCAGGGCCTCCAGGGAGGCGATCGCCGAGGCCGACTCCTCGACCAGGACGGTCTCGGTGATCTCCAGCCGCAAATGCTGTGGGTCGAGGCCGGTGCGGGCGAGGATCTCGGCGACGCCGGCGGCGAGGTCGCGGTGGGCGACCTGGCGGGCCGAGAGGTTGACGGCGACGTCAAGGGGCCGGTCGTCGGGCCGCAGCTCGTGCCATTCGAGGATCTGGCGCGCGGCGCGTTCCTGCACCCAGCGGCCGATCGGCTCGATCAGGCCGCTGTCCTCGGCGATCGAGACGAAGTCGGCGGGGTCGAGGAGGCCGCGCTCGCGGTGGCGCCAGCGGACCAGCGCCTCCAGCCCGGTCACCTCGCCGGTGCGCAGGTTGACGATCGGCTGGTAGCGCAGCTCCAGCTCGTCGCGTTCGATCGCGCCACGCAGCTCGCGTTCGGTCTCCAGGCGGCGCGCCGCGGAGGCTCGCATCTCGGCGTCGAAGAGGACGGTGCGGTTGCGGCCGCTCTCCTTCGCCCGGTACATCGCCGCGTCGGCATCACGGATCAGGAGCTCGGCGTTCGTCGCCTGGCCCGACGACGGGCGGGCGACGGCGATCCCGATCGAGGAGTTGACGAAGTGGTCGACCCCCTGCATCGAGAAGGGCTGGGCGAAGGCGGCGGCGACCCGCTCGGCGATCGCGACCGCCTCGGTGTCGTCGGCGAGGCGGTCGATCAGGATCCCGAACTCGTCGCCGCCGAAGCGGGCGACGATGTCGCCGGGGCGCAGGTGGGCGCGCAGCCGCGGCGCCACGGCGCGGAGCAGGGCGTCGCCCGCGTGGTGGCCGAGGCTGTCGTTGATGAGCTTGAAGTGGTCGAGGTCGAGGAACAGGATCCCGATCGGCGAGCCGGAGATCGAGGCGCGGCCGAGCGCGTCGTCGAGCGAGTCGACGAAGCTCAGCCGGTTCGGCAGGCCGGTGAGGGCGTCGTGGAGCACGCGGTGGCGGAGCGCGCGGTCGGCGGCGTGGCGCTCGAACGCGTCCGCGAGGACGTTGGCGGAGGCTTCGAGGAAGGGGACGTCCTTGGTGCCGAAGCGGTGCGGCTCGGCGGAGTGGACGTCGAGCACGCCGAACGGCCGCTCCTTGCCGTCGATCCGCACCGCCAGGGAGCTGGCGGCGCCGAGCGCGCGGACGGCCGGCGGCATCGCGAAGCGCTCCTCCGGCCCCCAGTCGCCGACGATGACCGGGACGCCGGAGTCGAGCGCCGCGCCGGCGTGCGATTCGCGGCCGGCGGAGATGCGCCGGCCCGAGGCGAGAGTGGTGTCGTCGAGGCCCGCGCGCAGGTTGAGCCGCCGCCCGTCGCGCGCGACCTCCCATATACAGGCGAACTCGACCCCGTCCAGTTCCCCGATCAAGGTGACTGCGTCGCGCATCAGGGCGTCGGGGTCGCCGTTTTTCAGCGCCCGTTCGCCGAGCCGCGCCACCACCCCCTGCTGGGCGAGGGAGCGCTGCAGGTCGATCTCCGCGGTCTTGCGTTCGGTGATGTCGTAGAGGACCCCGTGCCAGACCGGGACACCGTGGGTGTCGGCCTCGAGCACCGCCTCGTCGAGCATCCAGACGATGTCGCCCGCCTTCGTGTACATGCGGTACTCGACCGGGCTGCTGTCACGGTCGCCGAGCCGGTCGCGGCTTTCCACCGCCAGCGCCCGCAGGCGGTCGTCCGCGTGGACGAGGCGCGCCCAGAGGCCGGGGTCGGAGAGGAACTCTTCGGCCGTGTAGCCGAGGATCTCCTCGACCTGCGGGCTGACGTAGCGCCAGCGCCCGTTCTCCCCCAGCTCGGAGGCGTAGATGATCACCGGCAGGCGATCGACGATCCGCGCCTCGGGCCAGTTCTGTTCGGTGCTGTCCTGCATTCCGTGTCTCTATCGACAGCCAAGCCTGGCACTTGACTCGGCGGGGTTAAAGAAGTGGTTCCTGCACCGGATCCGCCCGAAATTTCTTCGCTCCTCGCTAAACCTTCGGCGCCGGCTGCCGATGACCGGGCCGAAGCCCGCGATGAGCATCCTCGATCCGACCCAACTCACGCTGATGCGCGCCATCTCCGGCGCGACCCTGCGCAACACCGTGCTGTCGAACAACATCGCCAACGCGGACACGCCCGGGTTCCAACCCTCCGACGTCGACTTCCACGCGGCGCTGAGCGACGCGCTGGGCGCCGGGCCGGAAGCGATCGAGGACGTCAGCTTCACCCCCGAACAGCTGAGCACCGGCGCGATGCAGGCCGACGGCAACGGCGTGAACAGCGAAGCCGAAGCGGCAAAACTCGCCGAAAACGGCCTCGAAATCGAGGCGCTCGAGCAGGTCGCCAACTCGCGCCTCTCGATCATGCGCACGGCGATGGGGATGAACGGCTGATGGCCCTCTTCGACGCGCTGAACATCTCCGCCAGCGGGCTCACCGCGCAGCGGCTGCGGATGGACGTGACCTCGGCCAACCTCGCGAACGCACAGTCGACCCGTACCCCGGCGGGCGGTCCCTATCGCCGCCAGGACGTGGTACTGCAGGAGTCCTCGGGCGACGGCAGCTTCGCCGGGGCGCTGACCGGCGCGCTCCGGGGCGGCGAACCGGCCGGCGTCGAAGTCGCGGCGATCGTCCCCGACCCCACCCCGCTGCGCCGGGTCTACGAACCGGGCAGCCCCGGCGCCGACGCGCAGGGCTACGTCCAGATGCCGAACGTCAATCCGGTCGAAGAAATGACCGACCTGATCGACGCCTCGCGCACCTACCAGGCGAACGTGACCGCAATGCAGACGACCAAGCAGGTCTTCTCGAAGACGATCGAACTGCTCTGACACGAACCCGAACATGACCCTTCCGATCTCCGCCATCAGCAAAGCCGCCGAGCAGATCGCCGCGCCGAAAGCGCAGGGCGCGGAGTGGTCGGTCGGCGGCTCGCCGGGGGCGCAGGGGACGACGGCGCCGGGCGACCCGGCCGGGAGCTTCGGCTCGGTGCTGACCAACGCGATCGGCGACCTCGAGAAGACCCAGGAAGCGGCATCTGCGCAAGCGACGGCGCTCGCCACCGGGCAGACGAACGACCTCAGCTCGGTGATCACCGCGGTCCAGGAAGCGCAGCTCTCGATGCAGCTCGCCTCTCAGGTCCGCAACAAAGCGGTCGAAGCGTACACCGAAATCTTCCACACCCAGATCTGACGTGGCCCAGATCAAGACCGTCCTCGCCAGGCTCTCCACGCGCGGAAAACTCGCGCTGGGCGGCGCCGCGCTCGCGATCATCGTCCTCGTCTTCGTCCTCTTCCAGATGGCGACGAAGCAGAGCTACACGACGCTCGCGACCGGGATCGAACCGGCCGAAACCGGCCAGGTCACCGAAGCGCTGGAAGCCAAGGGCATCCCGTTCCAGGTGCAGGACTCGGGCACCGCGGTCGGCGTGCCGAGCTCCGACGTCTCCCAGGCGCGGATCGCGCTGGCCGAAAGCGACGTGCTCGGCGGCAGCAAACCGGGCTTCGAACTCTTCGACTCCCAGCAGTTCGGCGCGTCGAACTTCCAGCAGAAGGTCACCTACCAGCGCGCCCTGGAGGGCGAACTGGAACGGACCATCGACCAGGTCGAAGGCGTCAAAAGCTCCAACGTCCAGCTGACGCTCCCCGAAGAACAGCTCTTCTCCGAAGAAGCGATCAAGCCGACCGCGGCGGTGCTGATCGCCGGCGACTCCGGCGCGCGGCTCGGCGCCGGCGCGGTGCGCGGGATCGCTCACCTGGTCGCGGCCAGCGTCGAAGGGCTGAACCCGAACGACGTGACGATCACCGACGGCAGCGGCGCCACGCTGTGGCCGGCGGGCGAAGGCGGCGCGCTCGGCGGCGGCGTCTCCAAACAGGCGATCGAGGCGCGCTACGACCAGAACATGGAAACGCGGCTCGACGGCCTGCTGGCGCGGACGATCGGGCCGGAAAAAGGGCGCGTGCAGGTGCAGGCGGAAGTGAACGCCGACCACACGACGCAGAGCAAACTCGAATACGCCAAAGGGGGCACGCCGCTGGCGCGGCAGGCCGAACACGAGTCGCTGAAAGGCGCCGGGCCGACGGTGACGGGCGCCGCGGCAGGGACGGCCGGGAACATCCCCGCCTACGCGGCCGGGACCGGCACCGCGGGCGGGCCCTCCAACTACAAACGGGCCAACGAAGAAACGCAGTACGGCGTCAACAAGACCGTCACCCACACCCAGGTCGCGCCGGGGACGGTGAACCGCCAGCACGTCGCGCTGATCGTCGACAAAACGGTGCCCCCGGCGGAAGTCGTCCAGCTCGAAAAAGCCGTCGAAGGTGCCGCCGGGATCGAAAAGAAACGCGGCGACACGCTGACCGTGAGCCGGATCGCGTTCGCCAAGCCGCCTGAAGTGGCGGCCCCGGCCGGGCCGGGCATCAGCGACTACGCCAAGTACGGGCTGCTCGGGCTGGCGGGCGTCGCCTTCCTCGTCTTCGCCGCGCGCCACCTGCGCAAGAAACAGGACGAGGTGCTGGCCGAACCGATCTGGCTGAAGGAACTGAACGCGCCGACCTCGCTCGCCGAACTGGAAGTGCAACAGCCGGAAGACGACTGGGAAGACGATCCGACGCTGGCGAACAACGCCGACGAGGTCGCGGCGATGGACTCCGACAAAGTCGCCCAGCAGCTGCGGGCCTGGATGAAGGAGGGCTAGTTGGCGGCGCCGAACGAGCTCGTCCCGCTCGAGCGCCCCGGCGACGCCTCGCTCATCCGGTCCGGCAGCCCCGCCGAGCCGCCGCCGCTGCGCGGGCGCCGCAAGGCCGCGGTGCTGCTGGTGGCGCTCGGGCCGCAGAAGGCGGCCGAGGTCTTCAGCCACCTCTCCGAGGGGGAGATCGAGGAGCTCTCGCTGGAGATGGCGAAGGCGGGCGACATCCCCCGCGAGCAGATCGAAAAGGTGCTGGAGGAGGTCTCCGAGAACTCGCTGGCGCTGAGCTCGATCGCGGTCGGCGGGGTCGGTTACGCGCGCGAGGTGCTGGAGCGGGCGCTCGGGCCCGAGCGCGCGGCGGAGATCACCGGCCGCCTCTCGGCGGTGATCGAAATGCGCCCCTTCGAGTTCCTCGCGCGGACGCCGCCGGAGCAGATCGTCGCCTTCCTGCGCAACGAGGCGCCGCAGACCAAGGCGCTGGTCATCTCCAGCCTCTACACCACGCTCGCCGCCGAGACGCTGGCGCTGCTCGACACCGCCGAACAGGCGGAGGTGTCGCTGCGGATCGCGCGCATGCACGAAACGAGCCCGGCGGTGATCCGCGAGGTGGAGACGGTGATGCGGGGGAAACTGTCGAACGTGCTCTCCGAGGAGTACGCGAGCTCGGGCGGCGTGCAGTCGCTGGCCGACATCCTCAACCACGCCGACCGGCCGACCGAGCGCAACGTGCTGGAGACGCTCGCCCAGTCCGACGAGGATCTGGCGGAGGAAATCCGGGCGCTGCTCTTCACCTTCGAGGACATCGTGAAGCTGGACGACCGGGCGCTCCAGTCGGTGCTGAAAGGGGTCGAGGACGCCGACATCACGCTGGCCCTGCGCGGGGTGCCGAGCGAGGTGCGCGAGAAGGTGCTCGCGAACGTCTCCGAACGGCGCGCCGGGCTGCTGGTCGAGGAGATGGAATACCAACCGCTACAGCGCAAATCGGTGGTCGAGGAAGCGCAGAGCCGGGTGGTCGCCGAGGTGCGCCGCCTGGAGGAGGAAGGCGAGCTGACGGTCGGCAACCGAGGCGGCGATGAACTCGTCGTTTGAGTTCCCCGAGCTGGCGGCGCCGCGGCCCGCGGAGGACCGGCTGGCCGCCGCGGAAGCGGCGCGCGAGGCCGAGCTGGAGGCGGCGCGGGCCGCGGGCTACGACGAAGGGCTGGCGGCCGGACGCGCCGAGGTGAGCGCCGCGGCGCGAGCCCTCGCGAGCGCGGCGGCGGAGCTGGATGAGGCGCGGGCGGCGAGCGCGGCGGAGGTCGAGCCGGTCGCCGTGGGATTGGCGCTTCGGATCGCCGAGAAGGTGCTCGGCGCGGAACTGGAGGCGCGGCCGGAGCTCATCTTGGACGTCGTGCGAGGCGCGCTCCGCCGCCTGACCGAGCCGTTGCCCGCCACCGTGCTCGTCAACCCCGCGGATGCCGGACTGGTGCGCGGGGCGATCGCCGACTTCAGCACCGGGCACGGGGGCGAGCTGAGCGTCCGCGAGGAGCGGCGCGTGGAGCGTGGGGGTTGCGTCGTCCAGACGCGGGCGGGTGAACTCGACGCAGAGATCGGGGCACAGCTGGAGCGGGCAGCGAAGGTCATCGCCCGAGAGGCGGAGACGACGTGACCTTCTCCGGACACTCAGCGCCGAAGGCGCGTCCGGAGAGGGTCACGTCGTCCCCGCCACCCGCAACGTTGGCGGCCGCGGGCGTGGCGATCGACTCGGCCGACCTCGTGGTGCGGAGGGGAAGGGTTCGGGACGTCATCGGGCTGATCATCGAGGCGAGTGGGCTGGAGGCCGAGGTTGGCGAGGTCTGCATGATCGAGACCGGGCGCGACCGGGCGGCGGTGCCGGCCGAGGTGGTCGGCTTTCGCGACTCGCGCACGCTCTTGATGCCGCTGGGCGAGATGAGCGGGATCGGGCCGGGCAAGCCGGTCACCGCCGAAGGGGAGACCTTTCGGGTGCCGGTCGGGAAGAAGCTCCTGGGGCAGGTGGTCGACGCCTTCGGCCGGCCGCTCGACGGCACGGTCCTGCCTCCCAACGGCACCCGCCCGGCCGCCGCCGAACCGCCCGAGCCGCTCGGCCGGCCGCGGATCGAGAAGCGCCTCGCGCTCGGCGTGCGGGCGCTCGATGCCTTCGTCCCCTGCGGGCAGGGCCAGCGCCTCGGCATCTTCGCCGGCTCCGGCGTCGGCAAGTCCTCCCTGCTCGGGATGATCGCGCGCTCGACCTCCGCCGACGTCAACGTCATCGCCCTGGTCGGCGAGCGCGGCCGCGAGGTGCGCGAGTTCGTCGAGCGGGACCTGGGGGCGGCGCTGGAGCGCAGCGTCGTCGTCGTCGCCACCTCCGACCAGCCGGCGCTGGTGCGGATCAAGGCCGCCTTCGCGGCGACCGCGATCGCCGAGCACTTCCGCGACCAGGGCGCCGACGTCCTGCTGATGATGGATTCGGTGACGCGCTTCGCGATGGCCCAGCGCGAGGTCGGCCTGGCGATCGGCGAGCCGCCCGCGACGCGCGGCTACACGCCGAGCGTCTTCGCCCTCCTCCCCCGCCTGCTGGAGCGTGCGGGCACGAGCCCCGAGGGCTCGATCACCGGCCTCTACACCGTCCTCGTCGACGGCGACGACATGAACGAGCCGATCGCCGACGCCGTCCGCTCGATCCTCGACGGCCACGTCGTCCTCAGCCGCGACCTGGCCCACGCCAACCACTATCCGGCGATCGACGTCCTCGCGAGCGTCTCCCGCCTGACCACCGAGATCCAGCCCCCGGACTCGACCGCCGCCGCCTCCGAGCTCCGCCGCCTGCTGGCCGCCTACCGCGACAAGGAGGACCTGATCGCGATCGGCGCCTACCAACCCGGCGGCGACCCGACGGTCGACACCGCGATCGCCCTCCGCCCCGACCTCGACGCCTTCCTCCGCCAGCGCCCCGACGAGCGCTCCGACCTCGCCGATGCCGACGCCCGCCTCGCCGCCTTGGCAGGCGCCGCCGCGACACCCTCCCCCGACCCCGATGTTGATGCGGCGGCGCTTGTGACGTCCGCGGGTGCTGGGGCTGCCTAGGCTGGGTGAAGTACGAATGGCGGCCACGGGCCCGCGATCGCCCGACGCGGCGGGGGGACTCGAGGGGCCATAGGGGCGGGGGGCGGGCCGTCCGCACCGCACCCACCTGGGCCCCGGCCGTCCACACCACTCCGGGGCGCCGGTGGCTGTCCTGGGCGCCTCATGGGGGTCCTGGCAGGCTGTGACCCCCATGAGGCGCCCAGGACGTGAGGGGTGCGGGGGAGAGCCGGTACAGGGACGTGAGGCGGTCGGACTTCCGTGATCGTGATGTGCGGGAGAAGGCACACCTCCGGCCGACCGGGGGCCGTCAGGGGCCGATCCGTGACGAAGACGCCGGGAACGTCACACGCCCGGGCGCCTTCCGTCTCTTTCCGGGCCCGGATCGAGGGTCCCCCGGGGTGCGGTCGTCCTAACCG
>JBPYFM010000197.1:0-6474 GCA_051986435.1 Solirubrobacterales bacterium | reverse complement strand
ACCGGGGGCCGTCAGGGGCCGATCCGTGACGAAGACGCCGGGAACGTCACACGCCCGGGCGCCTTCCGTCTCTTTCCGGGCCCGGATCGAGGGTCCCCCGGGGTGCGGTCGTCCTAACCGGCGCTATGGGTCGGTTAGGACGACCGCACCCCCGTGCGTGTTGTGCGACACGGGAGGAAGCGTGGCGTTCTCACGCTCTTCGTGACGTCGTCCCACCTCCGTCACGGATCGGTGACGGATCCGTGGGGCTCCCGTCGCTCTCCCGTGACCCTCCCGCGAGTGTCCCTCCACACTCCCCCTGAGACCCGGCCCTCTCGGCCACGGCCACAGCCTGCCCGGGCCGTGGCCGAGAGGGCCGCGTCCCTTTGCCCGTCCCTCGGCCGTCCCTCGCCGCCCCCGGGCACCGGCTTGCCAGGCTCCGTCCCTTCTCCAGCCGCCGGCCCCCCAAGGGCCGCGCAGGGCTCGGCCGGGCCCCCGGCCGCCGCGCCCGCAAATCAGGCCAGCAGCTTCGCCTTCTGCGCGGCGAACTCTTCCTCGGTCAGCACGCCTTCGGCTTTCAGGCTCGCGAGCTCCTTCAGCTGGTCGATCGTCGACTGGCCGGAGCTCGGCGCCGGGGTGGGCGCGGCCGCTACGGGGGGCGGGGGGGCCTGTTGGGCGTAGCGTTCTTCTTCCTGGCGCGTCCAGCGCTCCCCCTGGCGACGGGAGACGCGGTTGCTGACCGCGGTGGCGGTGCCGGCGATCGCGGCGGTGCGGGCGATGCCCCTCAGTAGTCCTGGCATGGTGGGCTCCTTTCTAGGCGTTGGCCTCGGCCGCGTCGACGGCGGCGAGGAGGTCGGTGACCGGGATGCGGCCGGAGGCGACTACGTCCCCGCCGGAGCGGAGGACGGCGCCGGCGAACGGCGCGGCCCAGGCGTTCTCGAAGACGAGCAGGGCGGCCGAGGTCCCCGGCTCGAGGATCGCGGCGGCGCTCGCGAGGTCCTCGTCGTCGACGAGCCCCGAGCGGGCGCCCTCGAAGATCGCGAACTCGACCACCCGGTCGCCCAGGTCGCTGATCTCCAACTCGGTCACCGAGCCGTCCTCGTCCTTGACGAGGAAGCGCAGGTCGAGGATGCGGATCAGGCCGCGCTCGACCAGGTCGATGAGGTGCGGGGCGACCTCGCCTTCCGGCTGGCGACCCTTCCACTCGACCAGCAGATAGTCGACGGGCCCGGGGACCTCGGTGTTGATGTCGGACATTCGTGTGCCTCCTGTCGGTGCGGGTTCAGGCCTTGCGCACGCCCGGCGGCGTCCAGCTGCCGTCGAGGACGGCGGCCTCCGGGTAGTAGAGGCGCAGGCAGAGGTTGAAGGAGCCGGTCGGCGCGGGCAGCCAGTTCGCGCTGCCCGCGGCCGGTTCGGTCGCGGAGATCTGCAGGTCGAGCGAGCCGTCGGCGTTGAACTCGAGGTCGTCGCGGTCGCCGATCGCGAAGCGGTCGATCGCGTTCGGCACCTGGAAGCCTTCCTCGTCGTACATGGTCAGCGACCAGAAGGCCTTCGCCGGCGGCAGGGCGCCTGCGTCGAAGTGCAGGACGTAGGACCTGCTGCCGTCGTACGGCTCGCCGTCGGCGTCGAAGTAGGAGATCGGATAGACCGCGTCCTCGGGCAGGTTGGCGCCGAGCCCGATCAGGTCGATGCACGCCCGCTTCAGGTAGTTGACGCCCCAGCTGCCGATGTTTTCGGTCACCGACAGCCACCCTTCGACCGGCTGGACGAGGGTCTGTTGGCGCTCGGTGATCTTCTCGATCGCCGCCGGCACCGCCGCATCCAGCGCCGCCGCGACCTCCGGGGCAGCGGCGGAGAGGTCGAAGGGCTCGCCCGAGACGAGGCCGAGCTGCGCCATCCGTTCGAGGATCGGAGTGTCGGCGACGTGCGTCGGGATCTCCCGCAGCGTCTCCATCGCCTCGCCGAAGAACTCCGCCGCGCCGAGCCCGAACACCTGGCGCAAGGGCGGCGTCTTCGCGTCGACCGCCGGGTCGACGGTGCCGCGCACGGGGCTCGCCGGCCCCGGCCACTCGCCGAGGCGGGTGAGCTTCAGCTGGTCCTGGAAGGCGCGCACCTCCGGGTAGGTCGCCGGGCCCGCCTTTGTTCGCACGATCGTCCACGCCCACGGGGTCGGCGAGTCGAGGCGGGTGACGCCGGCCGGCAGCTCGCCCTCCCAGCCGGGCCCGCAGATCGCGAAGTCGCCGTCGACGGCGCCGTTGGTCCGCGTCCCCGGACAGGCGAAGATGTCCGACCACATGTCGTAGACCGGCATCAGGTAGTAGAGGTCGGTCGCCGGCACCGAGATGATCCGCGGTTCCTCGCGCAGGTCGAGCCAGGCGGGCGAGTAGAGGGTGTCGAAGTTCGGCTTGACGACGTCCTTGAAGGACGCCTGCGGGTACTCGCGGAAGTGCGCGAAGGTGTCGACTGGTGCCCGGCCGAGGACTTCGCCCGGCCCCTCGACGTTCGTCATCTGCGCCCTGGTCCGCTCCATCAGGACCAGCGGGTAGAGGTAGACATAGGCTTCGATCGCGATCTCGTTCGCGGTCTGCTCGTCGGGTCGCGGCACGTATCTCTGCTCCTGCGGCGTCGTCGTCATAGGACGACGGTAGGACCCGCGCGCCGGAACGACCTCGCACGATCGGGGTGATTCGGAAACCACTTCCTTAACCCCGCCGGTCCCCGCTTTGCTTAGGCTCTCCGAAGTAAATCGGGGGACCGACTTGTCCGAACAAGCCGAACGCAAAATCGAAGGGGGCATCGACGAGGGATCCCCCTTCGTGGTGCGGCCGCGGCTGCTCCGGCGCCTGCGCGAGAGCGGCGGCCGGACGGCGCTCCTCTGCGCCCCTTCCGGCTACGGCAAGTCGGTGCTGCTCGAGCAGTGGGCGACGGCCGATCCGCGGCCGTTCGTCTCGATCCTGATCAGCGCCCACCACAACGACGCCGCGGGCCTCGTCGCCGACCTGGTCGACGGCTTCGAGCCGATCGAGCCGCTGGCGCCGGAGATCGCCGACGCGCTGGCCGCGCCGCAGCCCGACATCGAGGGGGTCGTGCTGCCGCGCCTGGCCCGCTCGCTCGCCACCCGGGAGCGCCCCGTCGTCGTCGCCCTCGACGAGGTCGAGCGCCTCGAGTCGCCCGACTCGCTGGCGGTGGTCGCGGCGCTCGCCGAGCACCTCGGCAACGGCTCCCAGCTGGCGATGGCGAGCCGCACCGAGCCCGCCGTGCACCTGGCGCGGCTGCGCGCCAACCGCCGCCTGCTGGAGCTGCGGCGCGAGGACCTGACGATGACCAAGGCCGAGTGCGGGGCGCTGATCGAGGGCCTCGGCGTGGCGGTCCGCCCGCGCCAGCTCGACGCGCTCGTGATGCGGACCGAGGGCTGGGCCGCGGCGCTCTACCTGGCCGGCTCGGCGCTCAGCGACGGCGGCGACCCGGGCCCGGCGATCGCCCAGTTCGCGGGCGACGACCGCCGCGTCGTCGACTACATAAGGGAAGAGCTGCTCGTCAGCGTCTCGCGCCGGCGCCTCGACTTCCTCCTGCGCGCCTCGCTGCTGGAGCGGCTGAGCGGCCCGGTCTGCGACGCGGTGCTGGAGCGCGAAGACTCGGCCACGGTGCTGCGCGACCTGTCGCGGTCGAACATGCTGGTGATCCCGCTCGACCGCCGCGACGAGTGGTTCCGCTTCCACCCGCTGCTGCGGGAGATGCTGCAGGCCGAGCTGCGGCGCACCGACGCCGAGGCCGAGCCCGACCTCCACCTGCGTGCGTCGGCCTGGTGGGAGGAGGCGGGCGACTGGGACCTGGCGATCGCGCACGCGGTCGCGGCGGGGGAGACGGCGCGGGCCGGGGAACTCGTCTGGGCGGCGGTCCCCGAGTACATGACGCGGGGGCGCAACGCGAGCATGGTCGCCTGGCTGGAGCGCCTCGGCGAGGCTGCGGTCGCCACCAGTCCCGGCCTCAGCCTCGCCGCCGCCTGGGCGCAGCTGACGCTCGGCCGCGGCCCGACCGCCGAACACTGGGTGGCCGTCTCGCGGCGCCTGCTCCAGCTCGAGCCCGACTCCGAGTACCGGATCTCGCTGGGGGTCGGGCTGACGCTGGCCGAGGCGACGCTGGCGCGGCAGGGGATCGCGGCGATGCGGGCGGCGGTGGCACCGGCGCGGGCGCTCCTCCCCGACGAGAACCCGTGGCACTCGCTGCGCTGCCTGCTCGAGGGCATCGCGCTGCTGCTCGCGGGCGAGCGGGAGGAGGCGCGGGCGGAGCTGGTCGAGGGCAACCGGCGCGGCGCCGTCGGGGCGCCGAACCTGCAGGCGCTCTGCCTCGCGCAGCTCGCCGTGCTGGCGGCCGAGGAAGGGGCCTGGGACGACGCCGAGCGCGACGTCGCGCGGGCGCGGGCGCAGATCGACCGCACCGGGATCGGCGGCTACCCGATGGTCGCCCTCGCGTTCGCCGTCGCCGCCCACGTGCGGGCGAGCCGCGGCGCCGTCGACCAGGCCGCCGCCGACCTCGCCACCGGGGCGCGGCTGCTGGAGCAGCTCGACGAGTTCGCGCCCTGGTACGAAGTGGAGACCCGGATCATGCTGGCGCGGGCCGCGGCACGGCTCGGCGACCCGCAGGCGGCGCGGGCGTTGCTCGACCGGGCGGCGCGCGAAGTCGAGCTGATGGGCGACGACACCCTGCTCGGCCGCTGGGTCGAGGAGACGGAGGGCCTGCTCGAGCTGCAGGCCGACAGTGCCGCCGAGCAGCTCACGGTCGCCGAGCTGCGGATCCTCCGCCAGCTGCCCAGCCACCTCTCGTTCCCGCAGATCGCCGCCGCCGCGCACCTCTCGCCGAACACGGTGAAAACGCACGTGCGGAGCATCTACTCGAAGTTCGACGTGTCCTCGCGCCGCGAGGCGATCGAGCACGCCCGGCGCATCGGGCTGTTGGACGCGCCGTAGGCCGCGCGCAAATCACCCTGTCGGTGTGAGGCGGAGGTGCCGCGGCCCGGCGTACGGTCGGGTCGCGGCCTCGACCCGAGGCCGCGACCAGCGATGCGACTCATGGCGATCACCTACGAGGACGAGATCAGCGCCGGCCGGGCGGAGGAGGAAGTCGACCGCTGCGCGGAAGGGCTCCTGCTCGATCCCGACGCGACCTCGGTCGCGATCTGCCGGCACGACGGCAGCGTCTGCCTGACCACGAGCCGGCGCCCCGACGCGACCGCGCAGTGGAGCGAGTTCTGGGGGATGCTGATGGGGGCCGTGATGGACGAGGGTGCCGCCGCGCCGCTTGATGAGGACTTCTCGGCGCGCCTGCGCCTCGCCCTGGTCCCCGGCAGCTCCGCCCTCCTCCTGGCGATGCCGGCCGTGCGTGAGGAGGCCGTGCTCGAGGTCTTGAGCCCGCTGGCCGGCAACCGGATCGCCTGTGCCCTGCCCGAGGACCTGCTGCGGCGCTGGGGCGTCGCCGGACCGAACTGACCGCGCCCCCCGACTTCTTCCCCCATCGGCAAATCAACAGAAAGGAACCGTCTTGCCCATCGCAGATATCAGCTTCGGCGAACTGCTTCTCGTCGTCGCCGAGGTCTTCCTCTTCGTGATCTGGATCTGGATCCTGATCTCGATCATCTCCGACCTCTTCCGTGACCAAGAGCTCTCCGGCTGGTGGAAGGGCGTCTGGATCCTCTTCCTCGTCTTCATCCCGTTCCTCTCGGCGCTCGTCTACCTGATCGCCCGCGGCAACGGCATGCGCGACCGCACGATCAAGGCGCAGGCGGAGGCAAAGGAACACTTCGACCAGTACGTGCGTCAACAGGCGAGCGCAGCCTCCCCGGCCGACGAGCTCCACAAACTCGCCGAGCTGAAAGAGAAAGGCGCTCTCTCGGATGCCGAGTTCGAGCAGGCGAAGGCGAAACTGCTGGCGTGAGCTTGCGCGGCTGAGGTGAGATCGGGCGGGCCTCGGTTCGGGGCCCGCCCGGGTGGCGGCGGCGGCCCGCGGGTAGATCAGGAGCCGACACGCGCTCGCACCCGGTGGTAGCGGGCGTCGGCGATCGAGAAGACGGCGAAGCCGAAGAGGCCGATGGCGACCAGCCAGAGGAGCGGCGGGCCGTAGGAGGCGTTCGCGAGGTTGTGGAGGGCGCCGTCGAGGCCGACCGCCTTCTTCGCGTCGTAGTCGAGGGCGGCGCGGATCAGGCCGTTGCCGACCAGGGCGAAGACGATCGCGCGGGCGACGTAGCCGAAGGTGCCGAGGGCGGTGTAGGCGTTGCGCAGGCCGGGGGGCATCTCGCTTGTGTCGCTTTCGTCGAGGAACTTCCTGGCGAAGCATTTGTAGAGCTGGTACGCGGCGAGGAAGACCAGGATCGCGCCGTCCACACCACCTCGCGGCGCCGGCGGGTGTCCTGGGCGCCTCATGGGGGTCCTGGCAGGCTGTGACCCCCATGAGGCGCCCAGGACGTGAGGGGTGCGGGGGAGAGCCGGTACAGGGACGTGA
>JBPYFM010000196.1:0-3470 GCA_051986435.1 Solirubrobacterales bacterium | reverse complement strand
CACCAGGCCCGCCTCCTTGCCCGGCGCGCGCCGGGTCACGCGGCCGACCCGCTGCTGGTAGATCCGCCGCGAGGCGGTCGGCGCCAGGTGCATGCAGATCGTCGCCCGCGGGCTGTTCCAACCCTCGGCGAGGAGCTGGGCGTTGCAGAGCACGTCGACGTCGCCGCGTTCGAAGCCGGCGAGGATGTCGGCGAGTTCCCGCTTCGGCGTTTCGCCGGAGACCGCCTGGGCGTTGATGCCGACCGCGCGGAACGCCTCGGCGACGTTGTGGGCGTGCTGGACGCCCGCCGTGTAGACGACGCCCGGCGTCTTGCGGAAGCGCGACTTGTAGAGGTCGGCGATCGCGAAGTTGAACGGGCCCTGGTCGAGCAGCGCGGCCAGCTCCTCCTGGTCGAAGTCCTGGTCGACCTCGCCTTTGCGCAGCGGCACCTTGGCGATCGTCCGCACCCCCGGGCCGGGCGGGATGCGCAGGCAGCGCAGCGGCGAGATGACCCCGCGGCGGGCCGCCTGGGCGAGGTCGAAGCGCGAGGTCTGGGTCGGGAAGAGGTCGGCGACGTGGCGGGCGATCAGCGCGCCGGTCGCGGTCATGCCGATGAAGACGGGGCCGGGCCAGGCGCGGATGCAGGCGCTGGTTTTCTCGCCCAGCGCGGTGTGCGCCTCGTCGCAGATCACCACCGAGTAGGCGTCGGAGACTTTCTTGTGGTTGCGGACGAACCACTGGTAGGTCTCGACCGTGACCGGGCCTTCGGCGTCGTCGCGGTTGCCGAGCAGCGGCGGGCGCAGGCGCTCCTTGTAGCCGCGGTCGGAGATCTCGCCGATGAACTGGTCGACCAGGTTGCGGCGGTGGGTGAGGATGAGGACGCCGCCGGTGCGGGTCGCCTCGATGAAGCCGACCGCGGCGACGGTCTTGCCGGCGCCGGTCGCGTGCTCGAACCAGAAGCGGCGCGAGGCGCCCGGGTCTTCGGCGGCCTCCTCGACGACCTCGTCTTCGCCGTCGGCGGGCGTGGTTTCGGTCCAGTCCTGGGGCTCCTCGTCATCGACCTCGTCGGGCGCTTCGTCTTCCTCGGCGCCTTCCGCGGCCGCGTCGTCGACGATCGACGCTTCGGCGGTGTCGGGCTCGTCGAGGGCGGCTTCGCCGTTCGTGAGCTCGGCGGCGGCCTCGGCGGAGCCGACCTGGGCCTGGGCCATCAGCTCGGCCAGCGTGCCCGACAGCGCGTCCACCTGGTGGGGCGAGAGCTGGGCGCCGTCGCGGAGGGTCGGCGGTTCGTCGGCGAGGAAGCGCTCGAGGCCCAGCAGCAGCGAGTAGTTGCGCCGCCACTCGACCGAGGGCTCGGTCGCCCCCGCCGCTATCTCGGCGAGCGCCGCGTCGAGCGCCTGGCGGCGGGCGGTGCCGGGAGCGAGCGCCTCGGGTCCCTCGCCGTCGAGCAGGAAGGGCTCGCGGGCGAAGGACGACGCACGCTCGATATCGGCGCTAGTTGGGACTGCCGCGCCTGCGGCAACATCGGTGGTGTTGGCCATAGAAGGCTTTGGGTGTCTGCCGGGCCGTAACTGGACGGACGACCCCGGGCAACGATGGAACGAGGGCTGCGGGAAGCCGGGAATCCGTCCTCCCGAGAACTCAAAGAGGTCCGCGAACCGCGAACCGAACGTACCCGTATTGTAATCACGGAGCGGATGCGAATGCGGATCAAACTCGTGCTCGCCCTGTCGGCGGCACTCGCACTGGCCGCCATGGTGGTCGGTTGCGGCTCCTCATCGGGGGGCGCAAGCGGCGCGCATCCCAACTACGAGAAGGCGCTCGCCGGGGCTCCCCCGCCGCTGGCGAAGCTCTACGGGGAAGCTAACCAGATCCTCCCGGGCGGGAAAGACGCGTTCGAAAAACGGGTGGCCGCCCTCGGCTATCCGGTGGTCGCCAACGTCTGGGCGTCCTGGTGCGGGCCCTGCCGTTTCGAGTTCCCGATGTTTCAAGAAGCCTCCGCGAAATGGGGGAAGAAGGTCGCCTTCGTCGGGATCGACTCCGAAGACTCCGAAAGGGAAGCCGAAAGCTGGCTGGCCGACCATCCGGTCCCCTACCCGAGCTACTACGACCCCCACTTCGAAGTCGCCCAGACCTACAAGGCGCCCGGCCCGCCCGACACGGCGTTCTACGACCGCGACGGCAAGCTCGTCTACGTGAAGCTCGGCCAGTACGCCCACGACGAAGAACTGGAAGCGGACATCAGGCGGTATGCGTTGGGGGGCGGGTAAGGAAAGGGACCGGGACGCGGAAAGGGACCTCGTCACGAAGACCGTGAGATCTCCACGCTTCCTCCCGTCTTCCCCAACGGTCAAAGATCTCCGTGTGGAGTTTCGGTCTCTCAGCGACCAAAAGTCGACGCGCGTCCTGCCGCCCAAGCCATCTCGGACGGCCGCCGGCCACAGGATCAGACCCCGGAGGCGCATAATCTGAGGCATGGAAGCGTTCGCCATCATCGCCTTGATCGGGATCGGGCTGTTGGCGGCGGAGCTGCTGCTGCCGACGGGCGGGCTGCTCGCGGCGTTGGGGATCGCCGGGCTGGTGGTCGGCGGGATCCTCGCGCTGGAGTCGAGCGAAAGCGCGGCCGAGTACATCGGCGCGGCGCTGATCACGCTCGCGGTCCTCTCCGCGATCAGCTTCTTCTACATCAGCCGCAAGGTCATCCGCAGCACCCGGCACCTGCCGAAACGCGCGGGGACGGAGGAAATGATCGGCGGCGAAGGCGAGGCGCGCTCGACGATCGACCCGACCGGACAGGTCTTCATGCGCGGCACGCTCTGGTCGGCGCGCCTCGCCGACGGGGCCCCGCCGGTGAACTTCGGGGATAAAGTCGTCGTGGACGCGGTCGATGGGCTGACGCTCGTGGTGCGACCGGTCACCGTGAAAACGGTCCAAGGATCCGAGCAGTCGGAGCAAAGGGGAAGCTGAATGGCCGTAGTCGTCGGGATCCTGGTGGTCATCGTCCTGTTCGCGCTGATCGCGCTCGGGCTGTCGGTGCGGGTGCTGCGCGAGTACGAGCGCGGCGTGATCTTCCGGCTCGGCCGGCTGATCGCGACCAAAGGCCCGGGCCTGATCCTCCTGATCCCGCTGATCGACCGGATGGTGAAGGTCGACCTGCGGACGGTGACGCTGAACATCCCGCCACAGGAGGTGATCACGCGCGACAACGTGCCGTGCCGGGTGAACGCGGTGGCCTACTTCCGGGTGGTCGACCAGAACCGCGCGGTCGTCGAGGTCGAGAACTACCTCGTCGCGACCTCGCAGATCTCGCAGACGGCGCTGCGCTCGGTACTCGGTAAGGCGGAGCTCGACCAGCTGCTCGCCGATCGCGAGCGCCTCAACGAAGACCTGCAGAAGATCATCGACGAGTCGACCGAGCCGTGGGGCGTGAAGGTGACCGCGGTGGAGATCAAGGACGTCGAGATCCCCGACCAGATGCAGCGGGCGATGGCGC
>JBPYFM010000195.1:0-6498 GCA_051986435.1 Solirubrobacterales bacterium | reverse complement strand
GGGCGCGCAGCTCGAGGTCGCGCTCGTGATCGTCCTCGAAGGCCACCGAGCCGCGGTGGTACTCCCAGCTGTCGGTCTCCACCGCGAGCCGCCGCCCGGGCCAGAAGAAGTCGATCCGGTGTCCGTGGACGCGGCGGTTGACGAGCGGCCGCGGCAACCCGTGTCCGTCACACAGCCCGAGAAACAGCAGCTCGAGATCCGACCGCGTGCGCTTGGTGGTGGAGAGGTGCGGGACGCGATGCCCGGCGAGCTCCGCCTGGCGTAGGGCGCGGCGGAAGAGGTAGTCGTCGACTTCGCCGCGGATGTCGACGATGGTGCGGGCCGGGGTGGTGACGAGGATGCCGTGGCGACGGGTGACGTCGCGGGACGTGAGCGTGCGCGAGCGGTGGAGTCGGATCCCCTCGCGTGGCCTCCGACGAACATTGGCACCGACGGTGACGTGCACGGGGCCGGGAACAGGCCGCAGGAACTGAAACAGCGCCGCGGCACTCGAATGACTCAGCACCGCCCCGTCCCCCGAGGCGAGCACCGCCGCCGCCCATCGTCCCCGCCACGAGAGACTCCGATGCCCCACCGCGTAGACGCCGCGGTGCACTCGGTGCAGGCGCCCCGCGTCCACCCCACGTCGAATCGACGTTTCGCTGACACCCGCGCCTTGGAGCTGCTCGACCGTCACGAGACCGTGCTGGTGCTCCGCGATCGCAGCGACCCGCCGGCCGGCTGTGGAGCTTTTCCGCCTCATTGGGACGGTAAGGCTCCACAGCCTTGAGTTCTCCCCCTGCCGCGCCGTGCCGGAGGCGCAATTCGCGGCGTCTACGGCACCGAGATCCCTTCGAGAAGGCCGGAATGGAATTCGGCCTCGAAAGACCTCCCCGCCAAGTGGACCCCGGGGACGTCGGGGAAGTCGACGATCAGATCGCCGCGCCAGGTGCCGTGGGCACCGTTGGTGCGCGCGAAACTCGCCGTGCCCGCGAACGGGGCGGGCGGTTCGACCGTTGCGGTGGTGAAGTCGGGGGAGAACGCCAGCGTCCGCGCCCGGCCATCAGTCCACCAGGTGGAACGTTCGATTTCCATCGGCCCCCGCGCTTCGGTCTCCGCCGCCGCGTACCACACCCGTGCTCCCCGCGTCGACGGTGATCCCGTAGCCGTGCGTCCCGTGCAAGACCATCGCCCCCGGCGAGGGGATGGGGTGATCACGGCTCGCCCCCGGGACGGTCCTCACGCTTTCGCTCTTCCCGCGCGGCGCCGGCGCCGCCTGCGCCGATCCCACCATGAGCACCGGCAAGGTCAGCGCCGCGCCTGCCACCAGTCCCCTGAGCATTCGGCGGACCCTACGGCAAAGGCGGAGGTCACCTGCTCGCGCCAGGAATCTGATTCGATTCCCGCCATGCCGGTCAGCGCGCAGTACAGCGTCACCATCCGCGTCGAGCTCGACGCGCGGCAGGAGCCGCTCGGGAAACTGACCGCGGCGATCGCCGAGGCGGGGGGACAGCTGCAGGGCGTGGACCTCGTGCCGGGCGCCGGGCCGGAGGGCAAGCGGGTGCGCGAGTTCACGATCGACGCGGCCGATCGCGACCACTGGGAGCGGATCCTGCGGGCGATCGGGTCGACTCGCGGCGCGCGGGTACTGGACTACGTCGACCGCACGATGCAGATGCACCGCGGCGGCAAGATCGACATGCACAACAAGTACCCGGTGAAAACGCGCGACGACCTGTCGATGGCCTACACGCCCGGCGTCGCCCGCGTCTGCATGGACATCCACGCCGACCGCGCCAAAGCCTTCGAGTACACGATCAAGAAGAACACCGTGGCGGTCGTCTCCGACGGCTCGGCGGTGCTGGGGCTCGGCAACATCGGTCCCGAGGCGGCGATGCCGGTGATGGAGGGCAAGTGCATGCTCTTCAAAGAGTTCGCCGGGGTCGACGCCTTCCCGGTCTGCCTCGACACCCAGGACGCCGACGAGATCGTCCGCGCGGTCGAACTGATGGCGCCCACGTTCGGCGGGGTGAACCTCGAGGACATCTCCGCGCCGCGCTGCTTCGAGATCGAGGAGCGCCTCAAGGAGCGGCTCGACATCCCGGTCTTCCACGACGACCAGCACGGCACCGCGGTGGTGACGATGGCGGCGCTCTTCAACGCGCTGAAGATCGTCGACAAGCCGATCGAGGACCTCCGCGTCCTCGTCGTCGGCCTCGGTGCGGCGGGCGTCGCGGTGACGAAAATGATGCTCGCGGCGGGCATCACCCACGTGATCGGGGCCGACCGCAAGGGCGCCCTGTCGACCGAGCGCGAGGACTACGCCTCCGGCGAGATGAACTCGACCAAGCGCTGGTACGCGGAGAACTCCAACCCCGAGCACCGCCACGGGCAGCCCGACGAGGTGATCGAGGGCATGGACCTCTTCGTCGGCCTCTCCGGCCCCGGCATCATCCAGGCAGACTCGCTGGCGAAGATGAACGACGACGCGATGGTCTTCGCGATGGCCAACCCGACCCCCGAGGTGATGCCGGAGGACGCCGCCCCGCACGTGCGGATAATGGCCACCGGGCGCTCCGACTACCCGAACCAGATCAACAACGTGCTCGCCTTCCCCGGCATCTTCCGCGGCGCCCTCGACGCGGGCGCCCCGCAGATCACCGAGGCGATGAAGCTCGCCGCGGCGCGCGGCATCGCCGCCGCGGTCGCCGACGACGACCTCGCCGAGGACTACATCATCCCCAGCGTCTTCAACCGCGAAGTCGCCCCCAAGGTCGCCGAAGCCGTGATCGAGGAGGCGCAGCGCGACGGCCTCGCCCGCCGCAGCGAAGAGACGGGCACCTTCACCCCGGTCGAGACGACCTGATGCGAGCCCTCGTCACGGGCGCCAGCGGCAGGATCGGCAAGGCGCTCTGTGACGAGCTTCTGCGGCGCGGCGACGAGGTCGTCGGCCTCACCCGCAGCCCGGAGAAGGCGCGCGCGGCGCAGCCGCGGGTGACCTGGCACGGCTGGGAGCCGACGCTCGAACGGCCGAGCGCGGCCGCCTTCGAGGGAGTCGACGGGATCGTGAACCTGGTCGGCGAGCCGATCAACCAGCGTTGGACCGAGGAGGCGAAGCGCAAGATCATGGACTCGCGCAAGGTCGCCACCCACAACCTCGTCGGGACGATCGACGGGCTGGCGGCGAAGCCGCGCGTGCTCGTGAGCCAGTCGGCGGTCGGCTACTACGGCGACCGCGGCGACGAGGCGCTCGACGAGTCGAGCACCCCCGGCGCGGGCTTTGACAGCCAGGTCTGCGTCGCGTGGGAGGCGGCCGCGCGGGAGGTCGAGGCGGCCGGCGTGCGCCTGGCGATCGTTCGCACCGGCCAGGTGATGGACGCCGGCGGCGGCCTCCTCGGCGAGCTCCTGCTGCCGTTCAAGCTCGGGTTGGGCGGGCCGCTGGCGGGCGGGCGGCAATGGCTGCCCTGGATCCACATCGCCGATGAGCTGGGGATGCTGATGTGGGCGCTCGACACCGACTCGGTGAGCGGCGTGGTGAACGCCACCGCGCCGAACCCGGTCACGAACAAGGACTGGTCGAGGGCGCTGGGGCGCACCTTGGGACGGCCGGCGGTGCTGCCGATCCCGGGCTTCGTGCTCGAGGTGAAATTCGGGAAAGAGTTCGGCAAGGTGGCCCAGGGAGGCCAGCGGGTACTGCCGAAGCGCACCGAGGAGCTCGGATACGGGTTCCGGTTCCCGGCGATCGACGGGGCGCTTCAGGACCTGGTCGGCTAGCTCGGTTCCAGCGCTTCGCGGACGGAGTCGCGGACGCCGGACGAGCCGGCCCCTTCGACGGCGGAGAGGATGCGGGACATGCCGCGCCTCGCGTCGGCCGAGGTCACCAGCGGGATTTCGGCGGATTCCAGGATCGCGCGGGTGAACTTCGCGCCGGGCCCGGGCGGTTCGAGGGTGGCGACGGCGCTGGTGTCGGAGGTGGCGCGACGCGAGTTGGCGCCGTCGGCGGCCAGGTCGACCCCTCCCCCGGCCCGTTCACTCGGCGCCAGGCAGCGCACCGCGACCGTGAAGTGCCCCGCCGTCCCCCCGAGCGCGGCGAGCTCCTGCTTCGCTCCCGCGCAGAGTTGCGCCGCGACGTACACGTTGACCGTGGCCCCCGAAGCGTCCCCACCTCCGCAGCCGACCACCGCCGCCCCGACCGCCAGCATCCCCAACGCCGCCGCGCCGCCGCGATGCGCTCCGAGCCGCCGCCCGAACCGCCAGATCGGCCCGAGCGGGACGATTTTGGGGTGACCCGCAGGAACCTCCCGGCTGTTGTTCCGGAGGGTCACCCCAAAAGCGTCCCCCCGCAGCACCCCCCGAATCTTCACCCGAAGAACACCTCTGATTCGGCGTAGAAGGACTCCGGCACCGTTTTCAGCTCGGCCGTCGCCTCGGTCAGCTCCACCAGCTTGATCTCGGTCCCCCTCAGGGCCGCCATCGTGCCCCAGCGGCCGGCCTGGACGGCGTCGATCGCGTGGAGGCCGAACCTGGTGGCGAGGACGCGGTCGAAGGCGGTCGGGGTGCCGCCCCGCTGGACGTGGCCGAGGACGCTCGCGCGGGTCTCTTTGCCGGTGCGCCGCTCGATCTCGCCCTCGAGCCAGTGCCCGACCCCGCCGAGGCGGACGTGGCCGAAGGCGTCGGTCGGCGCGTCGGCGGCGTCGGGCATGCCGCCGATCGGCTGCGCGCCCTCGGCGACGACGATAATCGGGGCGAAGTGACTGGCGAAGCGGCGGCCGACGAGCTCGCAGACCGCTTCGACGTCGAACTCGCGCTCCGGGATGAGGATGACGTTGGCGCCGCCGGCCAGGCCCGCGTGGACGGCGATCCAGCCCGCGTGGCGCCCCATGACCTCGGCGATCAGCACCCGGTGGTGGCTGTCGGCGGTGGTGTGGAGCCGATCGATCGCCTCCATCGCGATGTTGACGGCGGTGTCGAAGCCGAAGGTGTAGTCGGTCGCCGAGAGGTCGTTGTCGATCGTCTTCGGCACGCCGACGACGTTCAGGCCGTACTCGGTGTGCAGGCGCGAGGCGGCGCCGAGCGTGTCCTCGCCGCCGATCGCGACCAGCCCGTCGACCCCCGCCGCCTCGAGGTTGGCGGCGATCCGCTCGGGACCGCCGTCGCCACTGAACGGGTTGGTGCGCGAGGAGCCGAGGATGGTGCCGCCCCGCGGCAGGATGCCGCGCACCTCGGGCACGCCGAGCGGCCGGCGGTCGTCCTCCAGCGGGCCCCGCCAGCCGTCGCGATAGCCGACGAACTCGTGCCCGTAGGCGCCCACACCCTTGCGGACGACGGCGCGGATGACCGCGTTCAGCCCGGGACAATCCCCCCCGCCGGTCAGCACTCCGATCCGCATCCGGTTAGCTTAAAGAGCGATGGCCGCCGTCCCGGACAACGCCACGCTCACCGCCGCGCAGCAGCGCGTCTGGTCGGAGGGCGACTTCTCGATGGTCGGCTCGCTGGTCATCTACGCCTCCGAAACGCTCGCCGAAGCGCTGGAGATCGTGCCCGACGAGCGTGTCCTCGACGTCGCCTGCGGCAGCGGCAACGGCGCGCTGGCGGCGGCTCGGCGCGCCTGGGGCAACACGGTCGGCGCCGACTTCGTGCCGGCGCTGCTGGAGCGGGCGCGGGAGCGCGCCGCCGCCGAGCGGCTCGACGTCGAGTTCGTCGAGGCCGACGCCCAGAACCTGCCCTTCGACGACGCGAGCTTCGACGTCGCGATGTCGATCTTCGGCGCGATGTTCGCGCCCGACCAAGAGCGCACCGCCGCCGAGCTGCTGCGGGTGGTGAAGCCCGGCGGCCGGATCGGGATGGCGAACTGGACCCCGGACGGCAGCCTCGCCGACTTCTTCGCGATCCTGATGAAGCACACCGGCGGTCCGCCGCCGGGCACCGTGCCGCCCGTCCTCTGGGGCAGCGAGGAGCGCGTCCGCGAGCTCTTCGGCGACGGGATCTCAGAGCTGCGGGTCGAGCGCCGGGTCTCCCGGCAGGCCTTCCGGTCGCCCGACCACTACCTGGACTTCTTCCGCACCTACTTCGGCCCGGTGCGGACCGCGTTCGAGAAAGTCGGCCCGGAGGGCGCCCCGGCGCTGGAGGCGGACCTGCGCGCCTACCTCGAGACGGCGAGCACCGACCCGCGGGCGCTGGTCCTCGAGCCCGACTACCTGCAGGTGGTCGCGGTCCGGGCGTAGGGGGCGGAGCCGGGGCCGGGGAGAGCCGGCGCCCGGTGCACGAGGGACGCGGCGCTCTCAGGCTGGCGCCCGGAGGACGAGGGACGCGGCGCTCTCAGGCTGGCGCCCGGAAAAGGGACCAGGCCTCTCAAGCTGGCGCCCGGGGGCGGCAAGGGACGAGGAAAGGACGCGGCCCTCTCGGCCACGGCCCGGGCAGGCTGTGGCCGTGGCCGAGAGGGCCGGGTCTTCGATGAGTGGAGGAAGGGACGCGGGGGCGTCACGGGAGGGCGACGGGAGTCCCACGGATCCGTCACCG
>JBPYFM010000194.1:0-8938 GCA_051986435.1 Solirubrobacterales bacterium | reverse complement strand
GGGAACGTCACACGCCCGGGCGCCTTCCGTCCCTTTCCGGGCCCGGATCGAGGGTCCCCCGGGGTGCGGTCGTCCTAACCGGCGCTATAGGTCGGTTAGGACGACCGCACCCCCGTGCGTGTTGTGCAACACGGGAGGAAGCGTGGCGTTCTCACGCTCTCCGTGACGAGATCCCACCTCCGTCACGGATCGGTGACGGATCCGTGGGACTCCCGTCGCTCTCCCGTGACCCTCCCGCGAGGGTCCCTCCACACTCCCCTGAGACCCGGGTCCCTCGGCCGTCCCTTTCCTCGTCCCTTTCCTCCGTCCCTCGCCGCCCCGCGCGCCAGCTTGCGAGGGCCGCGTCCCTTCCCCGTCCCTCGCCCGCCCCCGGCAACCACTCGAAGCGCCCCGAGCCCTACCCGCCCTCCGACCCCTTCGCCCCCCCGACCTCCGCTTCGATCCCCGCCAGCAACCACTCGAGTCCGATCTCGAATTTCTCGGCCTTCACGCCGAGGCCTCGTTCCTTGCCGACGAACTCGGCTAGGTGGGGGTACTCGCCGCTCGCCGCCTGGGCGGCGATGTAGGCGTCGACCTCGGCGGCGGTCGGGCCGGATTCGGGGTGGCCGGCGCAGGCGCTGGCCTTGCCGCCCTTGGCCGTCGGCGAGATCACCTCCCAGCGGACGAAGCCGAGGGTGTAGGTGTCGACGGCGAGGAGGACGGCGCGTTTGCGCTCCGGGGAGAGGGGAAGCTCGGAGACGGCGGCGAGGGACTGGTCGATGTGGCGGAGGGTGTTGGGGCCGAGGTGGGGGCGGTGGAAGGCGGCGGCGATCATCCAGGGGTGGGCGCGGGTCGACTCGCGGGTGCGCTGGGCGATCTGGCGGAGGGCCTCGCGCCAGTCGTCGGTCGGGGGTCCGCCGGGGATGATGGCGCCGGCTATGACCTCGTCGACCATCAGGTCTATGAGGTCGCCCTTGCGCCCGATGTGTGAGTAAAGACTCATCGGGCGGGCGTCGAGCTTGGTAGCAAGCCTCCTTATGGAGACCGCTTCCAGGCCATCGGCGTCGGCGATCTCGATCGCGGCCTTCACGATCGCCTCGCGCGAGAGGGGCTGCGGGCCCGCGGCCTGCTCCTCGTCACGGGTCCAGACGGTGTCTATCCCAGCTGCCATGGGGAAAGCATACCGAGGCGATACGCTGTACGAGATTTTGATACGGTGTACGGCGTGACTCAGACCGAAGCCGCAGCCGCTCCCGCCGCCGACCCCAACGCCCTCGACCGCGAGACGATGGTCGTCGCGGCCGTCGTGCTGCTCGGCGCGATCATGTCGATCCTCGACACGACGATCGTAAACGTCGCGATCGACCGCCTCTCGATCGACTTCCACGCGTCGCTGACGACGATCCAGTGGGTCGTCACCGGCTACACGCTGGCGCTCGCCGCGGTGATCCCGGCCACCGGCTGGGCCGCCGACCGTTTCGGCACCAAGCGCATCTACCTCACCTCGCTCGCCCTCTTCATGCTCGGCTCCGCGCTCTGCGCGGTGGCCTGGAGCGCCGGCTCGCTGATCGCCTTCCGCGTCCTCCAGGGCGTCGGCGGCGGCATGATCATGCCCGCGGTCATGACGATCATGACCAAGAAGGCCGGCCCCCACCGGATGGGCCGCGTGATGGGCATCCTCGGCGTCCCGATGTTGATCGCGCCGATCCTCGGCCCGATCCTCGGCGGCTGGCTGGTCGACGACGTCTCCTGGCGCTGGATCTTCCTGATCAACATCCCGATCGGCGTCATCGCGATCATCTCGGCCTGGATCAAGCTCGAGCCCGACACCTCCGACAAAGCGCACCGCCTCGACTGGCTCGGCATGGCGTTGCTCTCGCCCGGCCTGACGCTGCTGATCTTCGGCCTCGCCGAGTCGGCCAACGGCGGCTTCGGGCAGTTCAAGTCCTGGGCCCCGATCGTCGCCGGCGCTGCCCTGATCGCCGGCTTCTTCCTGCACAGCTGGCGCAAAGGCGACGGCGCCCTGATCGACATCCGCACCTTCACCCACACCCGCGCGGGTGCCTCCGCCGGCGTCTTCACCCTGTTCGCGATCGCCTTCTTCGGCGCGCTGCTGCTGATCCCGCTCTACTACCAGACGGTGCGCGGCGCCTCGGCTCTGGAAGCGGGCCTGCTGCTCGCCCCACAGGGCATCGGCGCGATGATCACGATGCCGCTGGCGGGCAAACTCACCGACCGCTACGGGCCCAACCGCTGGCCTGCCTGCGGCATCCCGCTGCTGGTGATCGGCCTCGCCCCCTTCGCCTTCGTCACCCCGACGACCTCCTACTGGCTGCTCTGCTCGTTCAGCTTCGTCCTCGGCCTCGGCATGGGCATGTCGATGATGCCGACGATGACCGCGGCGATGCAGGCGGTGCCGCCCGCGGCGATCGCCCGCACCTCGACCGCGATGAACATCATCCGCCAGGGCGGCGCCTCGATCGGCACGGCCGTGCTCTCGGTCATCCTGACCGCCGAGATCACCTCGAACTTCGGCTCGCACGTGGCCGGCGGCGGCCTCGAATCGATCCGGCAGCTGCCTCCCGCCCAGCAGGCTGCGGCCCAGGGCCCGCTGGCCGACGCCTTCGCCTCCACCTTCGTCTGGGCACTGGTGATGCTCGGCCTGGCCTTCATCCCGGCGCTGTTCATGGCGTTCGGCAAGTGGGAGACGGCCGACTCCGACGACGGGACCCCGTCCCCCGGGCAGGGCCGCCCCGCGCCCGAGCAGGCACACGCCATCTTCGAGTAGTCGCGACGTCGACGGGCCGAGAACTCGGGGACGTATTTGAGTCTCCGGCCCACCGACAGGCGCTCGGGAGTACCGTTCCGTACATGGAGCAGGACGCCGCCCTGGAGGCGGTCTTCATGCCGGTCCAGCCGCCCAGCACCTTCGAGGAGACGGTCGAGCGCCTCGGCACCGCGATCCGGCTCGGCCTCCTCCCGCCGGGCAGCCGCCTGCCCCCGGAGCGCGATCTTGCCAAGCAGCTGCGCATCTCCCGCTCGACCCTGCGCCAGGCGCTGACCACGCTGGTCCAGAGCGGCCACCTGGTCTCGCTGCGTGGTCGCAAGGGCGGCACCTTCGTCGCCGCCGAGCCGCCGCTGGTCGATCCGATCGGCGAGCCGCTCGACGTCGGTGCCTGGGAGGTCCTCGACCAACGGGTGGCGATCGAGGCGGGCGCGGTCCTCCTCGCCGCCGAGCGGGCGCGGGCGCCGCGGCTCGACCGGCTCGACGAGCTGATCGAGGCGATGGGTCGCCAGACCGAGGACTTCGAGGAGTATCGCCGCACCGACCTGCGCTTCCACATCGGCCTCGCCGAGGCGGCCGGATCGCCGCGCCTGGTCGCGGCGATGACCGACGTGCAGGCGCAGATGACCGACCTGATCGCGCTGATCCCGCACCCGCCGGAGGTCCTCGCCCGCTCCAACGAGCAGCACGCGAAGATCGTCAAGGCGCTGCGTCGCGAGGACGGCCCGCGAGCGGTGCGGCTGATGCGCGAGCACACCGAGGGCACCGAGCACATCCTCGCCGGCTTGCTGCCGGCGCGGGCTCAGGACCTGATCCGCTCGCCCGCCTGATCGAAGAGCGGCTCGGCGGCGACCTCGCCCTCGACCCACTCGCCGAAGATCTCGATCGCGACCGCGGTTCCCGGGGCGGCGAGGTCGGGCGGCACGTAGGCGTAGGCGATCGAGCGCTCGACGGTGTAGCCGTAGCCGCCGGTGGTCACCCGGCCGACGATCTCCCCGTCGACCCGCACCGGCTCGTTGCCGAGGGCGACCCGGCGCGGGTCACCAAGCACGATGCAGGCGAGGCGCTGCCGCGGGCCGTCCTCCTTCGCGATCGCCAATGAGTCGCGCCCGATGAACTCGTCCTTGTCGAGCTTCACGCAGAAGCCGACGCCGCCTTCGTAGGGGGTCTCGTCGGGGGTGATGTCGGCACCCCAGACGCGGTAGCCCTTCTCAAGGCGCATCGAGTCGATCGCCCGGTAGCCGCCCGCGACGATGCCGTGCTCCTGCCCGGCCTCCCAGATCGTGCGCCACAGGCCGAGCCCGTACTCGGTCGGGCAGTAGAGCTCCCAACCCAGCTCGCCGACATAGGTGACGCGGAGCGCCCGCACCGGCACGTCGCCGACCGTGATCTCTTGGAGCGTCATATAAGGGAAAACCTCGTTCCCCAGGTCCGCCGCCGTCAGCGGCTGGAGCACGTCGCGGGCGCGCGGTCCCCAGACGCCGAAGCAGGCCCAGGCCGAGGTGACGTCGTGAATCCGCACCAGACCGTCGTCTGCCACGTGGCGTCGCATCCATTCGCGGTCGTGGTTGCCGAAGGCGGTGCCGGTGACGATGCCGAAACGCTCCTCTGCCAGCCGCGACACGGTGAAGTCGCACTCGATCCCGCCGCGCCGGTTCAGCATCTGGGTGTAGGTGATCTGTCCGACCCCGCGGGCGACGCGGTTGTCGCAGAGGCCTTCCAGAAAGCTCTCGGCTCGCGGCCCCTCGATCTCGAGCTTGGCGAAGGAGGACTCGTCGAAGATCGCGACCGCCTCACGGCAGGCGCGGTGCTCGCCGCCGATGGCCGGGGACCAGTTCTGCCCGGCCCAGCCTCGCGGCCGCAGCGACGCGTCGCCGAGCGACGCGTTCGGCTCGTACCAGTTGACCCGCTCCCAGCCCGACTTCTCGCCGAAGGCGGCGCCGTGCTCGAGGTGCCAGGCGTTGGCCGAGGAGACGCGGAGCGGCCGGCCGGCCCGGCGCTCGTGGTTCGGATAGCGGATGTCGTAATAGGTCTCGTAGGTCTCGCGGATCCGCTTGTGGGTGTAGGAGGGCGAGCGGTAGGCGGCGCCGAAGCGGCGGATGTCCATGTGCCAGAGGTCGAGGCTCGGCTCGCCGTCGACGATCCACTCGGCGACGACCTTGCCGATCCCGCCCGCGCCGGCGAGCCCGTGGGCGCAGAAGCCGGCGCAGACGAAGAAGCCCGCCACCTCCGACTCGCCGAGGCAGAACTCGTTGTCGGGCGTGAAGGCCTCGGGGCCGTTGATCAGCTTCGTCACCTTGACCTCCGCCATCGCGGGCACGCGCCGCTCGGAGTTGCGGGTGATCTCCGCGAAGCGGTCCCAATCCTCTTCCAGCAGGCGGCCGTTGAAGTCGGACGGGATCGCCTCGAAGCCGCCGGTGCCGTGCGGCCGGAAGGCGGGTTCGCTCTGGCGCTCGTAGCCGCCCATCACCAGCCCGTCGCCGTCCTCGCGGTAGTAGACGAGGAGGTCGGGGTCGCGCAGCGTCGGCAGCGAGCGTCGGGCCTCGCCGGAACCGCGGGCCGCGCGCACCGCGTCGAGCGGCTGCGTCACCAGGTACTGGTGGGACATCGGCAGGAGCGGTACGCGGACGCCCGCCATGCGGCCGATCTCGGCGGCGAACATGCCGCCCGCGTCGACCACGACCTCGGCGGCGACGTCGCCCCGCTCGGTCCGCACCCCGCGCACGCGCCCGTCGCCGACCTCGATCCCGGTCACCCTGGTGTCGGTGAAGATCCGGCAGCCGCCGCGCCGCGCCCCGTCGGCGAGCGCGTAGGTCAGCTGCGAGGGGTCGATGTAGCCGTCGGTCGGCAGCCAGGCCGCGCCGAGCACCCCCTCGGTCGACATCAGCGGGAAGAGCTCCTGCGCCTCGGTGGCGGAGATCAGCTCGAGCGGCAGGCCGAAGGTCTTCGCCCAGCCCGCCTGGCGGCGCAGCTCCTCCATCCGCTCCTCGGTCGAGGCCAGCCGGATCCCGCCGCATTCGGTCCAGCCCGGATCGAACTCCGACTCCTTGCCGATCCGGCGGTAGAGGTCGACCGAGTGCATCATCATCTTGGTCAGCGAGACCGAGCCGCGCAGCTGCCCGACCAGCCCCGCCGAGTGGAAGGTGGAGCCGGAGGTGAGCTGGCTGCGGTCGAGGAGGACGACGTCGTCCCAGCCCAGCTCCGCCAGGTGGTAGGCGAGCGAGGTCCCGCCGACCCCGCCGCCGACGATCACGCAGCGGGCGGAGTCGGGAAGCTCACCGCGCGGCACGCGCGTCCTCCAGCAGCGTTTCGAACCTGGGGCCCTCGGCGGCGGCGAGCAGGCGGTCGAAGTGCTTGCGCGCGTAGCCGGCGAAGTCGAAGTCGAGGTCGGAGATCGCGGTCTGCACGACTCCCCACATCGCCTCGCGGAAGTCGGACATCACCCGCATCAGCCGTAGCGCGGCGAGATCGGCGGGCGCCGGCGGCGCTCCCAGGTAAGCGTCCAAGAGGACCTCCTCCTCGGCCGGGCCGAGTTCGTTGTTGACGGCGAAGTTGCCGAGGTCGAACCAGCGGCTGCCCATCCCCGCGTACTCCCAGTCGACGATCCGGATGCCGTCCGGGGAGGCGATGAAGTTGGCGGCGAGGAGGTCGTCGTGGCAGAGGGCCGGAGCGGCGTCGGCGAGCGCCGGCGCCGCCTCGATCCGCGCCGCCACCGCGCGGGCGCGTTCGTAGGCCGCCGGGACCTCGCCACCGCGCGAGCGGGTCGCCGCGGCATAGGCCTCGACCAGGCGGAAGGCGTCGAAGCGGGCGTCGATCGAGCCGCAGGCGTGGACCCGGCGCAGCGCCGCGGCGACTTCCTCCAGCGTTCCGGGCGCGCGCAGCTCCTCGGCCTCCATGGTCGGCCCCTCGACGAACGCCGTCACCAGCACCACCGGGTCGTCGAGCGCCGCGACCACCGCCGGCGCGACGCCCGCTGCCGCGGCGAGCGAGTTCGCCCGGCGCTCCTCCGAGCGGTCGGAGCCGAGCAGCTCGGTGTCGTTGCCGGGCAACCGCACCACGACCTCGCGCCCGCCGAACCGCGCGCGGAAGTTGTGGTTGGTGATGCCGCCGCCGAGCACGGTCGGCTCGCCTTCGGCGGCGCCGAGCTGGGCTTCCAACCTCTCCACGATGTGTGCCGTCAGGGCCAATTGTCGAGGGAGGAATTTCTCCAAGTTGGCATTGACACGATCCCGGCGCCAAGACTAACCTCGCACGGAGTCGTTAGGTCGGCTCGGCAGACCTTTTTGGAAAAGGCGACCATCTCGGGGAAGAGAGGGATCCATGGAGAGCACCGTCACCACTCCGGGCACCGACGAGCAACGCCTCGCCGAACTTGGCTACAAACAGACGCTGAACCGCGCCTGGAGTGGTTTCTCCAACTTCGCGATCTCGTTCACGATCATCTCGATCCTGGCCGGGTGCTTCACCACCTACGGCCAGGCCTGGAACAACGGCGGCCCGGTCGCGATCTCGATCGGCTGGCCGCTGATCTCGATCCCGATCCTGATCATCGGCTTCTGCATGTCGGAGCTGGTCTCGGCCTACCCGACCGCGGGCGGGATCTACTGGTGGGCCGGGCGGCTCGGCGGCCCGGTCTGGGCGTGGTTCACCGGGTGGTTCAACCTGATCGGCCTGATCGCGGTGGTCGCCTCGGTCGACTATGCCGCCGCGACCTTCCTCAACGTCGTCCTCGGGCTCTACGAAGTGAACATCTTCGGGATCAACTTCGGCGACGAATCGCACGTCCTGGCCGAGGTCTTCCTGCTCTTCGTCCTGATCCTGCTCGTCCACGCGTTCATCAACATCCGCAACACCCACCTGCTCTCCCGCATCAACAGCGTCTCGGTCTGGTGGCACGTGCTCGGCGTGGCGGCGATCGTCCTGGTCCTGATCTTCGTCCCCAGCGGCCACCAGAGCTTCAGCTTCGTCTTCGGCCACCGGATCAACCAGAGCGGCTTCAGCGACAGCATGTACTGGTTCTACGTGCTGCCGCTCGGCTTCCTGCTCACCCAGTACACGATCACCGGTTTCGACGCCTCGGCGCACATCTCGGAGGAGACGCACGGTGCCTCGATGGCGGCGGCGAAGGGCGTCTGGCGCTCGATCTTCTACTCGGCGGTGATCGGCTGGATCGTGCTGCTGGCGATCACCTTCGCGGTCACCAATGTCAAAGGGGCGAACGAAGCGTTCGGCTTCGCGCCAACCCTGCTGGTCGAAGCGCTCGGCAGCGGTTGGGGCAAGTTCGTCCTGATCATCTCCACCGTCGGCCAGCTCTTCTGCGGCGCCGCCTGCCTGACCAGCGCCTCGCGGATGTGCTTCGCCTTCTCCCGCGACAACGGGTTCGGCAAACGACCGTCCTCCGTCCTACGGCGAGTCAACAGCAAACGGGTGCCGGTCTACGCCGTGCTGATGATGGCGGCGCTGGCGCTGATCATCACCCTGCCCGCCCTGAAGGGGAAGTCGAACGGGGAAGCGGTGCCGTTCGCCTTCTTCGCGGTCGTCTCGATCACCGTCATCGGCCTCTACATCGCCTACGTCATCCCGATCTTCCTGCGCTGGCGCCAGGGTGACAACTTCGCGACGGGACCGTGGACCAACGGGCGCAAGTACAGGTGGATGAACCCGTTCGCGACGATCTGGGTCGGGATCATCACGATCATCTTCTGCCTGCCGTTCACGCCGGAAGCGGTGCCGTGGAACAGCGAATTCAGCTGGGAGGCCTTCAACTACGCGCCGCTCACCGTGGGCGTCGTGATCCTCGGCGCCGGGATCACCTGGTTCGCCACCGCCCGCAAGCACTTCACCGGGCAGGTGCGGGAGATCGAAATCGAGGAAGCGATCGGACCCGACCCGGACCCGCAGACCTCGGCTCCGTAGCCTTTCGCGAGTGACTGTCGAAGAGCTCGAACAGGCGGTCGCCGACGGCGCGGTCGACACCGTGCTGCTGGCGATCGCCGACATGGAGGGGCGGCTGCAGGGCAAGCGCCTGACCGCCGGGCACTTCCTCGGCGAGGTGCTCGAGCACGGGGCCGAGGGCTGCAACTACCTGCTCGCGGTCGACGTCGACATGGAAACGGTCGGCGGCTACGCGATGTCCTCGTGGGACACCGGCTACGGCGACTTCGAGATGGTCCC
>JBPYFM010000193.1:0-17655 GCA_051986435.1 Solirubrobacterales bacterium | reverse complement strand
GGGACGGAGGGTCTGGGCCCGAGGTGTGCCTTCTCTCGCGCATCACTCCGACGTGAGTCCGACTTCGTCACGTCCCTGCGCAAGCTCTCCCCCGCACCCCTCACGTCCTGGGCGCCTCATGGGGGTCACGGCCTGCCAGGACCCCCATGAGGCGCCCAGGACAGCCGCCGGCGCCCCGAAGTGGTGTGGACGGACCGGCTTGTCCGGCCGCCTCCGCCCAGGCCTAGAAGCTGTAGTGCCGGCTGACCCGGTCGAAGAGACGATCGCCACGGTGCCGCCGCGGCCCCGGGCAAGGAACCGGGGTCGGGCGGCGGTGGCGGGTCTCGCAGCTCGGAGGAGTGCTCCCAACGGGCTCGAGCCCGTACTCGCCGAGCGTGGCGAAGTCGATCATCAGGTCGACGGCGTCGGTGAGACGTGCCGTTAGCGTTTGCTTAGAATCGAACATGTGTTCCTAAGATAGGCCGGCGTCCGGACGACTGGATGGTTCTGCAACGAAGCTTGCAGCAGAGCCAAAAAGAGCCCGCAAATCCCGGGGTTGGGATTCGGTGGACGAACAGGTGTTCCCCGGAGTTTGGGGTGTTAGGAAGCGCTGACATTCGGGCGCGCGCTTTCCGGTGGGGCGAGCCGGCGGCGCCGGCAGGAGCCGTCGACACCGGACACGTGGCGCCCGCCCGCGGTTAGCGGACACGTCGCGGTCGCCGCCTGACTTTGGCAGCGCCCGCGAACCCCCAGAAGCGCATCGCGAAACGTCCATCCCGGAGCATCTGCTGTGGCTATCGCCACTCTCCTTGCGTCTCGCGTGCTGGATCGTAGCGTGACGGCCGTCACTTTGCATGCCGTTCGACAAAATTTATGAACGCTCCGCCGTGTTTGGCCGGCAGCGCCGGTCGTTACCCTGCTTGGCGATGCAGAAATTCGTCATCCAGGGCGGTCAGCCGCTCTCCGGCGAGGTCACCGTCGCCGGCAACAAGAACGCCGCCCTTCCGATCCTCGCCGCCTGCCTCCTGACCGAGGAGGAGGTGCTGCTCCACCGGGTCCCGCGGATCCGCGACACCGAGGCGCAGATCGCGCTCCTCGAACAGCTCGGGGTGCAGGTGGACTGGGTCGGCGACAACAGCGTCAGGCTCTGCGCCGCGAACGTCGACGACCCGGTCGTCGACGAGGAGCTCTCCTCGCAGATCCGCGCGTCGTTCCTGCTCGCGGGGCCGCTCCTGGCGCGCTTCGGCGCCGCCAAGATGCCGCCGCCCGGCGGCGACTTCATCGGCCGCCGCCGCCTCGACGCTCACCTGGACGCCTTCGTGGACCTGGGCGCCCGCATCGACGGCGCCCGCTGGATCGAGCTGAGTGCGCCGACCGGCCTCTGCGCCTGCGAGATCTTCATGGACGAGCCCTCGGTGATGGGCACCGAGAACGCGCTGATGGCCGCCGCTCTGACCCCCGGCCAGACGCAGATCTCCAACGCCGCCTCCGAGCCCCACGTCCAGGACCTGGCGCGCCTGCTCACCGCGATGGGCGCCGAGGTCGAAGGCGTCGGCTCCAACGTGATGACCGTGAACGGGCAGCCGCATCTGCGCGGCGCCGAGTTCACGATCTGCCCCGACCACATCGAAGTCGGCAGCTTCATGGCGCTGGCGGCGGCGACCGGGGGGGAGCTGACGATCCGCGACGCCGGCCCGAAGGACCTCCGCAACGTGCGCCGCCAGTTCCGGCGCCTCGGCCTGAGCTCCGAGGTCCGCGGCGAGGACGTGATCGTCCCCGCCGGCCAGCGCCTCGAGATCGAACCCGACCTCGGCGGCGCGATCCCGAAGATCGAGGACGGCCCCTGGCCCGCCTTCCCGGCGGACCTCACGTCGATCGCGCTGGCGCTCGCCACCCAGGCCGACGGCGAGATCCTGATCTTCGAGAAGATGTTCGAGAACCGCTTGTTCTTCGTCGACAAACTCGTCGCGATGGGCGCTCGGATCACGCTCTGCGATCCCCACCGGGCGATCGTCAGCGGTCCGAGCCGGCTTCACGGCGAGCGCGCCGCCAGTCCCGACATCCGCGCCGGGATGGCGATCCTCATCGCCGCCCTGGCCGCCGACGGCACCTCGGAAATCGGCGACATCCACCAGATCGACCGCGGGTACGAGCAGATCGACGAGCGCCTGCGCGGACTCGGCGCGCAGATCGAGCGCGTCTCCACCGACGCCCCCGTCGGCCGCCCGGTCGCAGTGGATTAACCCGCAGGTACCGCCGGTTCTCGTATGTGACTGTCCGGAAACCGGCGTGTGCGGCTGGCGAGTGCCGCACCGAGCGGGGGTAGGACGCAGGTCGGCCGAATGGCAGCGCCATCTGGCCGACCGAGGACGACGCCCAGCGAAGTGTGTGCGGCGCCGCCAGGCGTGCGCGGGGGTTTCCGGATAGTCACTATGGTCCGGCGCATGATCCACCCGATCCCACCCGGCACGCGCGATGTGCTGCCCGACGAGATGCGCGAGCTGCGCCGTCTCAACCGTCGCCTGATCGAGGTATTCGAAGACGCGGGCTACGGCGAGGTCGCGACGCCGGCGATCGAATATGACGAGGTCCTCTCGCGCGGCGACCGGCCATCCTCGGCCTCGCCTTACCGCTTCTTCGACGAGAACGGCGACCTGCTGGCGCTGCGGAGCGACATGACGGTGCCGATCGCCCGCCTCGTCGCCACGCGCTTCGCCGACGCGCCGCTGCCGCTGCGCCTCTGTTACCTCGCCTCCGCCTACCGCGCGGTGCTGCCGCAGCGCGGCGAGATGCGCGAATTCGTCCAGGCCGGGATCGAGCTCATCGGCGAGCCCGGCCCGGAAGGCACCGCCGAGGTGATCGGGGTGCTCGAGGCGGCGCTCGACGCGGCGGGGCTCGACCGCGCCGTGATCGGCCTCGGCGACGCCGACCTCTACCGCGGCCTGCTGGCGGAGTTCGGGGTCGAGGGGGAGGCGCGCGACGCGGTCCTCGACCGGCTCGCCACCCACGACCTGGTCGGCCTCGAGGCGGCGCTGGAAGCGGCCGGCATCGGCGCGGCCGCCGCCGAGACCTGCGTCGCGCTCTCCCAGCTGCGCGGGGGCAGCGAGGTCCTCGACCGCGCCCGCGAGCTCGGCGGCGAGGCGGTCGAGCGCACCGCGACCCGCCTGCAGGAGACCTACGAGACGCTGGTCGCGCGCGGCACCGCCGAGCGGGTCCAGATCGACTTCGGCCTCCTGCGCGACCTCGGCTACTACAGCGGCGCGATCTTCGAGGTCTACGACCCGGCGGTCGGCCACGTGCTGGGCGGCGGCGGCCGTTATGACGACTTCCTCGCCGGCTTCGGCGTCGATCTGCCGGCGGCCGGCTTCTCCCTCTACCTGGAGCGCGTCCACGTCGCCCAGATGGAGGAGGAGTCGCGACGGCGCGAACGGGCGGCGGCGGATGTCTAGCGAGGGCGGCGCGATCGGCGGGCCGAGCCACCCGGAGGGGCCGCTCACCCTGGCCGTGCCGCGCGGCGCGCTCTTCACCGAAACGCTCGACCTGCTCGACGCGGCGGGCGTCGACACGGCGCCGGCGCGCGGCGACTCGCGCTCGCTGATCTTCCACACCGACGAGATGACCCTGGTGACGATGCGCCCCTCCGACGTGCCGACCTACGTCGAGGCGGGCGCCGCCGACGTCGGCATCACCGGCAAGGACGTGCTGCTGGAGCAGTCCGACCGGGTCGTCTACGAGCTGCTCGACCTCGGCTACGGCAAGTGCCGCATGGTGCTGGCCGGGCGGCGCGGGGACGAGCGCCTGGGCGAAAGCATTCGGCGCCTCGGGATGATGCGGATCGCGACCAAGTACCCGCGGATCGCCGAGCGCTACTTCGAGGACACCGGCCGCCAGATCGAACTGATCGAGGTCAAGGGATCGGTGGAGCTGGCGCCCCTGATCGGCCTCGGCGACGGCATCGTCGACCTCGTCGCCACCGGCCGCACGCTGGCCGAGAACGACCTCGAGGTGCGCGAGGAGATCGTCGACTGCACCGCCCGCCTCGTCGCCAACCGCGTCGCCCACAAGCTGCGCGCCGCCGAGGTCGACGACCTGACCGCCCGCCTGCGGATCGCGAGCCGGGCGTGAAGACGCAGCGCTTCGAGTGGGCGGGTGCGGGGGCGACCGCGGCCGCGGTGCGGAGCTGGAGCGCCGAGGCGGCGCCCCCGGTCGAGGTCGACTCGATCGGCGGGCTGGTCCGCGAGGGCGGCGATGCCGCGCTCCTGGCGCTGACCAAGCGCTACGACGCGCCCGACGCCTCGCTCGAGCAGCTGCGCGTGGAGCCCGCCGCGGCGGCCGCCGCGCTGGCCGCGATCGACGCCGAGCTGCGCGCCGCGCTGGAGACGGCCGCCGCCAACATCCGCGCCGTCGCCGAGGCCCAGCTGGGCGAGGAGCGCCGGATCGAGCTGCCGCAGGGCCACGCCGTCCGCCTGCGCGAGGTGCCGGTCGGCGCCGCGGGCCTCTACGCGCCGGGCGGCCGCGCCGCCTACCCCTCGAGCGTCCTGATGACCGCGCTGCCCGCGCAGGCGGCCGGGGTGGGGCGGATCGTCCTCGCGACGCCCCCCGGCCCCGACGGCAACGTGCACCAGGTGACGCTCGCCGCCGCGGCGCTCTGTGGGATCGAGGAGATCTTCGCGATCGGCGGCGCCCAGGCGGTCTTCGCGCTCGCCTACGGCACCGAGACGATCGAGCCCGTCGACGTCGTCGCCGGCCCCGGCAACGCCTGGGTCCAGGAGGCCAAGCGGGCGGTGTACGGGACGGTCGGGATCGACTCGCTGGCGGGCCCCTCGGAGCTGATGGTGATCGCCGGCCACGACACCGAGCCCGAGTGGGCGGCGCTCGACCTCTGCGCGCAGGCCGAGCACGGCGACGGCGCGCTGCTGGTCGCCGCGGTCGAGCTCCACGTCCTCGACGCGGTCGCCGAGGCGGCCGAGCGGCTCGCGGCCGCGCGCCCCGGCGTCTCCGCTGCGGCGCCGCTGGCGCTCGTCCACGTCCCCGACTCGAGTGATGCCGTCGACCTCTGCAACGCCTTCGCGCCCGAGCACGTCGAGATCCTCGAGGAGGACGCGAGCCTGCTCGCCGACCGCATCACGACCGCCGGCTGCGTCTTCGCGGGCCGTTGGGGGGCGACCGCCTTCGGCGACTATGCGGCGGGCTCCAACCACGTGCTGCCGACCGGCGGCGCGGGCCGCTTCACCGGACCGCTCGGGCCGGGCGCCTTCCGCCGCAAGATCTCGACCGTGGAGCTCGACGGCGACGCCGCCTCGGCGCTCGCGCCGGTCGTCGATCGGATCGCCCGCGCCGAGGGCTTCCCCGTCCACGCCGAATCGGCCATGATCCGCCGAACATGAATGCACGGACCTCCAAACGATCCCGCACGACGGGCGAGACCGACATCACCCTGGAGCTCGCGCTCGACGGCGCGCGCGAGTACGCGAGCTCGACCGGGGTCGGCTTCTTCGACCACATGCTCGACCTGTTCGCCCGCCACGGCCGCTTCGGGCTGAAGGTCCAGGCGACGGGGGACGTCGAGACCGGCGCCCACCACACCGTCGAGGACGTCGGCATCGTGCTCGGGCAGGCGCTCGACGAGGCGCTCGGCGACCGCGCCGGGATCCGCCGCTACGGCTCGGCGCTGGTGCCGATGGACGAGGCGCTGGCCGAGTGCGCGATCGACATCTCCGGCCGCCCGCACTGCGTCTTCCGCGCCGACCTGCCCAAGGCGACGATCGCGGGCTTCGAAACCGAGCTCGCCGAGGAGTTCTTCAACGCCGTCGCCAACGCGGCGAAGCTGACCCTGCACGTCGAGGTCCGCTACGGCTCGAACGTCCACCACATGATCGAGGCGGCCTTCAAGGCGTTCGCCCGCGCGCTCCGCGTCGCGGTCTCGATCGACCCGGAGGAGCGCGGGATCCCGTCGACGAAGGGAACTCTTCATGAATAGGCGTCGCCTCCTCTGCTCTCGCGCGATCGCGCTCATGGTGACCGGCTGCCTTGCGATCGCGCTTCCGCGTCCGGGGGCGGCGCTGCCGTGAGGATCCTCATCCTCGATTACGGCATGGGGAACCTCCGCTCGGTCGAGAAGGCGCTCGAGCACGTCGGCGCGCGCGCCGTGATCGGCGCCGACCCGGACCAGGTGCGCGCTGCCGACGGCCTGATCCTGCCCGGCGTCGGAGCCTTCCCGCGGGCGATGGAGCGGATCCGCGCGACCGGGCTCGACCAGCTGATCGCCGAGCGGGCCGCGGCGGGGACGCCGGTCCTCGGCATCTGCCTCGGCCTGCAGCTGCTCTTCGAGCGCTCCGAGGAGCTCGGCGGCGCGGAGGGCCTCGGCCTGCTGCCCGGCCCGGTGACGGGGCTGGACGCCCCCGGGCTGAAGGTGCCGAACATCGGCTGGGCGCCGGTCCGCTGGGAGCGCGAGTCGCGCCTGGCCGAGGGCATCCCGTCCGGGACGCCCTTCTACCTCGTCCACTCCTTCGTCGCCCGGCCCGCGGGCGAGGACGTCCTCGGCACCGCCGAGTACGGCGAGCGCTTCGCCTGCGCGGCCGAGCGCGACAACGTCTTCGGCGTCCAATTCCACCCCGAGAAGTCGAGCGCCGCGGGCCTCGCCTTGCTCGCCAACTTCGCCGGGATCTGCACGAAGGCGCCCGCCACAGCGTGATCCTCTACCCGGCTATCGATATCCGCGGTGGGCACGCGGTGCGGCTGGTCGAGGGCGACTACGACCGCGAGACGGTCTTCGACGCCGATCCGCTGGACGCGGCGCTGCGCTTCGCGGAGGCGGGCGTACACGTCCTGCACGTTGTCGACCTCGACGGGGCGAAGGTCGGCGAACCGGTGAACCTGGCGGCGATCCGGCGGATCGCCGACGCGGTCCCGTTCCCGATCCAGGTCGGCGGGGGCCTGCGCAACGCCGAGTGTGTCGCCAACGTGCTGCGGGCGGGGGCCGAACACGTGGTGATCGGCACCGCCGCGATGCGCGACCCCCAGTTCCTCGCCGCGATGCTGAAGGCGCACGGCGAGCGGATCGTCGTCTCCGTCGACGCGCGCGACGGCAAGGTCTCGCTGGCGGGCTGGACGGAGACGAGCGACGTCGAGGCGGCCGACGCGGTCGCCGACCTCACCGCCCGCGGGGTCGAACGCTTCCTCTTCACGCCGATCGAGGTCGACGGGACGCTGGCGGGGCCAGGGTTCGAGCAGCTGGCCAAGGTGGCGGCGGCGACCTCGGCCTCGGTCATCTACTCGGGCGGCGTCGGCACGCTCGACGACCTGAAACGCCTCCGCGCCGAGGCGGCCCCGAACGTCGACGGCGTGATCGTCGGCCGCGCCCTCTACGAGAGGCGCTTCACGGTCGACGAGGCGGTCGCCGCACTGGCGTAGCCTGAAGGCGTGCCGCTCAAACGCGTCATCCCCTGCCTCGACGTCGACGCCGGCCGCGTCGTCAAGGGCACCAACTTCGTCGGCCTGCGCGATGCGGGCGATCCGGTCGAGCTCGCCGAGCGCTATGACGCCGAGGGCGCCGACGAGCTCGTCTTCCTCGACATCACGGCCTCGCACGAGCGGCGCGAGACGATCGTCGAGCTCGCCCGCCGCACCGCCGACAACGTCTTCATCCCGTTCACGATCGGCGGCGGCATCCGCTCCGTCGAGGACGCCCAGGCGGTGCTCGACGCGGGCGCCGACAAGGTCTCGGTCAACTCGGCGGCGCTGGCGCGGCCGGAGCTCCTGACCGAGCTCGCGGACCAGTTCGGGGCCCAGTGCGTGGTGATCGCGATCGACGCCAAGCGCGACGTCGCCGAGGAGCCGCCGACCTCATCGCCCACCTGCGCCGCGCCCGCCGGCTGGTTCGGCGGCACCTGGGGCGTCTACGTGAAGGGCGGCCGCGAGCGCGTCCCCGGCCGCGACGCCGTCTCCTGGGCCCGCGAGGCGGTCGAGCGCGGGGCGGGGGAGGTCCTCCTCACCAGCATGGACCGCGACGGCACCAACGATGGCTACGACCTCGTGCTGACCCGCGCCGTGGCCGACGCCGTGCCGGTCCCGGTGATCGCCTCCGGCGGCGCCGGCGAGCTCTCCCACCTCTCCGCCGCGATCGCCGAGGGCGGCGCCGACGCCGTCCTCTGCGCCTCGATCTTCCACTACGGCCGGCACACGGTGGCCGAGGCGAAGGAGCGCCTGGCGGCGGACGGCATCCCGGTGCGCCGCTAGGGTCAGCCGCCCCCTTCGGCCGTTTCGCCTTCGCCGCTGCTCAGGTCTTCGGCGAGGCCGGCGACGTGGGATTCGCGCAGGATCTCCAGGCGGGCGAGTTCGAACGGCTTGTCCTTTTCGGCGAGGCCGGGGATCTCGGTCGTGGCGCCGGTGTAGCCCGCTTCTTCGACCGCTTCGATCACGGTTTCGTTGAACTGGCCGGCCGGATAGCAGAAGTTGTTGACCGGGACCTTGAATTCTTCTTGCAGGATCTTGCGCGAGCCCGCCACTTCTTCCTTGAGCTCTTCGGCGCCGAGTTCGGTGAGGTCGAGGTGGTGGATGGTGTGGGCGGCCAGCTCCCAGCCCGCCGCGATCATCGCTTTGACGTTCGATTCGTAGAGTTCGGAGCCTTCGGCCTTGAGGTTCAGGAGCCCCGGCCAGCCGTGCTTGCGGAGGGTCGGCAGGGCGAAGGTGAACTGGGGGCGGTAGCCGTCGTCGAAGGAGATCACGATCGGCTTCGCGGGCAGGGTGCCGCCGTGGTACCAGGCCTTCTGGACCTGTTCGAGCGTCACCGCCTGGTAGCCCTGCTTTTCGAGCCAGTCCATCTGCCTTTCGAAGTCGGTGCGCCCGACGTAGAGTTCGGGATACGGGGCGCCTTCGGGCGGGTGGCCGAGCACGTGGTACTCGAGGATCGGGACCGGGCCCTCGTACGGCTTCCAGTCCGGCTGCGGCGTGGCGTTGCGCACCTTGCCGTCCGTGCCGGAGCCGGAGTTCGCGTCCTTGGCGTCCTTCGCCTTCATCTGGTGGGCCGCGGCGTTCTTGCCCGCGAGCGCTTTCGCGGCGCCTTGGTCTTCGTCGTCCCCAGTGCTCGTGAGCACGATGACCACGGCTACGACCACGATCACGAGCGAGGCGAGCGCGACGAGCCGGCGGCGCATGATCTGGCCTCGGGTCGGGCCGCGGCGGCGGGCAGGGGCGGGGCGCTTCTCCGGCTGCCCCTCCTCGTCTTGCCAGTCGCTCGCCATCCGCGTCGCCGATCATCGTAGGGGGCAAGCGATGATGTGCGCGCGATGACCAGCGGAGAGGAGCTTGCCGAGGCGCTCGCCGCCGCCTACCCGGAGCTGGTCGACGTGGCCGCGTCGGCACCCGATCCGCTCTACCTGGTGGGCGGGGCCGTGCGCGACCTGCTGCTGGGGCGGGGGCGCGGCGACATCGACCTGGTGGTGGAGGGTGACCCGCGGGACCTCGCCGAGGCGCTCGGCGCCGAGGTGGTCGAGTCGCATTCGCGGTTCGGCACGCTCAAGGTGGCGCTGGACGACGAGGAGATCGTCGACATCGCCGCGGCGCGGCGCGAGAGCTACGTTCGGCCGGGGGCGCTGCCGACGGTCGACGTGGGCGGGCCGATCCGCACCGACCTCGCGCGCCGCGACTTCACGGTCAACGCGATGGCCGTGCCGCTGTCGGAACCCCGCGAGCTGATCGACCCCTACGACGGCCAGGCCGACCTCGAGGCGGGCGTCCTGCGTGTGATCCATCCCGGGTCGTTCGTCGACGACCCGACCCGGGCGATCCGCGCCGCCCGCTACGCGGCACGCTTCGGCTTCGGGATCGAGGCACGGACTCGGGACCTCCTCCGCGCGACCGACATGGCGACGATCACGCCGGAGCGGCGCTGGGCGGAGCTGCGGAAGCTTGCCGATGAAGCGAGCGCGGTAAGGGCGCTCGAACTGTTGGCGGGCTGGGGGCTGATCGAGCCCCGGGAGGGCGGTGAGTCCTTCGCCTTGGCCCGCGAGGTCGATCGCTTGATGGCCTCGCCGCCGTGGTCGGAGGAGGCCGACCGCGCCGAGGCGATCCTCGCCGCGGCGCTGGGCCCGTGGGCGGGGGAAGCGAGCCTGGCGGGCGCTCGTCCGTCCCGCCCGTCCGAGGCCGTGCGCCTGGCCCGCGGTCACGATCCGATCGAGCTGGTCCTCGCCCGCGCCGCCGGTGCCGAGTGGCTCGACGACTGGCTCCGCCGGCGCGATGTCCGCCTCGACATCACCGGCACCGATCTGACCGCCGCGGGCGTGACGGGCCCCGCGGTAGGCGAGGCCCTGGAGCGCGCCCTGGCCGCGAAGCTCGACGGCGAAGCCGAGACCCGCACCGACCAGCTCCGCATCGCCCTCGAACCCCCACGTTGACGGGCCCCCACATGGACGGGCCCCCCACGTTGACGGGCCGAAAAGTGCGCCATACCGTGGTTTTTCGGCCCATCAACACCGTGGTTCGTGGCCGGGGGCTCGGGGAGGCTTGAGTTTGGGCCCGTCGACGGGATGTGCTTGGGTCTGGGGCATGGAGTGGCGTGAGAACGACGCGGTGCGGTGGCTCGAAGCCACGCTCGGGCCGGCCGGGGGAGGAACCGGGCGGGCGGGGTTCGGCTCGCGGGTCGGGGGGGTCTCCGAGGCCCCCTACGACTCGCTGAACGTCGGCGTGCTGACCGCTGACGCCGACGCCGCCGTGATGGAGAACCGGGTGCGGCTCGCGGGCGCGGTCGGGGTCGAGCCCCGCGACATCCCGATCGGGCTCCAGGTCCACAAGGCCGACATCGCGGTCCACGACGGGCCGCAGGAGCCGAGCCCCTACGCCGAACCGGGCACCGCGCTGGAGAAGGTCGACGGCCACGTCGTCCGCCGCCCCGGCCTCGCGCCGCTCGTCCTCACGGCCGACTGCCTACCGGTGGCGCTCGCCGGACCGGGCGGCGTGGCGATGCTCCACTGCGGCTGGCGCGGGCTCGCGGCCGGGATCGTCGCCCGTGGTGCGCTCGCCGTCGAAGCGACGTCCGCCGCGATCGGTCCCGGGATCGGGCCCTGCTGCTACGAGGTCGGCCCCGAGGTCCTCGAGGCCTTCGGCGACCTCGGTGAGGAGATCGCCGACGGCCGCCTGCTCGACCTCCCGGAGGTCGCCCGGCGCCTGCTCGCCCGCGCCGGGGTCGACGAGGTCGAGTCCGCCGGCCTCTGCACGTTCTGCGAGCCGCACCTCTTCTTCTCCCACCGCCGCGACGAGGGCCGCACCGGCCGCATGGGCAATCTCGCCTGGATCGAGGCGGCCGATGGCCCCGGTGCGAGCCGAGCCTGAACCGATGCCCCGCACCCTCTTCCAGGACATCGACCCCGTCCGGGTCCGCGCCAAGCTCGAGGAGGTGACCGGCGAGGCGGCGGGCCGCGCCGAGGTCCTCGTCGCCTGCAAGTACGTGCCGCTGGAGGAGATGGGCGCGCTCGCCGAGGCCGGCGTGACCCTGGTCGGCGAGAACCGCCAGCAGGACCTGGCCGCCAAGCACGAGGCCTACGCCGCGGACTTCACCTGGGACTTCATCGGCAACCTGCAGAGCCGCAAGGTCAAGCAGATCCTGCCGCTCGTGCGCCTGATCCACTCCGTCGCGACCGACTCGGCGCTGGAGCAGCTCGGCCGCCACGGCACCCCCGAGACCGAGGTCCTGGTCGAGGTCAACGTCGCCGAAGAGGAGGGGAAGGGGGGCGTGGCGCCCGCCGATCTCGTCGACTTCGTGGCCCGCTGCCCGGTCCGCGTCTCCGGCCTGATGACGATGCCGCCCTTCGCGGAGGACCCCGAGGCCTCGCGCCCGCACTTCGCCCGCCTCGCCGAGCTCGCCGCCGCCAACGGCTTGAGTCGCCTCTCCATGGGTACTTCACAGGACTGGCGCGTCGCGCTCGAGGAGGGCGCGACGATCATCCGGCTCGGATCGGCCCTATTCGTGTGATTCGCCGTAAATCGGCGCTAATCTGACTCATCAGCGCAGGTCAAGAAAACTCTCAAGAGGAGTCGGCGCAGAGAAGCCGAAACAGGCGTCATGGCCCTGAGGGATAGCTGGCATAAAGCACTTGTCTACTTCGGACTCGCCGAGGAACACGATTACGGCCCCGAATACGAAGAAGACTTCGAACCGGAAACCGGTACGGAGGAAGTCTTCGAATCGCGCCGTGAACGGGAGCGCGAGCGTGACCGCGAACCGGCCTCGGTCCGCCGGCTGCCGACCTCGCGTCGCGCCCGCCGCGACGAGATCGACGACATCTTCGGCGACGACGAACCGATCGCCGCGACCCGCACGCGCACGCTGCGCCCGGTCGACAACGGCGGCGCCGGCGGCGACGTCCAGGTCCACCTCGTCATCCCGCGCAACTTCAACGACGCGCAGCAGGTCGCCGACCAGTTCAAACGCCAGGTGCCGGTGATCCTGAACCTGCAGACCGCCGACCACGAGCTCTCCAAACGCCTGATCGACTTCTGCTCGGGACTCACCTACGCGCTCGACGGCGGCATGCAGCGGATCGCCGAGAAAATGTTCCTGTTGACGCCGCGCAACGTCGAGGTCTCGGCGGAGGAAAAAGCCCGGTTGCTCGACAAGGGCTTCTTCAACCAGTCCTGAGGGCCTGCCGGGATCCAGCGGGAGGTAAGGTCGTCGCATGAGCGACTGGCCCTCCATCTCCTACCCGGAGTGGAGCGCGACCTGCGACACGCTGCACGCCCACACGCAGGTGCTGGGCAAGCTCGCGGCCGAGCTGGCGCCGCCGGAGCCGCAGCTGCAGCACGCGGCGCTGCGCCTCACCGCGCGCGGCTGGGAGACGCTCCCGCTGCCCGCGCCCGACGGCACCGGCGCCTTCGTCGTCGTCCTCGACCTGCACCGCCACGAGGCGCTGGTCGAAACCTCCCACGGCAAGCGCCAGGTGGTGCCACTGATCCCGCACCGGGCGGTGCGTGAGGTGACGACCGACCTGCTCGCGGCGGTCGCCGTGGTGGCGGGCGAGGCGAAGATCGACCCCGAACCGCAGGAGGTCCCCTGGAGCGTCCCGCTCGACCAGGACACCGAGCACGCGACCTACGACGAGCAGGCGATCGCCTCCTACTTCGGCATGGCGACGCGCGCGGCGCAGGTTCTGGCCGCCTTTCGGGCGCCGTGGCGCGGCCGCTCGACTCCCGTGAATGCCTGGTGGGGCTCCTTCGACCTTGCGGTCAACCTCTTCTCCGGCGACCCGGCCGCGCCGCCCTCCGACGACTTCATCATGCGCAACGCGATGGACGCCCAGGAGGTCGCGGTCGGTTGGTGGCCGGGCGACCCCAAGCACGCCGGCGCCGCCTTCTACGCCTACGCGCACCCGGCCAATCCGAGCTTCGCCGACGGCGATCTCGGGGTCCCCGGCGCCCGCTGGGACGGCGACCTCGGCGAGTACGTGCTCGAGTGGGAGGACGTCGTCGCGGCCGCCGATCCGTTCGGTCGGGCCCTCGACTTCGCCCGTTCCGCCTTCCGCCACGCCTGCGCGACCTGCGGCTGGGACCCGGCGCTGGCGGCGACCGCGCAAGGGACGCCGCCGCCCGTCGCTTAATCTCCGGAGCATGATCATCGGCTTCGTCGGATCGGGAAGCATGGCGGCGGCGATGGCCCGCGGGATCGCGGGCGATGTCGACGGGATGCTCTTCTCCGACTCCGGCTCGGGGCGGGCCGCGGCGCTCGCCGAGGAACTCGGCGGCGAGGCGCTCCCCAACCAGGAGGTGGCGGCGCGCGCCGATGTCGTCGTCCTCGCCGTGAAGCCCGCCGCGCTCGAAGCGGTCGCGCCGACGATCCAGGGGGCGAAGGAGGTCGTCTCCGTCCTCGCAGGGACGCCGCTCGAGCGCCTCCGCGCCGCCCTGCCCGACGCGCGGATCCTGCGCACGATGCCGAACGTCGGCGTCGAGGTGCGCGCAGGCGTGGTCTGCGTCGCCGGCGACGCCTCGCCGGAGGTCAGGGCCACGCTCGCGAAGATCGCCCACGTGGTCGAGATCGAGGAGAAGGACTTCGACGGCGCCACCGCGGTGATGGGCTGCGCGCCCGCCTACCTGGCGCTGGCCGTGGAAGCGATCGGCGACGCGGGGGCCGACGACGGCCTCGACCCTGAGCTGTCCCGCGAGCTGATCGTCGAGACCGCCGCGGGCACCGCCGAGCTGCTGCGCCGCCGTCACCCCGCCGACGTCCGCCGCGCCGTCGCCTCGCCCGGCGGCAGCACCGAGGCGGGCCTGAAGGAACTGGACCGGCTCGATGCCCGCGCCGCCTTCGTCGCCGCCGTCGACGGCTCACTGCGGAGGATGCGCGAATGAGCATCGTCACCGTCCTCGGCGCGCTCCCGCTCGCGATCTCCAGGGACGACATCGCGAACTACATCAGCGCGCTCTTCGTCGTCTACACGATCCTGATCCTGCTGAACATCCTGATCTCGTTCGTGCCGCGGATGCCGTACTCGCCCTGGCTGCGCGCGGTCCTCGACTTCATCACCGAATCGACCGATCCCTACCTCAATCTCTTCCGCAGCTTCATCCGGCCGATCGGCGGCGGCAACCTCGCCTTCGACCCCAGCCCGATCATCGCCCTGATCGCGCTCGGGATCGTCGAGGGGATCGTCCTCAGCATCCTCAGGTGAGCGACCGGAAGGTCCGGGCCTGCTGGCTCGCGGCAGCACTCGGCGTCTTCGTCCTGGTCGTCGATCAGGTGGTGAAGTCGATCGTCGAGCACAACATCGTGCTCGGGGAACAGGTCGACGTGCTGGGGCCGCTGAAGCTGACGCTCTCCCACAACGAAGGGGTCGCCTTCGGCCTCGCCTCCGGGAGCGGGATCGGCCTGATCGTGGTGACGCTGGTCGCGCTCGGCGTCGTCCTCTGGCTCTTCTCCCGTGACCCGGCGCGGCCGGGGATGTGGGTGGCGACCGGCCTCCTCGCGGGCGGGGCGATCGGCAACCTCGTCGACCGCCTGCGCCACGGCCACGTCACCGACTTCATCGAACTGCCGCACTGGCCCCCCTTCAACCTGGCCGACTGCGGGATCACCTGCGGGGTGGTGATCCTGCTCGTCATCTACGTCCGCGAAGCCGAGCGGGCCGAGCGTGACTCCTGACCGGGGCGGGCGCGGGGAGGGACAGGGCGGCGAGCCGGGCGCGCCCGCGCTCCGCATCGTCCATCTCGACGACGACCTCGCGGTGGTCGACAAGCCCGCCGGCCTGGTCGTCCATCCGGCCCCCTCGCACAGCGGTCCGACGCTCGTGTCGGAGCTGGGCGACCTGCTGGGCGGCGGGGATCCCGAGCGCCCGGGGATCGTCCACCGTCTCGACAAGGACACCAGTGGGCTGATGGTCGTCGCGCGCGGGCCGGAGGCCCTGGCGGCGCTGCAGGAGGCGGTGCGCAAGCGCGCGGTCGAGCGGCGCTACCTGGCCCTCGTGGGCGGGCGCCTGTCGTCCCGCACCGGCACCATCGACGCGCCGATCGGGCGGGCGACGCGCCGCCGCACCCGGATGGCGGTCGCGGGCGCCGCCTCGCGCGAGGCCCGTACCCACTTCGAGGTGCTGGAGCTGCTGCCGCGCGAGACCTACCTCGAGGCGCGCCTGGAGACCGGCCGCACGCACCAGATCCGCGCCCATTTCGCCGCGATCGGCCACCCGCTGGTCGGCGACTCCACCTACGGCGGCAAGGACCCTCATGGCCTCGGACGCCAGTTCCTGCACGCCCACCGGCTCGCCTTTCGCCACCCGCGCACGGGCGCGCCGCTCGACTTCCACTCGCCGCTCCCGGCCGACCTCGCGGCGGTCCTCGCGGCGGCGCGGGCGGAGTGAATGGGTTCTGGGTCTGCGGGACGGCCGTCCACACGCTTCCGCGGGCCGTCCACACCACTGCGGGGCGCCGGCGGGGCGTCCTGGGCGCCTCATGGGGTCCTGGCAGGCTGTGACCCCCATGAGGCGCCCAGGACGTGAGGCGTTCGTGGGAGAGGCGGCGAGGGTTCGTTACGAACTCCACGGTTCCGTCACGGTCTCTCGTGGATCGGTCCGTCGGGACGGGCCCACTGGGCGCCTGTGGCGCCTTAGTCGCGGATAGCGCGACTTTCGCGCCACAGGGGACCCTGTGGAGCCTTTCTGTCGCATAGAGACAGAAAGGCTCCACAGCAAACCTTGAGTGGTGGGAAGCATTAGGAAGACGGGAGGAAGCGTGGAGTTCTCACGTCTTCCGTGACGAGGTCGGGGATCGGTGACGCTCCCGTCCCTCTCCACTCCCGGAACACCTGGCCCGCCCGGCCACAGCCCGCCCGGCCGTGGCCGAGAGGGCCGCGTCCCTCATCCGTCCCTTGTCGCCCGGGCGCCGGCTCGAAGTGGCTCCTTCCCGGCCCCACCCGCCCCGCGCCGGGCGGCTCGCCGCTCTACAATCGTCGACAAGTAATTCCAGTCACTTCTACCCCCGTCCCACAGCGGACCGGATCCTGCCCAGATGCCGAATTCTGGGTTCCGGCGAGCGGGGCGGGCGCATCGCAACCGAAACAAGGAGAACCACACATGCCCGAGGCAGGCCTGCAAGAACTGCTCGAGGCCGGAGTCCACTTCGGCCACCAGACGCGCCGCTGGAACCCGAACATGCGCCGTTTCATCTTCGGCGAGCTCGACGGGATCCACATCATCGACCTCCTCCAGACCGAGGCGCTGCTGGAGAACGCCCGCCGCTTCGCCGGTGAGCTCGCCTCCGGCGGCGGCACGATCCTCTTCGTCGGCACCAAGAAGCAGGCGCGCGACGTGATCCAGGAATGGGCCGAACGCTGCAAGATGCCGTACGTCAACAAGCGCTGGCTGGGCGGCCTGCTGACCAACTTCCAGACGATGTCGGGCCGGATCGCCCGCCTCCACGAGCTGAACGGCTGGAAAGAGGAGGGCAAACTCGACCTCCTGCCGACCAAGGAGCGGATGGGGATGGAGGCCGAACTCGCGAAGCTCGAGTTCAACCTCGGCGGCGTCCGTGACATGGACCGGCTGCCCGACGCGGTCTTCGTCACCGACCTGAAAACCGAGGAGATCGCGGTCCACGAGGCGGCCCGCCTGCGGATCCCGATCATCGGCCTGGTCGACACCAACTGCGATCCGACGCCGGTCGACTACGTGATTCCCGGCAACGACGACGCGATCCGCTCCTGCCAGCTGATCATCGGCACGATCGGCGGCGCGGTCGAGGAGGGCTCCTCGGCCTGGCGCGTGCAGGAGGAGAAGCGGATCGCCGAAGAGATGGAGCGGCGCAAACGCGACGAGGAAGAGCGCAAGAAACGGGAGGAAGAGGAGAAAGCCCGGATCCAGGCGCAGCAGGCCAAGGAAGCCGAGGAAGAAGCGGCCAAACAGGCTGCTGCCAAAGCCGAGGCCGAGAAACAGAAAGCCGCCGCCGAGGCCGCCGCGAAAGCCGCGCCCGCGCCTGAGGCGCCGAAAGCTGAGGCCGCCCCTGCCGCCGCCCCGGCTCAGGAGGCTCCCAAAGCTGACGCGGCGCCGGCCGCCGCAGATGATGCTCCCGCGGCAGAGAGCAATGAGACCACCGACACCCAGAAAGGGGATTCGTGATGGCGTCGATTTCCGCCGCCGATGTGAAGGCGCTCCGGGACCGCACCGGGGCCGCGATGATGGACAGCAAAGCGGCGCTGGTCGA